>SKSM01000085.1 GCA_007122985.1 Nitriliruptoraceae bacterium | reverse complement strand
CTCGCGCATCGCCTCCAGGTGCTGTGGGTCGAGCGGCACGCCGACTTGCCGGTACTCCTCCAGATCGCTGCGGGTCCACAGCCCAGCGACTGACGGGAGGTCGTGGGTGGTGATCGAGCCGAGCCCGGGCCGCTCCCAGCGGTGCGGTGGCTCGTCCTCGAACCACAGCACGCGGTAGCGCAGCATGTCGCGTTCGGCCAGGTGCTCGCGTACCCCCGCCTCCACAGTGCCGAGGTCCTCACCGACGACGTAGGCGCCGGCACGGTGCGACTCGAGTGCCAGGATGTCGAGCAGCTCGTTGGTGTGCTGTCGCACGTACGCGCCGGAAGCGCCGGCCCCGGTCGGGATCCAGAACAGCCGGAACAGCCCCAGGACGTGGTCGATGCGCAGCGCCGCGGCGTGCCGCAGCGCGGAGCGGACCGTCTCGATGAAGGGTCGGTAGCCGGCTGCGTGCAGCTTCCACGGCACCAACGGCGGCATCATCCAGTCCTGGCCGTCCGGGCCGAGCTCGTCGGGGGGAGCGCCGATGGTGACGTCGCGCGCCAGCAGGTCCTGCCACTCCCACGCGTCGGCCCCGTCCGGGTCGAAGCCGACCGGAAGGTCGCGCATCAGGGGCAGTGCCCGGGCCGCTCCCGCCAGCTGCTCGTCCAGCAGCCACTGCACCCACGCGTGGAAGCGCACCCGGTCGTCGTGCGCCCGTGCGGCGGCCGCCACCGCCGGGGCGTCGGGATGGCGCAGCTCGGTGGGCCAGGATCGCCACCCGCCACCGTGCTGCTCGGCGAGCGTCATGAAGGTCGCGAAGGTGGTCAGCGCCTCGCCCTGCTCCCGGCGGTAGCGCTCGAAGCCCGGCTCGTCCGCCACGCCTGGTGCGTGGTGCCAGACCTGCTCGAGCGCCGCGAGCTTCGCGGCGGTGATCGCGTCCCGGTCGATGTGCCGTGCGTCGCCCCGGGCCCGGTCGGCGAGCGCCGGCAGGGTCGCAGCGGCCACCTCGATGCCGGGCACCTCGTCGATCCGCAGGTAGAGCACGTCGCGGAACCGGCGGGAGGAGGGGAAGTAGGGGCTCGTCTGCCGGGGCTGTTCGGGGATCACGGCATCCAGCGGGTTGACGAGCGCGATGCTCGCGCCCTGCTCGGCGGACCAGCGGCCCAGCTCGCGCAGGTCGGCCAGGTCGCCGGCACCCCAACTCGCCGACGAGCGGGCCGCGTAGAGCTGGACCGCCCAGCCCCAGCCCCGGCCCGGGTGGGGCAGGCAGGTCCCGGGGCTGACGATCACCGAGCTGTGACCACCGTCGGTGCGGTGCAGGGTGTGGTAGCCGAGGGGCAGGGAATCGGGCAGCTCGCCGCGGACCGGCGCGCTGCCGCCGTGCTCGAGCTCGAGCTCCCCGGGCGGGACCGCACGCCGCCAGCCCTGCCGTGTGACGATGACATCGTCGGAGTGCGGCAGGTGCTGGACGTCGTCCGGGAGGTCCATCGCAGCCAGCAGGTGGTCGACGGTCGCCGCGTCCACGTGGTGCCACCGCCCGAAGTTGTCCGGATAGGCGGGCATGATGTTGAGTCGCCGGAGCCGTTCGCGATCGACCACTCAGTCCTCCCGCACCAGCAGCGCGACCGGGAACGCGGCGAGCAGGGATGCGAGCTCGACCGGGCCGCCGTCGTGGCAGTGGCCCGTGAGCCGGTCGCTCCAGCGCCCGGCCGGCAGCTCGATCCGGGTGCCGGCCCAGTCCCAGTCGGGGAACCGCCGGCCGAGTCCGCGCACCCGCAGCGGGGCGACCGTGGCGACACGGCCGCCGCGGACGAACGCGATGAGGTGGTCGCTGCGGGGCCCTACCGGCCACAGCGGCGAGTAGGTGCCGTCGGTGCCGACGGCCGCCGGTTGCTCGCGGCGCACCGCCAACGCCTGGCGCAGCAGCCACAGCTTCGGCAGGCCCTCGTCGGCCCGGGCCAGCAGCTCGGTCGGTGACGGCGGATCGCGCAGCTCGGCGAGCAGTCGGGCCCGCCGGTCGTGGTCCACGTCACGGCGGTTGTCGGGATCCACCAGCGACCGGTCCCACAGCTCGGTGCCCTGGTAGGTGTCGGGCACGCCGGGCGCCGTGAGCTTGCAGGCCAGCATGGCCGACGAGGTGATCCAGCCGGGCTCGGTGACCTCGTCCACGACCCGCTGGACGGCCGCAGCCACCACGGTGTCGTCGACCAGCGCGGCTGCGTAGTCGTGCAGCGCGGCCTCGTAGTCGTCGTCGGGGGCGAGCCAGTCGGTCGCCTGCTTGCCCTCCCGGGCCGCCTTGACGAGATAGTCGCCGAGCCGCCCCGCGTCGATCGGCCAGGCACCCACGGCGGTCTGCAGGGCCAGGTGCTCGTGCGCCGGGGACGGCCGGGCCCTCGGGAGCCGGTCGGCGACCAGCTCGCGAAGCTCGAGCACGGCCAGCACCCACGCGTACGGTTCCTGCGAGAGCACCGCGAGGCGGGCACGGACGTCCTCGCTGCGCTTGGTGTCGTGGGTGGAGGACAGCCGCATCGTCGTCGGTCGGTGTGCCTGCGCGTCGGCGTTGGCGGCGTGCAGCTCGCCGACACCGCGTCCGAGGTGGGTCGGGTCACCGCCGACCTCGTTGACGGCCACGAAGCGCAGGTCGCGGTAGAGCACGGTGTCCTCGACGCCCTTGGCCATGACCGGGCCGGTCAGCTGCTGGAAGGCGACCACGAAGGCGTCGGCGGCGTCGCTGCGGAGCTCGAGGCGGAGCAGCCGGCGCACGACGTCGAGGTGGTCGCCGAGCTCGGGGCGGCGGGCACGCACCTGTGCCACGGCCCGGTCGATCACGTGGGTGTCGGCGGCGTCGATCTCTGCGCCCGCCGGCCGGACGTAGGTGCGGTAGACGGGCCAGGCGACCAGCAGCTCGGTGATCAGTGTCGTGACGGTGTCGGCGTCCAGGTTCCGGTCGGGCAGGGCGGTGACCAGCGCGGCCTCCAGTCGACCGCGCTCGGCACCGAACAGCATGGACAGCGCGGTGCGCTTGGCGGTGTCGGCCAGGGTGTCACGGTCCATCGGCTCGCCCGTGAGCGTCGCGTGCAGCGCGTCGAGCGCCGGGCCCGCTCCCGGGTCGACGTGCACTCCGAGCTCCAGGTCGGCGAACTCGTAGCCGACCGTGCCGTCGATCGGCCAGGAGTGGCGCAGCCGCTCGCCGCGTTCGAGGATCTTCTCCACGACGATCCAGGCGTGGGCTCCCGCGGCGGCGCGCAGCGACCGCAGATAGCCGGCCGGGTCGGCCAACCCGTCCGGGTGGTCGATCCGCAGACCGTCGACGACGCCCTCGTGCAGCAGGGGGAGGACGGCCGCGTGGGCGTCGTCGAACACCTGCGGGTCCTCGACCCGGACGCCGCCGAGCGTGGAGACGTCGAAGAAGCGGCGGTGGTCGAGCTCCTCGTTGGCCCGACGCCAGTGGGCGAGTCGGTAGTGCTGCCGGTCGAGCAGGTCGGCCAGGCGGGTCCGGTCGTGGTCGACGGCGTCACGGGTGCCGGCGACGTCGGCCGGGTCGAGCCCGGCCGTCTCCAGGCTGCCCGGCGCCAGCGGCCAGGCGTGCTCGTGGTAGCGGATCCGCCACGCGGGCGGCCGGTCGGTGGGGTCGTGCTCCAGCCGTAGGTCGTCGCCGGCGAGCTCCTCCTCGAGCGGCCGGCCGAGCTCGGGCAGCAGCAGCGTGGGCTGCCCGTACGGCCCTGGCCGCCAGTGGATGTCGAGGTGGCGGCCGTAGCGTCCGTCGGGACCGTGCGCCAGGGTGTCCCACCACCAGGGGTTGGCGGGGCTGACGAGCGCGACATGGTTTGGCACGACGTCGAGCACCAGGCCGAGCCCCCCCGCGTGGGCCGTGTCCGCCAGCGCCCGCAGGCCGGCCTCGCCACCGAGCTCGGCCCGGATGCGGGTCGGATCGACCACGTCGTAGCCGTGGGTGGAGCCCGGCACCGCCTCCAGGCAGGGGGAGAGGTAGAGGTGGCTCACCCCGAGCTCGGCGAGCTGCGGCACGAGCCGTTCGGCCGCGGCAAAGGTGAAGCCGGGGTGGAGCTGAAGGCGGTAGGTCGCTCGCAGGGGTTGGCTCACGACGACGCCTCGCGCAGCACCACGATCGAGTTGGCGGCGACCTCGCGCGCGCCGCCGTGGTGCAGCTCCTCGCGCTCCGACTCGCCGCGGAAGACGGGCTCGGTCGTGTCGAGCACCACCCGCCACGGCCCGGACGGGCCCTCGCTCGGGCACCGGAAGGTCAGCGGTTCGTGGTGGGCGTTGAGCAGCAGCAGGAACGAGCGGTCGCTGACCAGCTGGCCCCGGTCGTCGCGGCTGGCCAGGCCGTCGCCGTTGAGGAAGATCTGCAGTGACTTGACAAAGCCGCTCTCCCAGTGCTCGTCGGACATCAGCTCGCCCTCCGGGGTGAGCCAGGCGATGTCGACGAAGCGCTCACCGCGGGGCGCCTGCCCTTCGAAGAACCGTCGGCGCCGGAACACCGGGTGCTGGCGGCGTAGCGCGATCAGCTCGCGGGTGAACTGGTGGAGGTCGGTGTCGGCCGCCTCCCAGTCGATCCAGGACAGCTCGTTGTCCTGGGAGTAGGCGTTGTTGTTGCCGCCCTGGCTGCGGCCGAGCTCGTCGCCGGCGACGAGCATCGGCACACCCTGGCTCAGGAACAGCGTGACGAGCAGATTGCGCTGTTGGCGGGCGCGCAGCGCCAGGATGTCCGGATCGTCGGTCTCGCCCTCGATCCCGCAGTTCCACGAGCGGTTGTCGTCGGTGCCGTCGCGGTTGTCCTCGAGATTGGCCTCGTTGTGCTTGTCGTTGTAGGACACCAGGTCGCGCAGGGTGAACCCGTCGTGGGCGGTGACGAAGTTGATCGAGGCGGACGGACGTCGGCGATCGGACTGGTAGAGGTCGCTGGAACCGGTGAAGCGGGAGGCGAACTCCGGCAGGGCGGCGTCCGCCCCGCGCCAGAAGTCGCGCACGGTGTCGCGGTAGCGCCCGTTCCACTCCGACCACAGTGGCGGGAAGTTGCCGACCTGGTAGCCGCCCTCGCCGATGTCCCACGGCTCGGCGATCAGCTTGGTCTGGCTGATGACCGGGTCCTGCTGGATCACCTCGAAGAACGTCGACAGGCGGTCGACGTCGTGCAGCTCGCGTGCCAGGGCGGCTGCCAGGTCGAACCGGAAGCCGTCGACGTGCATCTCGGTGACCCAGTAGCGCAGGCTGTCCATGATCAGCTGCAGCACGTGGGGATGGCGCATGTTCATGGAGTTGCCCGTGCCGGTGTAGTCCATGTAGTAGCGCGGGTCGTCGTCGACAAGGCGGTAGTAGGCCGGGTTGTCGAAGCCCTTGAGGTTCAGCGTCGGCCCGAGGTGATTGCCCTCCGCGGTGTGGTTGTAGACCACGTCGAGGATCACCTCGATTCCCGCTTCGTGGAGGGTGCGGACCATCCGCTTGAACTCCGGGACGACCCGTTCGCCGGGAACCGAGGCGTAGGCGTCGTGCGGTGCCAGGTAGGCGATCGAGTTGTAGCCCCAATAGTTGGTCAGCCCCTGTTCGACGAGGTGGTGCTCGGAGACGAACCGGTGGACCGGCATCAGCTCGACAGCGGTCACACCGAGGTCGACGAGGTGTTCGATCACCGCCGGGTGCGCCAGCCCCGAGTAGGTCCCCCGCTCGTGCTCGGGCACTGCCGGGTGGCGCATGGTCAGGCCCTTGACGTGCGCCTCGTAGATCACCGTCTTGTTCCAGGGAGTCCGCGGTGGTCGGTCGTTGCCCCACTCGAAGTACGGCTGGGTCACCACCGACCGGGGGACGAACCGCGCGCTGTTGCGGGTGTTCATCGCCCCGTCCGCGTCGCCGAACCGGTAGCCGAACACCGCCTCGTCCCACGTGAGGTCGCCGATGACCGCCTTCGCGTACGGATCGAGTAGCAGCTTGTGGTGGTTGCACCGCAGGCCCTTGGCGGGCTCGTAGGGACCGTGGACCCGAAAGCCGTAGCGCACGCCCGGGCCCACGTCCGGCGCGTAGCCGTGCCACACCGACCCGGTCACCTCCGGCAGCGTCAGGCGCTCCTCCCGGCCCCGGGCGTGGAAGATCGACAGGTCGACGCGGCGGGCGATCTCGGAGAACACGGCGAAGTTGGTGCCGTAGCCGTCGAACGTCGCCCCCAGCGGGAAGTCCCTGCCGGGCCAGAGCTGGGTCATGATCCCTCCTCGGCGGCGTGGGCAGCGTCCCCGGCGCGAGTGCCCGCTGGTGAACCGGTCGATCCCGCGGGCGGGGCCACCTCGAGCACCACCACCGAGCGTGGCCCGACGGACACGCGCAGCACACCCGCGGTGAACGTCGGGTCGCCGGCGCGTCCGGGACCCCCGAAGCGCGTCGCCGCGGTGTCCAGGCGCACCGTCCACGTCCCCGGAGCCGCGGGCAGCGCCACCTCGACGTCGCTCGGCTCTGCGTTGATCACCACGGCGACCGCACGAGGACCGTCACGGCGGTGCAGCGCCAGCGTCTGGCGTCCCGGCACGGCGACGACGTCGGGGTCGGGCGCGTCCGGGCGGCGGAGCAGGTCGAGCTCGGCGCGCAGCGCGATCAGCTCGCGGTAGCAGGCGTGCAGCTCGGTGTGGTGTCCGCCGGCGCGGGCCAGGGACAGATCCAGCCGGGAGGCGTCGAACGTGTCCGGCGCCTGCGGATCGGGTGCCTCGCCCTGCCAGGCGAAGGCGGCGAACTCCTCGCGGCGCCCGGTGCGCACCGCGTCGATGAGGTCCGGATCGGTGTGGGAGACGAAGTAGCGGAACGGCGCCGGGTCGGCGTACTCCTCGCCCATGAACAGCATCGGAACGAACGGCGAGGTCAGCAGGGCCGCGGCGGCCAGCTTGCAGCCCTCGAGGTCGGTCAGCTCGCCCAACCGCTCGCCGAGCATGCGGTTGCCGACCTGGTCGTGGTTCTGGACGCAGGCGACGAACCGGTCGTAGGGCACGTCACGGGCGGGACGGCCGACGGTGCGCTGGCGGTGGGCCGAGTACCGCCCCGCGAAGACGTAGCGGTCGCGCAGCATGGTGCGCAGGTCGTCGAGCCCGGTGTAGTCGACGTAGTAGCCGTCGCGTTCGCCGGTGATCGCCACGTGCACGGCGTGGTGCAGATCGTCGGCCCACTGGGCGTCGAGCCCGTGGCCGCCCGCCTCCGGCGAGCGCACGAGGCGGGGATCGCACAGGTCGCTCTCGGCGATCAGGTGCACCGGTCGACCGATCCGCTCGGCCTCGCCGTGCACGGCGGCCGCGAGCTCCTCGAGCAGATGCACCGCGGAGGTGTCCACGATGCCGTGGACCGCGTCGATCCGGAAGCCGTCGAGGTGGTGGTCGCGGACGAAGCCGACGGCGTGCTCGACCACGTAGCGCCGGACCGGATCCGCCTGGGGCCCGTCGGTGTTGAGCCCCGGGCCCCATGGCGTGCCGTAGCGCGGCGAGAAGTAGGGGCCGAAGTCGTCGAGGTGGTTGCCCTCCGGGCCGACGTGGTTGTAGACGACGTCGAGGATCACGGCGATGTCGTGGGCGTGTGCGGCGTCGACCAGGCGGCGCAGACCCTCCGGGCCGCCGTAGCTGTCCTGCACGGCGTAGGGCAGCACGCCGTCGTAGCCCCAGTTGCGCTCTCCGGGGAACTGCGCGACCGGCATCAGCTCGATGGTCGTCACGCCCAGTGCGCTGAGGTGCTCGAGCTGCGCGGCGGCCCCGTCGAAGGTGCCTGCGGGCGAGAAGGTCCCCACGTGCAGCTCGTAGATCACCTGGTCGTGCAGCGGCCGGGCGGCAAAGCCCTGGTCGGTCCAGGCGAAGGCCGAGGGGTCGTCCACGGCCGAGGGGCCATGGACCCCGGCGGGCTGATGGCGCGATGCGGGATCCGGGCGGTCGATCGTCGTGCCGTCGGCCCGGTGGAGCCGGTAGCGGTAGGTGTCGCCCGGGCCCACGCCGGAAACGGTCCCAGTGTGGTAGCCCGCAGCGCCGGGCTCCAGCGCGGCGACGTGCCGCTCACCGCCGGCTGGATCGCGGCCCGGATCACCGCCGGGGCCGGCGAGCAGCACCTCGACGCGCTCCGCTGCCGGCGCCCACACCTCGAATGCCGTCCCGGCGGCGCCCAGGAACCTGGCTCCAAGGCGTCCCGCCCCCGGTGAGCTCTTCGCACTGCCGCGATGGCCGGGTCGGCTGCTCATAGCCGCGTGGATCCGGCAGGCGGTGCCACGCGGATCGCCTCGGCGAGCTCGTCGAGCTCCTGCACCCAGCGCTGTGCGATCTCGTCGCCGGCGTGCGCCCGTCCGACGACGTCCGCGTAGTGGTCGTGCAGCGCCTCCCACAACACGTCCTGCGCCGTGGCCAGGTCCACTTCGAACGGCACGATCGCGGTGACCTCGAGCAGTGTCCGGGCGCGGTTGAGCATGCCGGTGTGCTGCTCGTCGAGGTGCGCGAAGCGCTCGTCGGTATCGGCGAGATGGTCCCCCACGCGCCTGGTCATCCGGGCGATGGTGGTGCCGAAGGTGTGCGAGAGCCCGTCGATGTCGAGTTCGATGCCGAACCGCTCGGCTTCATCGAGCAGAGACCGGACCTCGTCCGGGTCGAGGTCGGTGGTGGCCAGCTGCGCGGTGAGCTCGGCGTTGATGACGACCTCGGCTGCGCTGCGCAGCGCCGTCGGCAGGTTCGCGTCGATGTCGGTCAGAAACCGCATCAACGGCGCACGGCCGCGGTAGATGGTCCGGTAGGTGGACTCGAGCTCATCGAGGGTGGTGGCCAGCACCGTGTCGAGGATGTGCTGCTGCTCGTCACGGAACAACGTGCCGAGCGAGTACTGCGTCGCGCCCAGGTGCTCGTCGATGGTGCGGATCACGCTCGGCAGGTCCGCCACGTCGAAGCGGTCCTCCAGCGCCTCGGCGAGGCGCTGGTAGGCCTCGTCGTCACCCCAGGGGCGCACTCGGCAGGTGAAGTTGTGGTCGCCGAGATGCAGGACGCCGAACTCCAGGTGCTGCTCGGCCCGGGTCACCACCGAGCGCACCCGCAGCCGGCCGTACGCCAGCTGCGCGCGCCCGGCCGTGTGCAGCTGGTGGTCGTGTGACTCGATCTCGAAGGCGCCGACCCGTTCGACGGCGGCGTGCTCGCGCACGATGCTCGCGATCGCGAAGTGGGCACCGACCTGCTCGAGGTCGGCCACCGCCGGCCGCACCTGGCGCTCGTAGAGCCGGCGGCCGTCCCGGTAGGCGGGCTCGTTGCTCTCCGCCGTCGCCAGGGTCGCCAGGAAGCGCGGCTCGAGGTCTTCGCCGGTGAGCTCGAAGGCGAGCTGGATCGCGCGTGCGGCGTAGCGCAGCACCTGCACGGGCTCGATGCGCGAGAGCTCATCGAAGAACCAGCCGCAGCTGGTGTCCATCAGCAGGCTGTGGCGCTGCATCTCCAGCAGATGGAGCACGCGACTGGTCGCGTCCGGATCGAGTGTGCGGCGGGCGTGCCGCGCGAGGAACGCATCGAGCTGGCCGTCACGGTCGAGCACCACCTCGAGGTAGTCGTCGCGTGCCACCCACGGATCATCCAGCAGCGGTGCGGCGGTGCGCTCGTAGCGCTCGGCAAGCTCGGTGCGCAGCTCGCCGAGCGCCGCCCGCAGTGGTGCGCGCCAACGCTGGTGTCGACCGGGCTGGCTGCCGCAGCCGCAGTCGGACCGCCAGCGCTCGACCCCGTGGCTGCAGCTCCAGGAGCTCGCCTGGATGATCTCGGCCTCGTGGTCCGGCGGGAACAGCGACAGGTACTGCGCGTAGTTGGTCAGTTGCACGTCGTCGCGTTGTTGGATCCGCTCCAACGTGGCAGCAAGTGCCATCTCGCCGTGGCGGTGGTGGTGGCCGTAGGACTCGCCGTCGGTCGCGATGTGCACCAGCTGGGGGCCCTCGCGGTCGGCGAAACCGTCCATCAGGCGGCGCTCGAACCGGTCTGCGGAGGCCAGCAGCCCTTCGAAGGCGACCGCCTGGGAGATGGGGCCGTCGTAGAAGAACACCGTGATCTGCCGTCCGGAGGGCAGCGTGACGCGGTAGGGGCGGGTCGGGTCGACCCGGCCACCGCCGACGTCCTGCCAGCGCTCCTCGCCGATCGGCCGGCTCCGCGCGGCCTGGTGCGGTGAGAGCACGGTGAAGCGGATGCCGGCCTCGGCCAGCAGCTCGAGGGTGGCGTCGTCGACGGCGGTCTCCGCCAGCCACATCCCGTCCGGGTCGCGGCCGAACCGTCGCTGAAAGTCGATGACGCCCCAGCGAACCTGTGTGCGCCGGTCACGGTCGTCGGCCAACGGCATGATCGCGTGGCCGTAGACCTGCGCCATCGCCGAGCCGTGGCCACCGAACCGCTTGGCGCTGTGCCGGTCGGCGTCCAGGACGTCGCGGTAGGTCGTCGGATCGGCGTCGCGCATCCATGCCAACAGGGTGGGCCCGAGATTGAAGCTCATGCGGGCGTAGTTGTTGACCAGCCGGGTGATGCGCCCGTGGTCGTCGAGGATGCGCGCGCGGGTGTTGGGCGCGTAGCACTCGGCGGTGATCCGTTCGTTCCAGTCGTGGAACGGGTAGGCGTCGTCCTGACGCTCGACGGCCTCGAGCCACGGGTTCTCACGTGGCGGTTGGTAGAAATGGCCGTGCACGCAGATGTAGTGGTCCAAGACGTGCTCCAGGCCTGCGCCGGTCACCGACGGGGTGGCTCGTGACGGTTCGGGGGGCTGCGGCGGCCGTCGCACAGACTACGGCACCGCGTCGTGCCTGACGGGGTCAGTCGTCGGGCACGAACACCTCGACGGCCAACGGCGGCAGCGAGAGCACCGCCGAGTGGGTGAGCCCGTGGACCGGGAGGGGGCGTGCGTCCACGGCGCCGAGGTTGCCGACGCCCGAGCCGCCGTAGTGGACCGCGTCGGAGTTGAACGCTTCGCGCCAACGACCGCCGTGGGGCACGCCCAGGCGGTAGTTGTGGCGCGGCATCGGCGTGAGGTTGACCACCACCAGCGCGGCACGGCCGTCGCGGGCGCGTCGCAGGTAGGAGACCACCGAGGACTCCCAGTCGGTGCAGTCCACCCATTCGAAGCCGAACGGCTCGCAGTCGCCGTCGTACAGGGCGGGCTCGGCGTGGTAGAGCCGTACCAGGTCGCCGACGCACGCCTGTAGCTGGGCGTGGAGCCCGTCGCGCTCCAGCAGGTGCCAGTCGAGCGACCGCTCGTGGGCCCACTCCTGCTCCTGCCCGAACTCGTTGCCCATGAACAGCAGCTTCTTGCCGGGGGTCGTGAACTGGTAGGCGTAGAGGGCGCGCAGGTTGGCGAAGCGCTGCCACTGGTCTCCGGGCATCTTGGTCAGCATCGAGCCCTTGCCGTGCACCACCTCGTCGTGGGACAGCGGCAGGGTGTAGTTCTCCGAGTAGGCGTACACCGCGCGGAAGGTGAGCTGGTTGTGGTGGTGCTTGCGGTGCACCGGGTCGCGCTGGAAGACCTCCAGGGTGTCGTGCATCCAGCCCATGTCCCACTTGAAGCCGAAGCCGAGCCCGCCGACGTAGGTCGGTCGTGACACCATCGGCCACGAGGTCGACTCCTCGGCGAAGGTCTGGACGTCCGGGAAGCGCTGGAACACCTCGGTGTTGAGGCGGCGCAGGAACTCGATCGCTTCGATGTTCTCGTTGCCGCCCCACTTGTTGGCCACCCAGTCACCCTCCTCGCGCGAGTAGTCGAGGTAGAGCATCGAGGCGACCGCATCGACCCGCAGCCCGTCGACGTGGTACTCCTCCAGCCAGTACAAGGCGGACGAGAGCAGGAACGCGGCCACCTCCGGCCGGCCGTAGTTGAAGATGTAGCTGGACCAGTCGGGGTGGAACCCCTGCCGGGGGTCGGCGTGCTCGTAGAGGTGCGTGCCGTCGAAGTCGCCGAGCGCCCACTCGTCGGTGGGGAAGTGGCTCGGAACCCAGTCGAGGATGACGCCGATCCCGGCCTGGTGCAGCCGGTCGACGAGGTACTTGAAGTCCTGCGGGGTGCCGTAGCGGCTGGTCGGTGCGAAGAACCCGGTGCACTGATAGCCCCACGAGCCGTAGAACGGGTGCTCCATGACCGGGAGCAGCTCGATGTGGGTGAAGCCGACCTCTTCGAGGTGGGCGATCAGCGGGTCTGCCAGCTCCCGGTAGGACAGTGGGCGGGAGGAGCCGTCGTCGTCGACGTGGCGGCGCCAGGAGCCCAGGTGGACCTCGTAGATGCTCATCGGGGCGTCGAGACCGTGGCGGCGTCCACGGGTCGCCATCCAGTCGGCGTCACCCCAGTCGTAGGCGGTGTCCCACACGATCGATGAGGTGCGCGGCGGCTGCTCGGCGTACCGGGCGTAGGGGTCGGCCTTGTCGATCGCGTAGTCGCGGACGGCGGAGCGCACGTGGAACTTGTAGGCGTCGCCGTGGCCGGCGCCGGGCACGAACCCCTCCCAGATACCCGAGCCGTCCCGTTGGGTGAGGCGATCCTGCGCGGAGCCGCGGTCCCAGCCGTTGAAGCCGCCAACGACGGTGACCTCGGCGGCGTTCGGGGCCCACACCGCGAAATGGGTGCCGGCGACGCCGTCCACCGTGGTGGGATTGGCGCCGAGCGTCTCCCACAGCCGCAGGTGCGTGCCCTCGTTGAACAGGTGCAGGTCCTGTTCCCCGATCGGCGACCACGCCGGCGGCCGCGTCGGCGAGCCCTTCGACGCGTCCGGTCGCTGATCCTGTGACGGTGGAGATGAGGCGGGATCGGTGGGCATCGTAGGTCACCTCTCGTGCCGGTCGAGCACCTGAGCGATGCCGGCCAGCGGTATGCCGACCCAGCTTGGCCGGTTGTTCATCTCGTAGCCGAGTTCGTAGACCGCCTTCTCAAGGAGGAAGGCGTCGAGCAGCGTGCGCACGTGGTCCAGCACCGGGGGGATGAACGGCTGACCGGCGGTGGTGGTGAGGTAGCCCTCGAGCAGGGCCGCGCCGGTCCAGTCGTACCACCACTCGAGCCAGGCCGTCAGCCGGTCGTGGTTGGGGTGGTCGGGCGTGACCAGGCCACGCTCGATCTGGTCGTAGCGGGTCGAGGCGGTCGCGTACTGCAGCGAGCGCACCATCCCCGCGACGTCTCGCAGTGGAGAGCGCTTCAGGCGGCGCTCACCCAGGGGCCGCACGGGTTCGCCCTCGAAGTCGATCATCACGAAATCGCGGCCGGTGAACAGCACCTGACCGAGGTGGTAGTCGCCGTGGGTGCGGATGCGTGTGGCGTCGATCGGCTCGCTCGCCAGTGCCTTGAGCCGCTCGAGGATCTCGTCCTCGCGCGCGACGACCGCGTCCACCTCGGCGCGCAGGTCGGGATCGGTGAGGTTGCCTGCCGCACGCCTGGCCGCGCGCAGACCGATGCGCACGCCGTTGCGCACCGACTGGTAGAGGCTGCGCTGGTAGAGGCGGGTCATCGGCTCGGGTGTGAAGTCGTGGTCATCGCCACCCGCGGACAGCGCGATGTGCAGCTCGGCCGTGCGCTGGCCCAGCAGATGGACGAGTTCGAGGTAGGGGCCGATGCGCTCGTGAACGGACTCGGGCACGCCCTTGCGGGCGCGGTCGACGATGTCGCCACCGGCGCGAGGGGTCGGCGTCGGACCGGCGTCGGGGTCGGAGACGATCCGCTCGGCGAATCGTCCGAGCTCGTCCAGCGCCTGGTTCCACGCGTCGCCCTCGTTTGGAACGAAGCGCTGGAGGATGCCGAGGGTGCGGGGCTCGCCGTTGTCGGCGGGCTCGACCTCGATGGTGCCGAGCAGTTCGGGGACGTGGTCGAGGTCGGCCAGGAAGCCGCCGATCTCCACGTCCGGACTGATACCGGGCTCCAGGCGCCGCAGCATCTTGAGCAGCGACCGTTCGCCGTAGAGGACCGAGGAGTTGGACTGCTCCGCGCGCAGCAACTGCGGTTCGAGCTCGTCACCGTCGAGACGGCGGTCGAACCCCCGGAAGCGCCGCCCGACGACGCGGCCGTGCTGGCCCTTGAAGCGGCGCTGTCGCGCGATGACGTCGAGCAGCTGGCGGTTGGCGGTGTCGTCGGTGAGGGCGTCGACGAGCACACCCGAGCGCCCCCGTGCCCCCTGGCCCTTGACTTCCGCCAGGACCGAGCGCGGGGCGACGGCCAGCAGGCGGCCGGCCTCCTCGCCCTCGGCGAAGGTGATGGGCAGCACGTACTCCTCGGCCTCGCCGTCGACGTACTCGACGTGCACGGTCAGCACGTGCAGCGGGCGGAGCTCCTGCGGGCCGATGCCGATGACGTCGGTGACGGTGACCGCCCGGATGGTGCGCGCCTTGCCCCCGAACCACCGCTGTCGGCGCAGGACGTCGGGCAGGACCGACTCGAGTCGCGCCCGCCCGGGACCGCGCAGCAGTGCCGTCCAGTCTCCCGAGACGGTGACGGTCGGCATCGGGGTCTCGTGGGTGTCCACGGTGTCGCTGGCGAACTCGGGCAGCTTGGACAGCGACAGCCGAGCGGGGTCGCGCTCCAGGGAGAACCACAGGTACTGGTAGGGACCGAGCGTGAGCAGGTAGGGCTGCTCACCGATCGGCGGGAAGGTGGAGCGACCGATCATCTCGACCGGGTGCTGCCCCGCGAAGTCCGAGAGGTCGAGCTCGCACGCCTGGGCGTAGCGCGAGAGGTTCGCCACGATCAGGACCTGCTCCGACTCGGCTGCGTCGGGCGGCGTCCAGCTGCGGATGAACGCGAGGATCTTGGCGTTGTCAGGCGTCAGGAAGTCGATGTCGCCGCGCCCGAACACCCGATTGCGCCGGCGCAGCGCGATCATGCGCTTCATCCACCACAGCAGGCTTCGGGGGTTGTTCTGCTGCGCCTCGACGTTGACGGACTCGTAGTGGTGCTCCGGGTCGATGATGGTCGGCAGGAACAGCCGCTGCGGGTTGGTGCGGGAGAAGCCCGCGTTGCGGTCGCTGGACCACTGCATCGGCGTGCGCACGCCGTTGCGGTCGCCGAGGTAGACGTTGTCGCCCATGCCGATCTCGTCGCCGTAGTAGAGGATCGGCGTCCCCGGCAGGCTCAACAGCAGTGAGTTCATCAGCTCCACCAGCCGCCGGTCGTTGTGCAGCAGCGGTGCGAGGCGTCGACGGATGCCGAGGTTGACCCGCATGTCGTGCTCGCGGGCGTAGGCGCGGTACATGTAGTCGCGCTCTTCGTCGGTGACCATCTCGAGCGTCAGCTCGTCGTGGTTGCGCAGGAAGATGCCCCACTGGGCGTCGTCGGGGATCGTCGGCGTCTGCTGGAGGATGTCGAGGATCGGGAACCGGTCCTCCTGGGCGACGGCCATGAACAGCCGGGGCATCAGCGGGAAGTGGAAGTTCATGTGGCATTCGTCACCGTCGCCGAAGTAGGCGGCGGCGTCCTCCGGCCACTGGTTGGCCTCGGCGAGGAAGATCCGGTTGGGGTGACGGTCGAGGTGCTCGCGCAGCTCCTTGAGGAAGTCGTGGGTCTCGGGCAGGTTCTCGCCGTTGGTGCCCTCCCGCACGAACAGGTAGGGGATCGCGTCGAGCCGCATGCCGTCGACGCCGGTCTCCACCCAGAAGTCCAGCACGTCCTTGACCGCCTGCCGGACCTGCGGGTTGTCGAAATTGAGGTCCGGCTGGTGGTGGAAGAACCGGTGCCAGTAGTACTGCTGGGCCTCGCCGTGCCACTGCCAGTTCGAGGTCTCGAAGTCCTCGAAGATGATGCGGACCTCGGGCCAGCGGTCCGGTGTGTCGCTCCAGACGTAGAAGTCCCGCTCGGGGCTGCCCTTCGGGGCCTTGACCGCCCGCTTGAACCAGGCGTGCTGGTCCGAGGTGTGGTTGATCACCAGCTCGGTGATGACCTTGAGGCCGCGGGCGTGCGCTTCACGGACGAAGCGCTTGAACTGCCGCAGGGTGCCGTAGTCGGGGTTGACGGCCGTGTAGTCGGCGATGTCGTAGCCGTCGTCCCGCAGTGGCGAGGGGTAGAACGGCAGCAGCCACAGGGCGGTGACACCAAGATCCTGGAGGTAGTCGAGCTTGCTGGTCAGGCCGGCGAAGTCACCGATTCCGTCGCCGTTCGAGTCGAAGAACGAGCGCACGTGCAGCTCGTAGATGACCGCGTCCTTGTACCAGTGCGGGTCATCGTGGCTCTCCGGCGTGGTCATGGTCGGTCCTGCTCGCTCGTCGGGTCGTGTCGTGCCGGTGTGCCGGACGCAGGGCCGGCAGGTGGCACCGCTCAGTCACCGTGGTCGAAGTCGGCTTCAGTGCGGCGGTGGCTGCGGACCTCGAAGATGTGGGCCGGGCTCACGATCGGGTTGAGCTCGATGTAGTTGTCCGGTCCCTGCCAGGTGAAGGTGCCGCCACCGAAGAGGTCGTGGACCTCGTACGGCTCGTCGGGATCGACGCCGAGCACCTCGAGGTCGAGCCAGGTCGCCCCGGCCTGCGGCCAGTGGGGATCGAGGTTGACGATCACCAGGATCGTGTCGGTGCCGTCACGATCGGCCTTGGAGTAGGCGAGGAGCTGGTCGTTGTCGACCTGGTGGAACCGCAGCGTGGCGTCGTGCTGCAGCGCGGGGTGGTCGTGGCGGATGCGGTTGACCAGGCCGATCACCTCCGCGAGCGAGTCGGGGGGATCGGGGTCCCAGTGCTTGATCTCGTACTTCTCGTTGTCGAGGTACTCCTCCGAGCCGGGGCGCGCCCGGGACCACATCAGCTCGAAGGCGGGCCCGTACATGCCGTAATTCGCCGTCAGGGTCGCAGCCAGGACCAGTCGCTGCACGTACATCGGTCGTCCGCCGTGCTGGAGCTGGTCGGTGAGGATGTCGGGGGTGTT
>SKSM01000119.1 GCA_007122985.1 Nitriliruptoraceae bacterium | reverse complement strand
CTCCCGGACGACGAGGTGGATCGGCGTGGGTTCCTGCGTGTCGCCGCGGGTGCGGCGGTGTCGGCGCTCGCAGCGGGGGCGCTCGGACGGGGCCTGTTCGGCAACCGTGTCGTCGTCGATCCCGCAGAGGTGGCCCTGCCGCAGGCGGACGTCACCCTGCCCCCGGTGCGCGGCGACCTGGCCGAGCAGGTGCCGGGCCTCAGCGACGTGCTCACGCCGATCGACGACTTCTTCCGCATCGACACGGCCATCGTGCTGCCCCGGGTCGATCCGGACACGTGGCGGCTGCGGATCCACGGGCTGGTCGAGCGCGAGCTGCAGCTGACGCTCGAGCAGCTGCTCGACCGCGAGCTCGTCGAGGTCGATGCGACGATCGCCTGCGTCTCCAACGAGGTGGGTGGAGACCTGATCGGAACCGCGCGGTGGACCGGGGTCCCCCTCTCCTCCCTGCTCGAGGAGGTGCGGCCCACTGCAGGGGCAGCGCAGGTCGTGGGTCGGTCGGTCGACGGCTGGACCGGCGGATTCCCGCTGGAGGTCGCTCGCGACGGCCGGGACGCACTGGTCGCGGTCGGCATGAACGGCCAGCCGCTGCCGATCCGACACGGCTTCCCGGTCCGACTGGTGATCCCGGGGCTGTTCGGCTACGTGTCGGCGACCAAGTGGCTCGAGGAGATCGAGCTGACCACCTGGGACGGCTTCGACGGCTACTGGGTGCCGCGCGGCTGGGCGAAGCGGGCCCCGGTCAAGACCGGTTCGCGGATCGACGTGCCGGGGGACGGTGACACCGTCGCCGGCGACGGCCTGGTGGCGGCCGGGGTGGCGTGGGCTCCGGTCCGCGGCGTCGACCGTGTCGAGGTGCGCGTGGACGCGGGGGACTGGACCGCGGCGCGGCTCGCGCCACCCCTGTCGGACGCGACGTGGGTGCAGTGGCACACCGAGCTCGCGCTCGAGCCCGGCACCCACCAGCTGCGCGTGCGGGCGGTCGACGGGGAGGGTGGTCTCCAGCCGGAGGGGCCGGCCCCTCCCACCCCCGACGGGGCCGAGGGGTGGCACACGATCACCGTCGAGGCGACCTGACGCCGGCGGTGACGTCCGGTCAGGCGATCGATGCGGCAGCCGCGGTGACCGGTGGCCGCGCGTGCCGTCGGTCCACACCGAACCTGAGCAGCTGTGTGTCCCGAATGGGCAGCGACACGGAGGAGTGCGGGTGCGTATCGCCATCATCGGAACCGGGATCTCTGGGCTGGCAGCGGCCTGGCTGCTGTCCGGACGTCACGAGGTCCACGTCCTCGAGCGTGAGCCTCGCCTCGGCGGTCACACCAACACCGTGACCGTCGCCCGGCCGGACGGCGGGCAGGTGCCGATCGACACCGGGTTCATCGTCTACAACGAACCGACCTACCCACTGCTGACCCGGCTGTTCGACGAGCTCGACGTCGCGACCCAGCCGTCGGACATGTCCTGGTCGCTGCGGTGCGAGCGCTGCGACCTCGAGTATGCCGGCAACCGTCGGGGACTGTTCGCGGCGCCTGCGGACCTGGGATCGGCCGACCGCTGGCGCCTGATCACCGACGTCCTGCGCTTCCACCGGGTCGGGCGCCGACTGGTCGACGATCCGCGGGCACGCACCGTCTCCCTGGGCAGGTTCCTCGCGTCGGCCGGATTCGGCCGCAGCTTCCGCGATCACTACCTGCTGCCGATGGCCGCGGCGATCTGGTCGTCCGGGACGGCGTCGGTGTCCGACTATCCGCTGCACACACTGCTGAGCTTCTTCCGCAACCACGGCCTGCTCGGAGTGGCCTCCCATCATCCCTGGCGCACCGTGGTCGGTGGCAGCTCGAGCTACCTGCCGAAGCTGACCGCGCCCTACGCGCAACACGTCCACCGGGGCACGGAGGTCGTCGGCCTCACGCGTGACGACGACGGAGTCGAGGTCCGACTCGGTGAGACCACGACCACCCGCTTCGATGCGGTGGTGCTGGCCACCCACGCCGACGAGGCGCTCGGTCTGCTCGATGACGCTGATCCCCTGGAGAAGGAACTGCTCGGCACCTGGAGCTACTCGACCAACGACACCTACCTGCACAGCGATACCGCCCTGTTGCCGCGACGCCGTTCGGCCTGGGCGTCGTGGAACTACCGCCTGGACGACTGCCGGACGCCGACCGAGCAGGTGAGCCTGAGCTACCACATGAATAGGCTCCAACGACTCGACGTCTCGGAGCAGTACGTGGTGACGCTGAATCCGAGCGCTGCCCCGTCGGCAGACCGGGTGCACCGGCGTCTGTCCTACACCCACCCGACCTACACGCCCGAAGCACTCGCCTCCCAGGCACGACTGGACGAGCTCAACGGCCGCAGACGCACCTTCTTCGCCGGTGCCTACCACCGGTCCGGCTTCCACGAGGACGGCCTGTGGTCCGCGGTTCGGGCGGTGTCGCACCTCGGGGTCCGGTGGCCGACATGAGCGAGCCGTTCGCCTCGGCGCTCTACGTCGGTGGGGTGCGCCACCGCCGACACCGTCCGCGGCGCCACGCGTTTCGCAACCGGACCTACCACGCGCTGATCGACGTCGACGAGCTGCCGCGGCTCTCGCGCGAGTTGCGGGGCTTTGGCTACAACCGACCGGCGCTGTTCGGCTTCCGCGACACCGACCACCTCGGACCGCTCGACGTCCCGGTGCGGCAGAAGCTGGCGGTGTGGTTCGCAGGCAAGGGGCGTCGACTGCCCGACGGACCGGTGCGGGTGCTGGCCAACCTGCGGGTCGCCGGGCACGTCTTCGACCCCGTCAGCTGGTGGTTCTGCCACGACCGGGACGGCAGACTCCAGGCGATCGTCGCCGAGGTGCACAACACCTTCGGCGACGCACACTGCTATCTGCTCGACCTCGAGACCACCGGCCGACCGGGCGTGGTCCGTGCCGCGGCGGACAAGCGGCTCCACGTCTCGCCCTTCCTGCCGGTCGAGGGGCTGCGCTACCGCTTCACCGTCGCCTGGCGTGACGACCGGTTGACCGTCCACGTCGACGTCGACGACGACCGTGGCCGAATCTTCGACGCCACCCAGTCGGGACGCCGGGTGCCGTTGTCTGCCGCCACACTCGCGCGCGTCGCGGTCACCCACCCGCTCCTACCGTTGCACACCGTCGCCATGATCCACTGGCAGGCGCTACGCCTGTGGGCCAAGGGGGTGCCGTTCCTGCGTCGCCCGGCCCCTCCCGGCGACGACCACGACCAGCCACGCGGCGATCCAGATCCAGCCGGCATCCACCCCGTCCATGGTCGTGACGTCCGGGCCGACGAGTCCGCCGTCGAGGAGTACCGCCCGTGAGCCGAACGGTCACCGCCCCGATGCCCGCACCTGGGCCCACCGCGAGGCAGCGCCGTGCCGTGCGCACGGTCACCGGCATGCTCGGGCAGCTGCAGGTCGGCTGCGTCGAACTCGTCCTGCCCGACGGTCGACGCAGGGCCTTCGGTGACCGGGGATCGTCACTGCAGGCGAGCATCGAGGTGTCCGACTGGCGCTTCTTCACCCGGCTGCTCAGCGGTGCGTCCGTCGGGGTCGGTGAGTCGTACCTGGAGGCGCAGTGGCGGTCCTCGGACCTGGTCTCGCTGGTGCGCATCGTGATCGCCAACCGGCGTGCACTGCGTCGGATCCGCCCGGCTGCGCTGGGCAACATCGCGGCCGACCGGATGCTCCACCTGTTGCGTGACAACCGCCCGGGTCGTGCCAAGCACAATGTCGCGGCCCATTACGACCTGTCGAATGAGCTCTACGAGCAGTTCCTCGACCCGACGATGACCTACTCGGCAGCGGTGTTCGACTCGGCGTCGCAGTCGCTCCAGCAGGCCCAGGAGAACAAGTACCGCCGACTGGCCGACAAGGCCCGTATCGATGCTCGGTCCCATGTGCTGGAGATCGGCTGCGGCTGGGGCGGGTTCGCCGTCTTCGCCGCCAGAACCTACGGCTGCCGGGTCACCGCAGTCACCCTGTCCGAGGAGCAGGCCGAGTACGCCCGCCGCCGCGTGGCCGAGCAGGGGCTCGACGAATCGGTCGACATCCGGCTCGCCGACTACCGCGAGCTCACCGGCCGGTTCGACCGGGTGGTGTCGATCGAGATGCTCGAGGCGGTGGGCCACCGCCACCTGGGCGCGTTCTTCGCCACGGTCGACCGGGTGCTCGCACCGGACGGTCTGGCTGCGATCCAGGTGATCACCATCCCCGAACAGCGCTATGCCGGCTACCAGCGCCGGCCCGACTTCATCCAGCGCTACATCTTCCCCGGCGGCCACCTCCCGTCGCTCGAGGCCATCACCCACGCCATGGGGCGGAGCAGCGAGCTGTATGTCGAGTCGGCTGAGAACATCGGGATGCACTACGCCGAGACCCTGCGTCGCTGCGTGAACGGTTCCTCGACCGGACCGACGCCGTCCGGGAACTGGGCTTCGATGACCGGTTCGTACGGATGTGGGAGTTCTACCTCGCCTACTGTGAAGGCGCCTTCCTGGCGAGATACATCGGTGACCTGCAGCTGGTGCTCACCCGTCCGATGAACGGCACGCTCGGGACCGAGCCGTACGGCCGGCACCTCGTCGCCGTGCACGAGGCCGACCTGCCACCTCGGCGGTTCGAGCGGCAGGCTCCGTTGGGCGCGCGTATGGGCTCACGATGACGCGCCCGACGCTGAAGGCACGACTCGTCGACGCCGTGCTCGACCGCGGACTACTCCCCGATCCTGCGCTGCGGTGGACGATCCGCCGTCTGCTCCGACGTCGGTTGGCGAGCGTGACCGCCGGGACGATCGAGGACCGCGAGCAGCGCAAGCGCACGCTTCTGGCATCGCTGGACGCCTCCGCGGTCGCCCTCGGCACCGAAGAAGCCAACGCCCAGCACTACGAGGTCCCGGCCGAGCTGTTCGAACAGATGCTCGGCCCCCGGCTGAAGTACTCAGCGGCCTGGTGGCCGCCCGGTGTCACCGACCTCGCGCAAGCCGAGGCGGCGATGCTTGCGCTGACCTGTGACCGGGCCGAGCTCAGCGACGGCCAGGACGTGCTCGAACTCGGCTGCGGCTGGGGCTCGCTGACGCTGTGGATGGCGGAGCGGTATCCGGGCTCACGGATCGTGGCGGTGTCCAACTCGGCGAGCCAACGGCGCTACATCGAGCATCACGCAGCGCGGCGCGGCCTGGCCAACGTGACCGTTCTGACCTGCGACGTCAGTGGGCTCGGCACGGGTGCAGGTCCGGCCGGCGGCGACGGCAGCTACGCCGAGGTGGTCCACGACGGCGCGTTCGACCGGGTGGTCTCGGTCGAGATGTTCGAGCACGTCCGCAACCACGGGGAGCTCAGCCGGCGGATCGCCCGGTGGCTGCGGCCCGGCGGCAAGCTGTTCGTGCACGTGTTCGCCCACGCCACTGACGCCTATCCCTTCGAGACCGGTGGTGACGCCGACTGGATGGCGCGGCACTTCTTCACCGGCGGATTGATGCCGTCGCACGATCTGCTGCTGCTGAGCATCGAACAGCTCGCCGTCGAGGACCGATGGGCCTTGTCCGGAACGCACTATGCGCGCACGCTGCGGGCCTGGCTCGAGCGGCTCGACGCCCATCGTGAACAGCTCGTCCGGGTGCTCGACGCCGCTGACGGCCCGACCCACGGCGCCGCCTGGCTCCGGCGTTGGCGGGTCTTCACCATCGCCTGCGAGGAGTTGTTCGCCTTCGACGATGGTGATCAGTGGCACCTGTGCCACCTACGCTTCGTCAAACCGACGTCAAGGGAGCACCGGTGACCGACGATCTGCTCAAGGACGCTGCCTCACGGCTGGAGGAGGCACGACCGCTGGCCGAGCTCTCGGACGACACCGTCGAGCGGCTGAGCCATCCGACGTCCTCGTTGAAGATCTCCATTCCGGTCAGGATGGACGACGGAACCCTGCAGGCGTTTCCCGGTTACCGCGTCCGCTACGACGACACCCGGGGGCCGGCCAAGGGCGGCGTCCGCTTCCATCCGGCGGTGACTGCGGAGGAGGTCACCACGCTCGCGTTCTACATGACCTTCAAGACCGCGCTGATGGACCTGCCGTTCGGTGGCGGCAAGGGCGGCGTCGCGGTCGATCCCAAGCAGCTGTCCAATGCGGAGCTCGAACGCCTGGCACGTGGCTACATCGCGGGTGTCGCCGACGTGATCGGCCCCGACGTCGACGTGCCGGCCCCGGACGTCGCCACCAATGAGCTGGTGATGGGCTGGATGGCACACGAGTACGACAAGATCGCACGGGGACACCAGCCGGCGGCGCTGACCGGCAAGCCGCTCGGTCTTGGCGGGATTCCCGGTCGCAACAGCGCCACCTCGGACGGCGCCTACCACGTCATGGACGTGCTGCGCGAGCGGCTGCTCGGCGACCTGGTCGAGCCCCGGGTGGTGGTCCAGGGCTTCGGCAACGCCGGCGCTCAACTGGCCCGACGGCTCGCGGACCGTGACTGGCGGGTCGTGGGGGTCAGCGACTCCACGACCGCGCTGTACGACCCCGACGGGCTGGACGTCGCCACCGTGCAGAAGCACAAGCATGCGACGGGGTCGCTCGCCGATGCGCCGTCGGGCGGGCCCTGCGATCCCGACGAGGTGCTCAGCCTGGACTGCGACGTGCTGATCCCCTCAGCGCTCGAGGGTGCGCTCCATGCCGGCAACGCCGCCGACGTCCGCGCCCGGGTCGTGTTCGAGGTGGCCAACGGCCCGGTCACCGCCGACGCCGACCGTATCTTCGACGATGCCGGGGTGGAGGTGGTGCCGGACATCCTCGTCAACGCCGGCGGGGTCACCGTGAGCTGGTTCGAGTGGATCGCGAACCGACAGGGGGACCGCTGGTCACTGGACATGGTCAGCGACCGGCTCGAGCAGCGGATGACCACCGAGACCCGCATCGTCGCTGATCTCGCCGACGCTCGCGGACTCAAGCTGCGCACCGCGGCCTACGTCCACGCCCTGGAGCGGATCACCGATGCCGTCGACGCGACCGGCACGTCGGCGCTCTACGGTGCCGAGGCCTCGCTGTAGCCCGGGTGCGGCGGCCGGGGCGGGGGCACCGTCCGGGTCGCGATCGCAGCGATGCCGGTACCGGCGACGTCGTCGGCGACCACACTGCCGATCTCGATCGGCGCTGTCACGGTCAGCCCACCGAGCGCCGCCACGAACGCCCGTACCCGTGCCTTCGGCACCGGTGCGGCTGCACGCACCGGCAGCCGGGCGATGTCGCCGCCGGACAGCCAGACCGTGGTGGCGACCTGGCGTCGGGGATCGGTGTGCTCCTGCATCCCGTACCGCAGCCCCCGCCGGCACTGGAAGCCGCGGACCTCGATCACCTCGTCGTCGATCGCATCGACCTCCAGCCGGCAGCCGAGCGGGCAGCCGGTGCACAGATAGGTCACGGTCTCGATGTCGTCGGCAGGGGGCTGGTGCGACCAGTCGCCGGCGTGCGCGGCACCGTCGGTCACGGGCTCACCTCCCCGGCCGGGAGCGCCTCGATGCGCAGGGTGTCGCCTGCGCAGCCCTCCAGCAGCCGTGGGCCGAGCTTGATGGTGATCATCTCGGCGGGCACCACGGCGCGCACCTTCCGGCGGTGGATGTCACCGACGCGCAGGATCGTGTCACCGTGGATGGGCTGCTCGACCCGGAAGGACACCGTCTGGGTCCGGTTGCTCGCCAGCGTGCCGGGGACGACGTAGGCCACGTTGCGTCCGGCGGTGAGCTCGACGTCGTCAGGTGGTCGTCGGTGGCCCTGCGCAAGGTCGCCGGCCGCCGCCCCCGCGACCCGGGCCTCGCGGCTGACCCAGTCGGCCAGATCGTTGACGTGCAGGCCGTTGCCTGCGGCGAAGACCCCCGGCAGCGAGGTCTCCATGCTGCTTGACACCGTCGGTCCGCCGGTGACGGGGTCGAGGTGGACTCGCAACCGGCGGGCGAGCTCGGTATCGGGGATGAGCCCGACCGACAGCAGCAGGGTGTCGCACGGCACCTGCCAGGCGCGTTCGGCGACCGGCCTGAGCGCGCCGTCCACCGGTGCGACGCTCACGCCTTCGAGTCGCTCGCGCCCGTGGACGTCGACGACGGTGGTGGACAGGTGCAGGGGGATGTCGAAGTCCTCGAGGCACTGCACCACGTTGCGTCCGAGCCCGCTGGGGTAGGGCAGCAGTTCGAACACCCCGGCAACCTCGACGCCCTCGAGCGTCAGCCGGCGAGCCATGATCAGGCCGATGTCGCCGGATCCGAGGATGACGGCCCTGCGGCCGGGCAGCAGCCCGCGGAGGTTGACGAGCTGTTGGGCGAGCCCGGCGGTCATCACCCCGGACGGCCGTTCGCCGGGGATGTGGATGGCCCCTCGGGTGCGTTCACGCGCGCCGGGGGTGAGCACGAGCGTCGAGGTGTCGAGCGCCGTGACCCCAGTCGACGGCGACATCAGCTTGATCCGCAGGTCGCTGGTGGCGTCGACGACGTCGGCGCCGCTGAGCACGTCAACGTCGCGTTCGATGACCTGCTCGAGCGCGCGGTGGGCGTACTCCGGACCGGTGACGTCCTCGCCGAAGGCGTGGAGGCCGAAGCCGGAGTGGATGCACTGGAGCAGTATCCCGCCGGGAGCTGGGTCGCGGTCGATGATCAAGATGCGCTGTGCGCCCTGATCCCGGGCGCCGACCGCGGCCGCCAGGCCAGCCGGCCCGCCGCCCACGATGATCACGTCGTAGTGGTCGGCGAGGTGTTGCGGGCCGGTGACGGTGACCATGGCTCAACCGACCCCCGTCGCACCGTGTCGCGGGCGGTCGTCACGGGGACGGACGATCCAGGAGTTCCCACCCCGTTTCGTCACGGTGGTGACCGGCTGGCCCGACCGGTCCGCCAACCGCGCGAGGCACGGCCAGGTGCAGAACGCTCCCTGGCAGCGGCCCATGCCCGCCCGGGTGCGGAACTTCAGCCCGTCGAGCGTGTGCGCCCCCCGGTCGATCGCCTGTTCGACCTCTGCGGCGGTGATCAGCTCGCAGCGACACAGCAGTTGCCCGTAGCGAGAATCCTGGCTCGCCAGGCGGCGCTGCTCGACGGTGGACAGCGATGCGAAGCGCACCGGTGCCGGGACGTGTGGATCCCAGTCGGCGGACTCGACGAGTTCGAGTCCCTCGTCGGCGAGGATGTCGACCAGCAGGTCGGCGAGCGCGGGGGCAGCGGTCAGCCCTGGCGATTGGATGCCGGCCGCGTTGACGAATCCCGGCCGTTCGGTCGCACCGACCACGAAGTCGCGGGTGTCGGCGACGGGGCGCAGCCCCGCGAACTGTGCGATGACGTCACGCTCGCTGACGGCGGGCACCAGTCGCCGCGCGTTGGTGAACACCTCGGCGGCGCCGTCCTCGGTGGTCGAGGTGTCGAGCTTGTCATCGACCTCGTGGGCAGTCGGACCGACCATGACGTTGCCGTCCACCGTCGGGATCACCAGGGTTCCCTTGGAGGTCGGTCGGGGGGCCGGGAACACGATGCTGGTGACCAGACCCTGCCGCCGGCGGTCCAGCAGGTACTCCTCACCCTTGCGCGCACGGATGGCGACCTCGCCGACCCCGGCCATCTCGGCGATCTCGTCGGCGAACAGCCCGGCGGCGTTGACCACGAAGCGGCCGTGCCAGCGCCTGGTCGGTGTGTGGACGACCAACGGAGCCGTCGACTGCCCCGACCCGGGCGGGTCGATCGCGACGACCGGCTGGTCCACCGCGATGCGGACCCGGTTGCGCCGGGCGGCCTCGGCCACCAGCATCACCGCTTCGGTGGGGTTGATGACGCAGGCCGTCGGTGCCCACACCGCGCCCGCGATCTCCGGGTTGAGGCTCGGTTGGGCGGTGAGCGCCTGGTGTGCGGTCCAGGTCGTGATGCCCGGAACGCCCTTGGCCACGCCCTGCTCTCGGATCCGCTCGATGGTCGCAAGCTCGTCCGGTTCGACCGCGACCATGACCTCGCCCACCGGCGTGAACCCGAAGCCGAGCTCGGCGTGCAATCGCCTCCAACCGAGGTTGCCCGGATACTCCAGTCGCCCCTTCAACGTGCCCGGCGGCGCGTGCAGTCCGGAGTGGACGATGCCGCTGTTGGCCTTGCTGACACCGAAGCCGACGTCTGCCCGTGCCTCGAGGAGGACGACGTCCAGCTCGAACCGGGACAGCGCCCGTGCCAGCGTCGCGCCGACCACGCCCCCGCCGATGATCACCACATCGTGGACGTTCGGCTCGTCCATCGTGGGGGCCTTCCGGTCGGCTTGCATGGGACCGAGGCGGTGTCGTGACGTCGCGCTGCGTGACACCATTCGGCATACGAGCCTGCCGTCCCCGTACGAACCGCGGCAGAGAGGATGGTCCCGACCCCGGGGGACGCATCGGCCCCGACGGATCCGGGCGGTCCAGACCCGCGCTCAGCTGTGCTGCGCCTGGGTTGGTGCCGGGGACGGGCCGGGAGACCCGAGCGAGCCGCCGGCGTCGGAATCCCGACCCGGCCTGGTGGGACCCGGCACGTCCGGCCGCCGCAGGCGGCTGTACCACCAGGCCCCATAGCCCACCAGGCCGATGACGGCGAAGCTGTGCCACTGAACCGTGTAGGACAGGTGGCTGCCCTCGTCGAGCTCAGGGGAGCCGACGGGGAACGGCAGCTGGTCGACGGTCGGATTGTCCAGCTCATCGTCGATGCGCAGCACCATCGGGAACAGGTTGCCGTCGACCTGCCGATCCAGGCGTGCGGTGTCGGTGTGGAAGACACGTTCGAGCACGCCGTCGTCCGGGTCGTTGGCGCCGAACCGCGGCTGCTCGACAGGGCGTTCGAGCACCCCGGTGACCGTGGTCTCGCCCGCCTGCGGCGCCGTCTGGTCGGTGCCCGGTTCGTCCACCGAGGCGGGCACCCAGCCGCGTCGCACCAACACCACTGCGCCGGACTCGAGCTCCAGGGGTGTGAGCACGTGGAAGCCGGTCTGGCCCCGGTAGGACTGGTTGCGCTGGAGTACCTCTTCGCCGGGCCGGTAGGTGCCGCTGACCTCCACCGGGAGGAACTCGAGTGCAGCCTCGTCGACCTCGTCCGCGCTCGGGTCGATCAGGTCCTCGAGCGCGGCGGTCTGCTGTGCCAGTCGCTGCTCGAGTCGCTGGTTGTTGTCGCGTACCTGCTGCAACCGGTCGAGCTGCCACTGCCCCGCGATCACACAGCCGATGACGACCGCCGCCACCAGTAGGTGTGAGACGATCGCCTTGGGGCGCAGCAGGGGGTGTGGCACGCGGCGAGCGTACCGAGCACGGTCGGGGCGACGGTGCGGGCGGACGAGCGGGGCAGGGCGCTCAGCCGGCACCGACCCGCACGTCGCGGGCGCCCATCCGGGCCGCGTCGGCCGTGCGATCGTCTGGCATCTGCTGGGACTCCAGCTCTGCGGCCACCCGTGCGTCGTAGTGCTCGATCTCGCGGGCCGTGGTGGCCGCGTCCCAGCCGAGGACCTCGCCCACCAACGGCGCGGTGTCGCGCGCCGCCGCCTTGCCGCGGTCGAAGGTCTCGATCGAGATCCGTGTCCGTCGGGTCAGCAGGTCGTCGAGGTGGAGCGCGCCCTCGTGGCTGGCGGCGTAGACCGCTTCGACCTTCAGGTAGTCGTCGGCCCCGGCGATCGGCTCGGCGAGTTCCGGCCGCTCGTCGACCAGCGCGAGCAGTTCGGTGATCATCGAGCCGTAGCGGTTCAGCAGGTGCTCGATACGGCTGACGTGCAACCCCGACTGCGCAGCCAGCCGGTCACGACGGTTCCACAGCGCGTGGTAGCCCTCTGCCCCCAGCAGCGGGGTACGGTCGGTGACCGAGCGGGGCACCCGTTGAGGCAGGTTGCGGGCGGCGGCGTCCACGGCGTCCTCGGCCATGACCCGGTAGGTGGTGTACTTGCCCCCGGCGATGGTGATCAGCCCCGCAACGGTCTGGACGACGGCGTGCTCGCGGGAGAGCCGACTCGTCTCGTCGGACTCGCCGGTCAGCAGCGGCCGCAGGCCGGCGTAGACACCCTCGACGTCCTCATGGGACAGCGGCACCTGCAGCACCCGGTTGACGTGGTCGAGCAGGTACTGGATGTCGCTCGCCGATGCGGCCGGGTGAGCGAGGTCGAGGTTCCAGTCGGTGTCGGTCGTGCCGATGATCCAGTGGCGGCCCCACGGAATGACGAACAGCACCGAGGACGCGGTGCGCACGATGATGCCGCTGTCCCCATGCAGGCGGTCCCGCGGGATGACCAGGTGGATGCCCTTGGACGCCCGCACGCTGATGCGGCCGCGTCCGACCAGGTCCTGCACCTCGTCGGTCCAGACCCCGGTGGCATTGACCACCTGACGGGCATGGACCTCGATCTGCTCGCCGCGCTCCTGGTCGCGGACGTGCGCGCCGACCACCCGCTCACCCTCGCGCAGGAGCCCGGTGACCCGCGTAGAGGTGGTCACCGCCGCCTGGTGGGCCGCGGCCGTGCGGGCCAGCTCCATGGTGTGACGCGCATCGTCGACCTGCGCGTCGTAGTAGCGGATGGCGCCGACGAGTGCCTCCTTGCGGAGCGAAGGGATCAGCCGCTGCGCCGCCTTGCGCGTCAGGTGGCGGTGTCGCGGCAGGTGGCGTGCGCCGCCCAACCGGTCGTAGAGCTGCACACCGGCGCCGATGTACCAGCGCTCCCAGACCCGGTGGGTGAGGGGGTAGAGAAACGACACGGGCCGGACCAGGTGGGGTGCGAGCTCGGTCAGCAACAGCCCCCGCTCCCTGAGCGCCTCGCGGACGAGCGCGACGTTGAGCTGCTCGAGGTAGCGCAGGCCTCCGTGGATGAGCTTGGACGAACGGCTGGAGGTTCCGGCGGCAAGGTCGCGTTGTTCGACGAGCGCCACCGACAGCCCCCGGGTCGCCGCGTCCAGTGCGATGCCGGCTCCGGTCACGCCCCCGCCGATGACCAGCACATCGAAGGTCTCGCGCCGAAGTCGCTCCAGGGCCGTGCTGCGATGGTCGGGGGAGAGCGCAACGGGTTCCACGCGGAGCCTTCGGGCGGCAGCCGGTCGACTACGGTGCCCCGTTGAGCCTAGTAAGACCGGGGTAGGTCGTGAGTGCCGGTGGTTGGTGCTTGCGGGGCCGGTTCGTAGGTTGGCTAATGGGGGTCGGCCAGGGCTCCAGCGGCCCCCAGCAGGCGTGGAGATGCCGCTGCCGGCCGTGTACCAGCGTCGCCGACGTGACCCGGTACCGTGCCGGCGCTTGTGTTGTGGGCCGTGTGCGGACGATCACCGCAGCGCACCGCGACACTGCTCGCCCCGACGTAGCTCTCTCACGACAGGAAGCCCTGGTGCGGCCCTCGGCCGATGGTGCGCTCACAGTCGCGCCCGCGCTGCGCTCCCGTCCGCGGCTGCGTGGGTGGGTCCACAGCGCGGCCGCTCCCGCTGCCGTGGCTGCGGCCGTGCTCCTGTGGGATGCCGCCTCGCCGGGGCTCTCGCGCGCCAGCGTCGCCGTGTTCGGCGCCGGTCTGGTCGCGTTGTTCGCGACCTCGGGGATCTACCACCTGCCGTCGTGGCCGGACCACGTCCGGCGCTGGCTCGCACGGGTCGATGTCGCGATGATCCAGCTGTTCATCGCGGCCACGTTCACTCCGGTCGCTGTGCACACCCTCGGCGGGGCGTGGCGTACCTGGAGCCTGGTGATCGCATGGGCGATCGCATTGATCGGTGCGGGCGTCGCCGCCTCGCCGCTCCAGGGTCCACGGTGGCTGTCGGTGGCGGCGTATGCGTCGTTCGCGTCATTGGCCGCGATCCCGCTGTTACGGGTCGCGGAGGCCCTCTCGCCGGCAGGAATCGCGCTGCTTGGGGCAGGCGGGCTCATCTACACCGTCGGCGGGGTGATCTACGCCCGTCAGGGCCCCAACCCATGGCCCGCCTGGTTCGGGTTCCACGAGGTGTTCCACGTCCTGGTCGTGCTCGGCAGCGCGGCCCACGCCGCGGCGATCTGGCGCTACGCGCTGCCGCTCGCCTGAGCGGTCCTCGCTGTGGGAATGTCGGTAGCCGCTGTCGTCGCGGACGCCGCGGCCACCTACCGTGGTCCCTGCCGCCAAGGGAGCGTCCGATGAATCCTGCTGTCGGCCGGGTGGGTAGGCGGCCGCCATGGGCCTGGCGGCTGGCGGTCAACGTGGTGCTCGGCCTGCTGCGGACCCTCGTCGGCTGGCGGGTCCGGGTCCGTCCGCCGGAGGTGATCCCGCCTGCTGGCAAGGCGCTGCTGGTGGTGTTCAACCACACCTCTGCGGTGGATGCCTTCCTGGTCGCCGGCAGTGTGTGGCACGGGCTCGGGCGCTGGGTCCAGCCGCTGGTCAAGACCGAGCTGTTCACCGCTCCCGTACTCGGGGTGCTGGTCCGGCAGGCCGGGGCGGTGCCGGTGTCGCGCACCGACGACGCCGGACGCGAGGCTGCCTACGACGATGCCGTCTCGCGCCTGCGCGCGGGGAGCACGGTGCTGATCGCGCCGGAAGGCACCACCACCCATGACGGCTCGCTGCTGCCACTTCGGCACGGGGCGGCTCGACTGGCACTGGAGGCCGGCGTCGACGTGCTGGTCGTCACCCACTTCGGAGCACAGCGCGGATTCTCGCCTGTCGTCCGGCTGCCGGAGCGCGGCGCGGTGGTGACCATGGCGATGGACGTGGTCTCGCCGCGGTGGGACGACGACGCGTCGTCGCTGACGGGCCGCGTCGCCGCCACGATGATCGACCGCAGCTCCCAGTTGCGTGCCGCCTACCCACAGCCCGACCCCGGTGCCCGGTGGTGGCCGCCGTACTCGAGGCCGGCGTCACCGACGGCGACGGCGCGCGAGAACCTCGAGCGCTACCGGCACAGCATGGCCGATGCCGTCAGCCAGGCGCGTGTCCGGATGGCGGAGATCGCCGAGGAGCACGAGCTCGAGGAGCGTGTCGCCGACGCCCGCGACCGTGCGGCCAACGCAACCGAGGAGCTCGCCGCACGATCCCGTGCACGCGCGCAGACGTTGGCCGAGCACACACGCGGGCGGGTGGAGGAGCTCACCACCGAGGCACGTGAACGCACGGCCGCGCTCGGCGAACGCCTGTCCACGGGTGTCGATGGGCCGTCCGACCACGCCGACGGGTCCGAGCCCACTGCCGACGAGCCCTGACCCGACCAGTCCGCACCGGGTCGCCTCAGGTGGCCACCTCGCCCCGGATGACGGTCACGGCGTGACCACCGACCTCGACGCGCTCGTCCCCGACGTCGAGGTGCAGCCGCCCTCCGCGTGGCGAGCGCTGCTCGGCCAGCAGCTGGCGGCGACCGAGTCGCGTCGCCCACAGCGGACCGAGCGTGCTGTGCGCAGAGCCGGTGACCGGGTCCTCGTCGACGCCGACAGACGGCGCGAAGTACCGCGACACGAGGTCGACCTCGCCCTCGCCCTCGGCGGTGACGATCAGCCCCGTCACCCCCAACGCGCGGACCGCAGCGAGGTCTGGCTCGATCGCGTCGAGCGTGGCGGCCGACGCCACCTCGACGACGTCGTTCGGCTGCTCGGTGCGCGTCCGGCCGAGGTAGCGGCCGTCCGCCCCGCCGAGCGCCCGCGCCAGCGGCTGCGGTTCGGCGTGCTCGCCGAGCGGCCAGGCCGGCAGGTCCATCGCCAGTACCTCGCCGTCCGGTCGTCGACGTCGGACGACGCGCAGCTCGCCGGAGCGGGTCTGGAAGCGACAGGCCGAGTCCGGTGGGACGGCGTCGGCCTCGAAGAGCACATGGGCCGTTGCCAGGGTCGCGTGGCCGCACAGCGCGACCTCGGCGGCCGGTGTCCACCACCGCAGCCGCCATGCGTCACCATCGGGATGGACGAACGCGGTCTCCGACGCGCCGATCTCCGCTGCGAGCTGCTGTGCCCACGTGGCGTCCACGGGTCCGGCATCGAGCACGACCACGCCGGCCGGGTTCCCGGCGAACGGCACCGCGCTGAACGCGTCGACGAGGTGGAAGCTCGGCACGGATGCTCCGGGGCAACGTCGAGGGCTGGGGCGGCGGCGGACCGGCGCATCCCGAGGCTAGATGACGGCGATGGCCGTGCGATCGGACGATGACACCGTCCCCACGACCGACCCCCGCGGCGTCCGCCCTACGCTGGTGGCCCGAGCCGTCGACAGCGACCTGCTGGGTGACACGGCTGGAGACGACTCGCCTCGGGCTCGGGAAGGAACCCCACATGTGCGGATTCAGCGGCGAACTACGGCTCGACGGGGCGTCGCCGGACGTGGGCGCGGTGGCACGGATGGCCGACCGGATGGCTGCCCGTGGCCCGGACGGCGAGGGCCTGTTCGCCTCCGGACCCATCGCGCTCGGCCATCGGCGGCTGAAGATCATCGACCTCTCCGAATGCGGCAACCAGCCGATGCACGACCCGGAGCTCGGCCTGACGATCGCGTTCAACGGCTGCGTCTACAACTACCGGCAGCTGCGCGAGCAGCTGCAGGCCGAGCGCGGCTACCGCTTCTTCTCGACCTCGGACACCGAGGTGGTGCTCAAGGCCTACCACGCGTGGGGCGACGGTTTCGTCGAGCGCCTGCAGGGCATGTTCGCGTTCGCGATCCACGAGCGGGACTCGCGACGCACCGTGCTCGGCCGGGACCGCTTCGGCATCAAGCCGCTGTACGTCTCCCAGACGGGTTCGCGGCTGCGGTTCGCCTCCAGCCTGCCGGCGCTGGTGGACGGCGGCGACCTCGACACCTCGATCGACGCCGTCGCACTGCACCACTACCTCAGCTTCCACGCGGTGGTCCCCGCGCCGCACACCATCCTCAACGGGGTGCGCAAGCTGCCGCCGGCGACCATCCGCG
>SKSM01000100.1 GCA_007122985.1 Nitriliruptoraceae bacterium | reverse complement strand
CGCGGTGAGGTTCCCGACGTCCACGGCTGGACCGTGCCCGTCCACGGCTGATCGGCGCCGCCGGGACCGGTACGGCCCGACCGGGCTCACCGCTCCGCGGGGTCAATGGTCGCGGTGCAGCGCCACCGCGTCGGCGTACAGCTGCGGCACGGGACCGACCACCTCGACGTCGAGGTCGCGGCGTGCGAACAGCTCGCGGACCGGCAGATCCCAGCCGGGTCGGCCGGTCACCGCTGCGAGCTCGGCGGCGCTCAGCGCGAACACCAGCCGGCCCACGCCGCTGGCGGCGTGCGCGACCGCGCACATCGGGCAGTGCTCGCCCGAGGTGTAGACCGTCGCCGCCGCGCGCTGCTGCGGCGAGAGCTCGGCGCCCGCGAGCCGGGCGAGCTTGAGCTCGGGGTGGGCGGTGACGTCGTTGTCGGTGTTGACGGTGTTGCGCGCCTCGGCGACCAGCTGGCCGTCGCCGTCGACCAGCACCGAGCCGAACGGGCCGTCCCCGGCCTCGCGCGCGGCGGCGGCCAGGTCGAGGCAGCGGCGCAGCCAGGCCAGCTCGTCCTCGCCCGGTGTCGCCGTCGCAGCCGCGTTCACGGGGCCACCTCCACGCCGAGGTCGTGGCTGACGCCGGTGAACGCCTCGGTCTGGTGCCACAGCTGCCGGGCGAGGTCGGGGTTGGTCGCCTCCGGCGACCGCGTCGCCGGTGCGGGGTAGCCCATCTGCTCGCCCGGGCCGTCCGGTCCCCAGTAGGAGCCGCCCGGGACGTCGGCGGCGGTCGTCGCGTAGAGCTGCGGAAGCGCGCCGCGCGACGCCGGCTGCGAGAACAGCAGGTTGGCCAGGCGCACAGGAGCCCGCCACAGCGCACCGCGGACGCGGCCGGACGGTGTCAACCCGCTGGTCTGCAGCGCGGTGTCGGCCCAGCCGGGGTGGGCACCGACGGCGAGCCCTGCGACACCGGCCGCGTCGAAGCGGCGCTGCAGCTCAAGCACGTACAGCAGGTTGGCGAGCTTCGACTGGCCGTAGGCCGCCCAGCGGTCGTAGGGCCTGGCCTCCCAGTTGAGGTCGTCCGGGTCGATCCGCCCGATCCGGTGCAGGGTGGAGGAGACCACCACCACGCGTGGTCGGGCGGCCGCGCGCAGCAGGGGCAGCAGCCGTGCGGTCAGCGCGGCGTGGCCGAGGTGGTTGACCCCGAGCTGCAGCTCGAAGCCGTCGGAGGTCCGTGTCAGCGGCGGTGCCATGATCCCGGCGTTGGCGACGAGCGCGTCGATCCGGTCGTGCTGCTGCGCGAGGCGCCGCGCAGCCGCACGGATGCTGCTGAGGTCGGCGAGGTTCACCGACAGCCGCGACAGCGACGCGAACGGGGCCCGCTGCCGGACGTGCTCGATCAGGGCGGCGCTGCGCTCGGCCGACCGGGCCGCCATGACCACGTGGGCGCCCCGGGTGGCGAGCGCGATCGCGGTCGCCCGTCCGAGCCCGGAGGTCGGCCCGGTGACGACGATGGTGCGGCCGGTGTGGTCGGGGATGTCGGCGGCGGTCCAGCGCAACGGTGGCTCCCGGTCGGGGCGGCGGGTGAACGTCGGGGGTGGCAGTCCGCGGGGCGGTGCGGATCCGGAGGGTGACACGGTCAGCCGGCGTGGTACCGGCCGGGAGCGGCATCCGCATCCCGGTCGTCCGGCGCCGGCGGGACGGACAGTAGGCTTCGAACGCTCCAGGAGGTCTGCAGCACGTGAATCCCGTCTATGCCACTGCGGTCGCCGCGAGCGTCACCGCCTTCAGCCTCGCGCGTTGGCAGGTGGAGGTGCGCGGCGCCCACCACCTGCCGGCGAGCGGACCGGCGGTCCTCGCGACCAACCACGTCAGCTACCTCGACTTCGTGTTCGTCGGCTTCGGTGCCCGCGAGCAGGGACGTCGGGTGCGGTTCGTCGCCAAGCGCGAGGTGTTCGACCACCGTCTGGTCGGGCCGTTGATGCGCCGGATGGGCCACATCCGGGTCGATCGCGGTGGTGACACCAGGGCGGCGCTGCGTGAGGCTGCGCAGGCGCTGCGGGCCGGCGATGTGGTCGGGATGTTCCCTGAGGGCACGATCTCCCCCTCGTTCGTGCCGTTGGCGGGCCGTTCGGGATCGGCGCAGATGGCCTTGGAGAGCGGGGCGCCGCTGGTGCCCGGTGCGGTGTGGGGCAGCCACCGCATCTTCACCAAGGCCAGTCCGCTGCGCTTGGCGCCGGGCACCGTGGTCAGCGTCACGTTCGGTGCGCCCGTGCCACCACGGCCGGACGACACTGCCGCCAGCCTGCACGGCCGGCTGATGGCGCGCATCCGCGAGCTGGTCGACGAGGCACAGCGCCGCTACCCGCAGCGGCCGGCCGGTCCACACGACGCGTGGTGGCAGCCGGCCCATCTGGGTGGCTCCGCGCCGAGCCCCGAGGCGGCCGAGGCCGAGGTGCGGGCGGCGGCCGACGAACGCCGGCGGCTCGCCGTGGAGCGTCGCCGGACGAAGCTGGCCGAGCGTGGGAGCGGTACCGTCGCCGACGACCGGACCACGACCGACCCCGGTGCACGCGACCACGACGGGCGAACATGACCTTCGGTGAGCTGCTCCGCTCCGGCGCGGTGCTGCTGACGGTGCTCGGCATCCAGCTCGCCGGCATCTACACCGTCTACCGGGTCCGGCAGGGATGGCGGCACGCGCGGGGGCTGCCACCGGTCGACACGAGCCCCAAGGTCGACCCGCTGACCTGGGGGCGCCTGACCCGCCGCGGACGCACCTCGGCCGACGCTGCCACCTGGACGCCGGTCGGCAACCCCGAGCGCTTCACCCGTGCGCGTCGCCGTCGTCGGTCGTCGGCAGCTCGCTGAGGTCGGTGACCGTCCGCTCCTCGCCGTCGACGGTGAGGGTCAGCCGGTAGCTGCGGCGGCGCAGGTCGGCGTGGAGCGCGGCCACCTCGCCGTCGGCGGCCCAGCGCATCGCCAGGACGCCGGCGTCGCGGCCCTCGTCCAGCAGCGTCCACTCGCCCTGGAACGCCGGGTGGGTGTTGCGCAGCGTAAGCAGCGCCCCGAGGCGGCGGACCACCGGCCGTGCCAGCGCCCGCTCGAGCTCGTCGTCGGTATAGCGGTGGCGGTTGATGTCACGACCCACGCCGGTGGCGTGCAGGAGTTCGACGTCGTTGTGCCCGGCGAGCAGCCCGACGTAGTAGACCTGCGGGATGCCCGGCAGCCACACCTGGAGCAGGCGCGCGAGCAGGTAGGCGTCCGGGTCGGCGCCGACGGCGTCGAAGTAGGTGCAGTTGACCTGGTAGAGGTCGACGTTCGAGGCGGCGGCCCCGGTCGCCAGCCGCGAGGCGCCGTGACTGGACTCGTGGATGCCCTCGACCAGATCGTCGATCTCGGTTGCCTCGAGCAGCCCGAGACGGTGGGCATCGGCCGTGTCCGGACCGACGTCCATCACGCCGATGCCGTCGTGGGTGTCGAGCACGGTGACCGCGTTGTGGGGGCGGATGGACAACCACCGGCGCAGACGCTCGGCGTTGCCGGTGTACAGCGCGTGGAGGACCAGCGGCGGCAGTGCGAAGTCGTAGACGTAGTCGACCCGCCGGGCGATCTCGAGCTGCCGCTTCCAGTAGCTGTGGACCTCGACCAGGATCTCCAGCCCGCGGGCGTGCGCCCGGGCGGTCAACTCGTCGATGAACGCGAAGGTGTCCTCGGTCATGAACGACGAGGTCCCCGGTGTCTTGATCGCGTAGCCGACGGCGTCGAGGCGCACCACCTCGATGTTGTGTTCGGCGAACCGGTCGAGGATCGAGTCGAGGTAGGCGACGCCGGCGGCCGAGCACACGTCGATGTCGACCTGGTCGGAGGTGAAGGTGGTCCACACGATGCGACGGCTGCGGTCGGCGAGCTGCACCGGTGTCAGCGGCAGCCCGGGACGTGGCCGGTAGAGCCGGGTCAGCTGCTGCTCGGTGGCGCCGTCGGGGAACACACGGTCCAGGGTGAGGAACAGCTCGGCGAATGCCGAGTCGTCACCGTGGGCGAGGAAGTCACGGAACTGCGGCGAGCCCGACGATACGTGGTTGACGATCAGGTCGGCCATGACCGTCGTGTGCTCGCCGAGCCGTTCGACGTCCTGCCAGGTCCCGAGGCGCGGGTCGACCCGACGGTGGTCGATCGGGTCGAAGCCGGCGTCCGCCCCGTCGATCGGGTCGAAGAACGGCAGCAGGTGCACGCCGCCGAACCAGCCAGCCAACGGCCCTTCGAGCAGCGCGCGCAGGCGCGACAGATCGCCGCCGAGCCGGTCGGCGTAGGTGATCAGCTGCACCTGGTTGCGCACAGGGTGACCTTCAGGACAGTGCTCGCTGCCAGGCTGTCGCGACACCTGGCCTCCACGGCAGGATAGGCCCTGTCATCCCCGCTGCAAGCGCTTACAGGCGCTTACAGGTACGGGTGGGGCCGGTCGTGCCGGACGGCTCACTAGCCTCGCGGCCACCCTGCCGGCCCGACCATCAAATCGGTCCGTCCATCGAGCCGGTCCGACCATCGACGAGGCATGCACCGTGGCGATCACCACCGACATCGATGTTCGCTTCTACGAGCTCGACCCGTACGGCCACGTCAACCACGGTGTCTACCTCAACTACTTCGAGGTGGCACGCATCGAGCTGCTCGAGGCGATCGGATGGGGTCTGCCGCGGCTGCAGTCGCTCGGCTACCAGCTGGTGGTCGTCGAGGTGGCCGTGACCTTCCGGGCACCGGCCGTTGCGGGTGACCGCCTGACCGTGACCAGCGAGCTCGCTGACCTGCGGCGCGCGTCGGCGGTGTGGCAGCAGTCGATCCTCCGTGGTGACGAGCGAATCGCCGACAACCGGGTGCGCTCGACCGTGACCGACCTCTCCGGCCGCCCGCGCGCGGCGCCGGCCGGGCTGCTCGACGCACTGCGGCAGCTGCACGGCTCGCAGGTGGCCTGAGGCGCCCCCGACCCCGGCCGCACCGGCGACCGACGACCGCAAGGCAGACGATGCCAGCAGCTGCAGCCCGGCCCGCGGCGCTCGGCCCGGCGGCATGAGCGGCGTCCACGCCGGGCTCGACCTGGAGCGGCCACCGCGGTTCGGGACGTGGCGTCGGCTCCTGGCGCTGCTCGGACTGGCGGCGATCGTGGCCGCGTGGCTGCAGACCGGTGCGGCGAGCGACGGGCTCAGCGTCGAGACCTCGGTCGCCGACGGCGTGCCGGTCGAGCTGTGGGTCCCTGAGGCCGTGGATGCGCCGGCACCCGGCGTGGTGGTCGTCCACGGCTTCGCCGGGTCGCGTCAGCTGATGCGCTCCACCGCACTCGCGCTGGCGCGGGCCGGCTACGTGGTCGCGGTGCCGGACCTGGCCGGGCACGGGGGGAACCGCGCACCGCTGCCTCGTGGTGACCGGGCCGACGCGGCCCTGGCCGCCCAGGTCGGCGCGACCCTGGGGGTGCTCGCCGCCCGGCCCGACGTCGACGCCGACCGGCTCGGTGTGCTCGGCCACTCGCTCGGCGCGGGTGCGGCCCTGGGGGCGGCGGTCGGTGATCCTGAGCGAATCGGCGCGACGGTGGCCGTCTCACCGACGGATGCGCAGGTGACGCCGGAGCTTCCTGAGGAGCTGCTCTTGATGGCCGGCTCGCGTGAGCGGCGGTTCGTCGCCAATGCCGAGGACCTGCTCGAACGCGCCGGGGGGCCGACCCCGCTGGGAGTTGACGGCCCGGCGCGCGAGCTGGTGATCGTCCCAGGCGTCGAGCACGTCACGATCCTGTTCAGCACCGCCATGCAGCGGGAGGCGGTCGCGTGGTTCGACGCGGTCTTCGACGTGGACCGGGAGGCTGCACCCTCGCCGGTGCGGCTCGGGGCGTGGTACCTGCTCCATCTCGGCGGCGTGCTGCTGTTGTGGCGGGCGGTCGCGCCGGTGGTGGTCGATCGTGCGGACGGCGAGGTCGTGCGGGGCAGCCCGCTGCTGGGCCTGCTGGCCGGAGGCGGCGTCGCGCTCGGTGTGCTCGCGATCGCTGACGCCATGGTCGATCTCGCGGGGTTCGGGGGGATGCTGGTCGGTCCCGTGCTCGCCGTGTGGCTGCTGCTGACCGGGGCGGTGTGGCTGCGCATGGGAGACCGACCGCCGGCCCCGACGGCTCGCGAGCTGCCCTGGGCCGTGGTGACCGCCGGTGTGCTCGTCGCCGCGGTGGGGCTGCTCGCCCCCCGGGTGTGGCTGCCGTTCTGGCCGGACCTGGTCCGGATCGGCTACGTGCCTGCCTTCGCCCTGGCCGCACTGCCGTTCACCCTGGCGTTCACGGCGAGCGCCCGGGGGCGCCGTGGCTGGCACGGGCTCGGTTGGTACCTGCTCGTCGCCGCCCTCGTGCTCGGGCTCAGCGCGCTCACCGCGGCGATCATCCCGGCGCTGTCGCTGGTGTCGCTGGTCCTGCCGCTGCTGCCGTTGTGTCTCGGTCTGACGATGGTGGTCTGGTCGCCTATCCAGCGTCCGTGGGCGGGCGCTGTCGCCGCGGCGGTGCTGATCGGCTGGCTGCCGGCGGTCACGCTGCCGCTGGTGTGAGCGGTGGGCTGACCTTCGCTGTCCCGCGCCGGTGATCCGGTCGTCGACCCACACGGTCGGCCGGGCTCCGGCCGGGCTCCGGCCGCTACGGTTCGACCACGGGTGCTGATGACGCGTCGGCGATCCGGGGAGCGCGTGCGGTGGAACTCGACGGTACGAGGGTGCTCGTGACCGGTGCAGCCAATGGGATCGGTGCGGCGATCGTCCGGGCCGCGGTGCGGGAGGGTGCGGCCGGGGTGCTGCTCGCCGACCTGGATCTCGACGCAGCCGAACGGGTCGCCGCCGACGTCCGGGAGCTCGGTGCGCTGGCCGTCGCCCGTCGGGTCGACGTGGGCGATGCGGACGCGGTCGCCGCGATGGTCGCGGCGGCCGAGGACGAGCTCGGCCCGCTCGACGTGGTCGTGTCGAACGCCGGGGTCGCCACGAACGCGGGGCTGGAGGCCACGGCCGATGACTGGGACCGCTCCTGGCGGATCAACGTGCTCGCGCACGTCCACGCCGCACGCGCGGCGTTGCCGGGCATGCTCGAGCGCGGCGGCGGTGGGTTCGTCCACACCTGTTCGGCGGCCGGGCTGCTGACCATGATCGGCGACGCCCCCTACAGCGTCACCAAGCACGCGGCCGTCGCGTTCGCCGAATGGTTGTCGCTGACCTACGGCGACCGCGGGATCGCGGTCCATGCACTGTGCCCGCAGGGGGTCGAGACCGCCCTGTTGCGCAGCGGGGACGGCGGCACGCCCGAGCAGGTCGTCCGCGCCAGCGGCCCGGTGCTCGAGCCCGCCGTGGTGGCCGACGAGGTGGTTGCGGCCCTACGTGACGGACGTTTCCTGGTGCTGCCGCACCCGGAGGTCGCCGACCACCTCGCACGCAGGTGCACCGACCCCGACCGGTGGCTCGCCGGCATGCGGGCCCTGGCCGAGCGCGTCAGCGTGTCGTGATCGCCGGCACGTCGGGAGGACACAGCTCCAGCAGGCGTGCCGTCAGGGGCAGGCTCTCGATCCAACCGTCCGGCGCGATCGTCCCGCCCTCGAGTTGCCGGTGGATCGCGTGTCGCTGCTGCCGTACCCAGGCCAGTGCCGCGACCACGTGATCGGTGTTGAGCTCGTCGGTCCGCACCAGTGCCGCGCGGTCCCCCTTGATCAGGTAGCGCTCCCAGCTCGGTCGCAGCACCCAGGTGTCGGGGTCCATGAACAGCTCGCGTAGCCGTTCGCGCTGCGCGTCGTCGAGCCGCGGCGGGACGATGCGGCGCGAGGAGCGTTGGCGCGTGTCGGACATCGGCGGGTCTCCTGGGTGTCGCTCGGCAGGTCTGGCTGGACAGGTCTCGTTGGACAGGTCTCGTTGGACAGGTCTCGCTGGACAGGCGTCGCTGGTGGCGGTGGCGGGTCGTGACCGAAACGCTAGCGGCCGTGGACGCGCTGCGTGGCGCCGCCCGCCGGGTCACAGCCACCGTCGTTCGATGCTTCCGGGCGTCCTGAGGGCTGCGCTGGGTGCAATAGTCTGAGGGGGACGGGCCGGCACGTCGCACCCAGTGGGTCGGTGTGCTGTGGTCCTGGTAGCGCTGTCTGCGACCCGATGGATCCCGACCAGGAGAGACGCACGTGGAGATGCCGTACCGCCGACTCGGCCGCTCGGGTCTGAAGGTGTCGACGCTCAGCTTCGGCTCCTGGGTGACGTTCAAGAGCCAGCTCGACGTCGACAACGCCGTGGACTGCCTGCGCGAGGCCTATGACGCCGGGGTGAACTTCTTCGACAACGCCGAGGTCTACGCCAGCGGCGACGCCGAGCGGATCATGGGCGAGGCCATCGACAAGCTCGGCTGGCCACGTCACAGCTACGTGGTGTCGAGCAAGTTCTACTGGGGTCTGCACGAGGGGCCGAACACGCGCAAGACGTTGAACCGCAAGTACCTGCTCGAGGCGATCGACGCTTCGCTCGAGCGCTTCGGGCTCGAGTACCTCGACCTCATCTACTGCCACCGGGCGGATCCGGACACGCCGATCGAGGAGACCGTGCGGGCGATGTCGGACGCGATCGACCGGGGCAGGGCCTTGTACTGGGGCACCTCGGAGTGGACGGCGGACGAGATCCGCGCCGCCTGGGATCTCGCCGACCGCAACGGCTGGCACAAGCCGGTGACAGAGCAGCCGGAGTACAACCTGCTGCACCGTGAGCGGGTCGAGCGCGAGTATGCCCGGCTCTACGAGGACATCGGCCTCGGGACGACGATCTGGTCGCCGCTGGCCTTGGGCTTGCTGACCGGCAAGTACCTGGACGGCGTCCCGGAGGGCAGCCGCGCGACGCTCGAGGGGTATGGCTTCCTGCGCGACAAGCTGACCGATGCCACCTACAACGACGCGCTGCACGAGTTCAAGGGCGTGGCCGAGGAGCTCGGCTGCACCATGGCGCAGCTCGCGATCGCCTGGTGTGCGGCGAATCCGAATGTCTCCACGGTGATCACCGGTGCGTCGAGTCCTCAGCAGGTCCGCGAGAACATGGCTTCGCTCGAGGTCCTCGAGCAGCTCGACGACGACCTCGTCCAGCGTGTGGCCGACATCTTCGCGTGACCCGTCGCCCCGGGCCGGTGTCGCCGGTCCGGGGTCACCAGCCGTCGTGTAGTGGACGGCCCTCCGCGTAGCCCGAGCGGGTCTGGACGCCGACGACGGCCCGTTCGTGGAAGCTCGTCAGGTCCGCAGCACCGGCGTAGGTGCAGGCGCTGCGCAGTCCTGCGCCGATCTGGTCGACCAGGTCCTCCACACCGGGGCGCTGCGGGTCCAGGTAGCGCCGGCCCGACGAGATGCCCTCTTCGTAGAGGGCCTTTCGCGCCCGGTCGAAGGCGTCCTCGCCCTCCGTGCGCTGCTGGACCGCCCGGGCCGAGGCCATGCCGAACGACACCTTGTACGGCCGTCCGTCGGGGTCGTGCTCGAGGTCGCCCGGTGACTCGTGCGTCCCGGCGAACCACGAGCCGACCATCACGTTGGAGGCGCCGGCCGCCAGGGCCAGCGCGATGTCGCGGGGGTGGCGCACTCCGCCGTCCGCCCACACGCGCGCGCCGAGCTCGCGGGCGGTCGACGCCGCGTCGAGCACTGCGGAGAACTGCGGCCGCCCCATCGCCGTCATCATCCGGGTGGTGCACATCGCGCCCGGTCCCACCCCGACCTTGACGATGTCGGCGCCGGCGGCCACCAGGTCGTCGACCCCCTCGCGGGTGACGACGTTGCCGGCGACGATCGGGATCGTCGGCGAGAGGGCACGGACCGCGGCCAGGGCCTCGAGCAGGCGCTGCTGATGGCCGTGGGCGGTGTCGATCACCAGCACGTCCACACCGGCGTCGATGAGCGGCGCGGCGTTGGCGGCCGCGTCCCCGCTGACGCCGATCGCAGCCGCGATGCGCAGCCGCCCGGCGTCGTCGAGCGCAGGCCGGTACAGCGTGGAGCGCAGCGAGCCGGTGCGGGTGAGCAGCCCGACGAGCCGGCCGTCCACGTCGACCACGGGGGCGAGCCGGTGGCGGATCTCGGCGAGCTGGTCGAACGCCGAGCGCGGTGAGACCCCGTCCGACAGCGTCGCCGGGCTCTCCGACATGATCCGTCCCACCTGGGTGAACCGATCGACCCCTGCCAGGTCGACGTCGGTGACGACCCCGATGGGTCGGTCGTCCTCGAGCACGACCGCGGCGCCGTGTGACCGCTTGGGCAGGAGGTTGAGCGCGTCGCCGACGGTGTCGGTCGGATCCAGCGTGATAGGGGTCTCGAACACCGGATGGCGCGACTTCACCGAGGCGACGACGTCGCGCACGATGTCGTCGGGGATGTCCTGCGGGATCACGGCCAGGCCGCCACGGCGGGCCAGCGTCTCGGCCATCCGGCGCCCCGACACCGCGGTCATGTTCGCCGAGACCAGGGGGACGGTCGTGCCGCTGCCGTCGTCGCTGGTGAGATCGACGTCGGCGCGTGAGGACACGTCGGACCGCACCGGGACGAGGAACACGTCCTCGTAGGTCAGGTCGGTGGTGGATGTGAGGTGGTCGAGGAACCGCAACGTCTGGCCTCCGGCAGCTGCGACCTTCGACCGTAGCGTGCGCCGGTCCTCAGCGGCCGCGGCGGCGCAGGTCGGTGAGGTCGGTGCCGGAACCGGGAGGGGGCTGCGGTGCCGGGAGCGGGCTCGACGAGGTGACGTCCGCGCCGCGACAGCTCCAGCAGTAGTACGCCGTGCGGATGCCTGACGGTGCCCACTGGTCACCGCGGCCTCGTTCCTGCAGGGTGGAGGTCAAGATGCCCTCCACGTCCGCGGAACCGCACAGCCGGCATCGCGGGGTGGTGTCCCGGTCCCAGGAGGTACCGCACCGGTCACAGGTCAGCTCCCGGCGTTCGTCGCCCTGCGCATCGGTGGTCGACCTGCCGGTGAGCTCCTCGTCCTCGCCACAGGCGGGGCAGTCGACGACAGGCATTGCTCGCTCCTCACCGTCTCACGTGGCCGCGGCCGTCGTCGACCGCCGCGCCGGCGGTGCTCGCCGCTGACGGATTGCGCTCCCCCTCACCGCGCCGACGGCGCCAGACCCGTGTGGCGACGCGGAACAGCGCGACCGTGAGGACACCACCGCCGATCAGCAGCACCGCCACCAGCCCGATCGCCACCAGCGGGTTGGACACCGCGAACCACACGACCGCGAGCACCAGGCCGTCCTCGAGCAGGCTGACCGCGATGTTGCTGGCCGGCTCCGGCGAGCTGTTGATCGCCAGCCGCGTCGTCGCCTTCGCGGCGTGTGCCGCCGTCGCGATCCCACCGGCTCCGAGCACCGAGACCGCCTGCTGCCAGTTGTCCGCGTCGCCCGAGAGCACCAGACCCAGGATCGCAGCGCCGATCGGGCGGACCACGATGTGCACCGCATCCCAGAACGAGTCGAGGAACGGCACCTTGTCCGCCACGAACTCCAGCGCGAACAGCACCACCGCGATCACGATCACGTCGTTGCGCTGGAGGATGTCGGGGACCGGCCCGACGTCCATGCGGCCGAGCACGCCCAGCAGCGCGATGGTGGCGTAGACGTTGACGCCGGAGGCCCAGCCCGAGCCGGCCACGAGCCCGATCAGGCCGACGTCCATGCCGCGCGTCCTTCGTCCGCCGCTGGGGCCACGGTAGCCGTCCGCGGTCGATCGTCGGCGGCGGGGGCGCGCACACCCGGTACCTCAGTCGGCGGCGTCCGCGATGCCGTCGGCGACGTCCAGGTACAGCCCGGCGGTCAGCCCCAGCGAGCGCGTGTCGATCCGCTCGTCGTGGCCGTGGAACCGTGACTGGAAGGACTGGTACGACACCTCCGGGCTGAACATCGCCGCGCCGTACGACGGCACGCCGCGCTGGCGGAAGAACGCGGCGTCGGTACCGCCGACCACCATCCACGGCAGCACCTCCGCTCCCGGGTGCACCGCTTCCGCGCGGCGGCGCAGCAGGTCGAACATTGGCGTGTCGGTCGTCGAGGCGGTCGCCGGGCGGGGGTCGACGGCAGGCGTCACATCGACCCGGTCGGCCAGGTCGGCGAGCACCTCGTCGAGCATCCGGTCGACGTCGTCGTCGGTGACGCCGGGCAGGGTGCGGATGTCGACGTCGATCGAGACCGTGTCGGGCACGACGTTGGTCTTGGTGCCACCGTGGATCACGTTGCAACTGAAGGTCACGTGGCTGAGCGCGTGGCAGTAGCGGGCCAGCCGTGGCTCGAGCTCCCCGATCGCATCGCGCACCCACCCCGGATCGAGCAGCCGGGTGCGAAGCCGTGCGTCCACCGGCAGGGCCGCGACCCAGGTGCGCCAGTGTTCGGAGAGGTGGGTTGCCGGCTCGTGCGCCTGCAGGCGGCGCACCACTTCGGCGGCCGTGACCAGCGCGTTGTCGGACCCGTACGGCACCGACCCGTGGCCGGGGGTGCCGCGGACGGTGAGCCGCCGCCAGGCGAGGCCCTTCTCCGCTGTGGCGAGCACGATCCGGGGTCCGTCCGGGGTGTGCAGCGACATGCCGCCGGACTCGGTCAGCACGTAGTCGCAGGCGACGTCGTCCCAGGCGTGCTCGGTGATCCACCGCGCGCCGTGGGTCCCACCGGCCTCCTCGTCGGCGACCGCCAGGAACTTGACCGTGGACCGGGGTGGTTCGCGGCGGTCGGCCAGCCGACGCATGGCGAGCGTCATCGCGGCGGTCAGCCCGAGCATGTCGACCGCGCCGCGGCCCCACACCTCGCCGTCGATCAGCTCGCCGCCGAACGGGTCCTCGCGCCAGTGGTCGGCGTTCACCGGGACGACGTCGGTGTGACCGCACAGCAGCACCGTCGGTGCCCGTGGATCGCTGCCCTCGATCGTGGTCAGCACGCTGCGGCGGCCGGGGAGCGGCTCGTAGTGGGTGCGCGGCAGGTCGTGGAGGACGTCGTCGACGATGTCGGCGTTGCGGGTCTCGTGCCCCGATGACGCGGTGCCGTCATTGACGCAGCCACGACGGATCAGTGCCTGCAGCAGCTCGGTCGTGGTTCCCGTCAGGTCGGGGTCGGGATCGGCCATGTACGGGTCCTGCCGTGGGGTCGCGACGATGCTACGGGCCGATCCGGCTAGCGTGGGCCTCCGGGCGGTGCAGGAGGGGTCGTGGATCGAGGTCTGCTCGCCGACGTGCCGGTCCTTGCCGGCGCCTCGGCGGATGCCCTGACCGAGCTGGCCGCGGCCGCCGAGGTGGTCGACCTGGCGGCGTCGACGGTGCTCTTCGAGCAGGGTGCCGTCGCCGAGGACGTCCACCTCGTGCTCGACGGTCGGCTGTCGGTCGAGCACGTCGACGTCGCCGGGACGAGCCGGGCGATCGCAGAACTCGGTCCGGGTGAGGTCGTCGGCGAGATCGCCGCGATGACGGGTGCTGCGCGCAACGCCACCGTCCGCGCCGCGACCTCCTGCCGGGTGGCGAAGGTGCCCGGCACGGCGTTCCGCGAGCTGCTCGACCGTGAGCCGGAGATCGGCCGTCGGCTCGCGCGGGAGGGCCACCGGCGCCTTCGCGAGACACAGCTGGCCGACCACCTCACCGCGACGTTTCCCGGGATGTCCGCAGGGGTGCTGGCCGAGCTGCGTGCGTCGATCACCTGGGTCGAGCTCCCGGCCGGTCAGGCGCTGTTCGCGGTGGGCGACGACGCGCACGCGGCCTATCTGCTGGTCAGCGGCCGGCTGCGCGCCGAGCGGCAGGAGGGTGACGAACGGGTCGTGGTCGGCGAGGTGTCACCGGGGCAGCTGGTCGGCGAGCAGGCCCTGATCGAGGGGGGCGCGCGCTCGGCGACGGTCCGGGCGATCCGCGACGCCGAGCTCGGGCGGGTCGACCCGGCGGCGTGGACCTCCCTGCTCGCGCGCTACCCGCAGGCGATGCTCGAGGTCGCGCGGATCGCACTCGTGCGGGCCCGTGAGCCGGTGGAGCGGACCACCGCGGTCGAGTCGACCGTGGCGCTCGTCGCGGCCGACGACGGCGTCGATCTCGCGTCGTTCGCGCGGCAGCTGACGGCGGCCATGCAGGACACGGTGCGCGCTGGACGGGTCGGCCGCGAGCGCATCGACGCCGCGCTCGGGGTTGCGGGGCTGGCCGATGCCGATGCGAGCACCCCGCAGGCCGAACGGCTCGGGCGGTGGCTGACCGAGCTCGAGGACGCGACCGACGTCCTCGTGCTCGAGACCGACCGGGCGCCGACCAACTGGACGCGTCGGGCGATCCGGATGGCCGAGCACGTGGTCGTGGTCGCCGACGCCACCACCGACCCGCAGCCACGGGGCGTGGAGGCGTGGCTCGACGAGCCGGGGGTGGTGCCCGATGTGCCACGCCGCTCGCTGGTGCTGCTCCAGCCCCCGGGGACGCGCCTGCCGAGCGGTACGGGCCGCTGGTTGACGGCGCGGTCGGTCGATCGCCACCACCACGTCCGGGCGGACGTAGCGTCCGACATGGGCCGGCTCGCCCGCCACCTGGCCGGACGGGCGGTCGGCGTCGCGCTCAGTGGTGGCGGTGCGCGCGGCTTCGGCCACGTCGGGGCGGTGCAGGCGCTGCACGAGCACGGCTTCGTGCTCGACGTCGTCGCCGGGTCCAGCATGGGGGCGGCGGTGGGCGCCCTGATCGCGATGGACCATCCCACCCACGACCAGCTGCTGAGCGCGGTGGCCGACGGCTTCCGCAAGCCGATCGACTACACCCTGCCCATGGCGGGCCTCGCCCGCGGCCGGCGCATCGCCGCCGCGGTCGACCGGCTGCTCGGTGACCGGGGCGTGGAGGACCTGCCGATCCCGCTGCTCGCGGTCACCACCGACCTGACAAACTCGCGGTCGTCCGTCCAGCGCCGCGGCGACGCCCGACGGGTGGTGCGCGCCACCGTCGCCATCCCCGGTGTGTTGCCGCCGGTGGTCATCGACGACGCGCTGCACGTCGACGGCGGTGTGCTCGACAACCTGCCGATCACCGTCCTGCGCGACGAGGTCCGCACCGGCACGGTCATCGCCGTCGACGTGGCACCACCGACGGGCCCCGTCCCACGCGGCGACTTCGGCACCTCGGTGTCGGGGTGGCGTCAGATGGGTGCGCGCGTCGTGCCCGGCACGCGGCCGAAGCCCGTTCCGGCGCTGTCGACCACGGCGATGCGCTCCCTGCTCGCGGGGGCGACCCGGACCCGCGACCAGGCGCTGTCGGCGGGGCACGCCGATCTCTACCTCCAGCTCGGGCGTCTGCCGTGCGGGCTGCTCGAGTTCGATCGCCGCGAGCAGGTCATCGAGGCCGGCTACGCCGCCGCCTGCGAGCCCGTCGCGGCGTTCGCGCGCCAGCGCGTCGCAGTGGGCCCGGCGTCGTCGACGGCCTGAGCGCGGGGACCGGAGCTGTTCAGCGGCCGAGCAGGGACTCCAGCGCCCACGACACCAGCGACACCAGCAGGGCGGCGAGGAAGGTCCACCCGAAGCCGTCACTGGTGAGCCCGAGGTCGAGCGCACCGGAGATCGCCACGGTGATGGCCAGCACCACCGCGTTGAGGACCAGCAGGAACAGCCCCAGCGTCAGCAGGATCAACGGCAGGCTCAGCAGCCGCAGGATCGGCTGCACGATCACGTTGAGCACGCCGAGGATCAGCGCGATGCCGAGGAACGCGGGGATGCCGCTGGTCTCGAAGTCGAAGTCGAACCCCTCGAGCAGCGTCACCGCCACCCAGAGGGCGGCCGCGTTGATCAGCACCTTGATGACGATGCCCATAGCGTCTCCCGTGCGGGTCCGGGTGCACGCTAGCCGCACTCGCAGCCGTGTGTGCCGGTCCGACCCGCCCGTCCGGAGGTCGTCGTGCCATCAGAGGCGAGCCCTGGTCCCGCCGCCGCGTCCGCCGCGCCGGCGGCGCTGCCGGTGGACCACGTCCTCGGTGAGCTGACGGCCGTGCTGGACTCGGTCGGCCAGGCGGTGCTGGAGGCGCCGCCGGGAGCGGGCAAGACCACCCGGGTCCCGCTGGCGCTGCTCGGGCTCGTGCGCCACGGCCGGATCGTGGTGCTCGAGCCCCGTCGGGTGGCCGCACGGGCCGCGGCCGAGCGCCTGGCGTCGGGGCTCGGCGAGCAGGTCGGAGCCACGGTGGGGCTCACGACCCGCGACGACCGCCGCACCTCGGCGGGCACACGCATCGAGGTCGTGACCGAAGGGGTGCTGCTGCGCCGGCTCCAGCGCGACCCGGTCCTGCAGGGCGTCGGGCTGGTGATGTTCGACGAGTTCCACGAGCGCAACCTCGAAGGTGACCTCGCCCTGGCGTTCGCCCACGAGTCCCGTGGGGCCCTGCGCGGTGACCTGAAGCTCCTGGTGGCATCCGCGACCCTCGACGGGGCACGCGTCGCCGGGTTGCTGGGCGGGGCCCCGGTGGTGCGCGCCCACGGCCGCCAGCATCCGGTGACGGTCGAGCACCGGGACCGGCCCGAGCTGCGGCGCCTGCCCGCCGCCGTTGCCGACGCCGTCGTCGACCTGCTGGACGCGACCCCCCACGGCACCGGGCCCGGCGACGTGCTGGTCTTCCTGCCGGGTGCGCGCGAGATCGACCGCTGCGCCGACGTGCTCGCGGAGCGGTCGCTGCCCGGAGACCCGGTGGTGCACCGCCTGCACGGGTCGCTGCCCGCTGCCGAGCAGGATGCGGCACTGGTCGCCGACCCGCGGGGGCGGCGGCGGATCGTGCTCGCGACCGACCTGGCCGAGTCGAGCCTGACCATCGAACAGGTGACCGCCGTGGTCGACGCCGGCTGGTCGCGTGAGCCGCGGTTCGACGCCGTGACCGGCATGACCGGCCTGGTCACGGTGCCCGCCTCGCGGGCCGCCGCCGACCAGCGCGCCGGGCGGGCCGGCCGG
>SKSM01000205.1 GCA_007122985.1 Nitriliruptoraceae bacterium | reverse complement strand
CGAGGATGCGCCGATGACCACTGCTGCCATCCACGTCGCTGGGCTGACCAAGACCTTCGGGCCGGTCACCGCCCTCGACCGCTTCGACCTCGATGTCGCCACGGGCGAGGTCCACGGCTTCCTCGGTCCCAACGGGGCCGGCAAGTCCACCACGATCCGGGTGCTGCTCGGGCTGCTGCGCCGCGACAGCGGCGAGGTGGCCCTGCTCGGCGGCGACCCCTGGCGCGACGCGGTCGCCCTGCACCGCCGGCTCGCCTACGTCCCGGGCGACGTCCACCTCTGGCCGAACCTCACCGGAGGTGAGGCGATCGACCTGCTCGGAGAGCTGCGGGGTGGGCTCGACCAGCAGCGTCGCGACGAGTTGATCGAGCGGTTCCAGCTCGACCCGACCAAGCGCTGCTCGACCTACTCAAAGGGAAATCGGCAGAAGGTCGCGATCATCTCCGCCTTCGCCTCCCGCGTCGAGCTCTACCTCCTCGACGAGCCGACCTCCGGGCTGGACCCGCTGATGGACACCGTGTTCCAGGCCTGCGTGCGTGAGGTGACCACCGACGGCAGCACCGTGCTGCTCTCGAGCCACATCCTCGCCGAGGTCGAGGCGCTGGGCGACCGCATCACGATCATTCGCGACGGTCGTCGGGTCGAGTCCGGCACGCTCGCCGAACTGCGGCACCTCACCCGCACCTCGATCAGCGTGGAGACGGCACAACCACTGGACGGGCTCACGACCATCGACGGGCTCTACGACGTCGAGGTGGAGGGCAACCACGCCCGCTTCGAGGTCGAGCCGGACGCGCTCGGCGCTGTGCAGCGCTGGCTGGCCGAACGTGAGGTGGTGGCGATCACGAGTTCGCCACCGACGCTGCAACAGCTGTTCCTGCGCCACTACGGCGAGCGGTTGACCGACGACGAGGTCTCCGACGACACCGAGGCAGTCCGATGAGAACCGGGACGCGGGCTGGACCTGCCCCGGTGTCGCCCGGGTCGCCCGTCGGCTCAGTAGCGCCTGCGACGACCGGCGGGTCACAGCTGACGGCGACGGCTCGGCTGCTGCGGCTGGCCGCACGCCGTGATCGCATCCTGCTGCCGGTGTGGGTCCTCTCCCTGGGGCTGGTGCTGCTGGCGAGCGTCGCCAGCATCGTCGGCCTCTACGGCACCGAGACAGAGCGGGTCCAGTATGCGGTGGCCGTCGCGCCGAGCGTGGTCGCGCGTGCCTTCGAGGGGCCGATCTTCGGCACCTCGCTCGGTGCGATCCTGATGACCGAGACCTTCGGCATGCTCGCGGTCCTGGTCGCGATCATGAGCCTCCAGGCCGTCGTTCGGCACACCAGGCTGGAGGAGGAGACCGGGCGGGCGGAGCTGGTCGGGTCCGCGGTGGTGGGCCGGCACGCCCCGCTCACCGCGGCGATGCTGCTGACCTTCGCCGCCAACCTCGTCGTCGGAGCCCTGGCGGTGTTGATCCTGCTGGCCTACGACCTGCCGGTGGCCGGCTCGCTGCTCGCGGGACTGCTGCTGATGAGCGTCGGTTGGAGCTTCGCGGGCGTCGCCGCGATCACCGCCCAGGTGTCGGCAAGCGCCCGCGGCGCGAACGGGTTGGCCGGTGCGGTCGTCGGGGTGGCCTACTTCCTGCGGGCCGTCGGGGACGGACTGGGCGAGGTGGCAGCCAGCCGCGTGGAGGTGATCAGTGCCTGGCCGTCCTGGCTGTCCCCGATCGGGTGGGGCCAGCAGGGCCGGGCCTTCGCGGGCGAGCGTTGGTGGGTGCTGGCGCTGTTCGCGGCGCTGGTCGTCGTCACGGTCGCGGTCGCCTTCGCGATGACGCGGCACCGTGACTCGGGCATCGGGATGCGGCCGGTGCGTGCCGGACCGGCGAGCGCCTCGGCCGCGCTGCGCTCACCGCTCGGGCTCGCGTGGCGGCTGCAGCATGGATCGGTGCTGTGGTGGTCGGTGGGGCTGGCCATCGCCGCGGCGGTCTTCGGAGCGATCGGAGAGGAGGTCGATGCCTTCCTGGAGACGAGCGATGAGCTCGCGGAGCTGTTCGCCCAGCTCGGGGGCAGCGAGGTCCTGGTCGACCTGTTCATCGTGTTCCTGATGGGACTGCTGGCGGTGGCGGTGGGCGCCTTCGCCGTCCAGGGCGTGCTGCGTCTACGCAGCGAGGAGCTCACCGGTCGGGTCGAGCCGCTGCTGTCGACTGCGGTGGCCCGCACGCGGTGGATGGCGAGCCACCTCACCGTCGTGGCACTCGGCAGCATTGGGATGCTGCTGGCGGTCGGGCTGGCCGGAGGGACCGCCTACGGGCTGGTGACGGGGGAGTGGAGCGGCCGCTTCGGGGACTGGGTGCTCGCTGCGATGCTCGGGGTGCCGGCCGTGTGGGCGCTGGCGGCGCTGGTGGTCGCCGCGGTCGGGCTGCTGCCACGGTGGGCCGTGGCCATTGGGTGGAGCGCGTTGGGCATCAGCCTGGTGATGGGCCAGCTCGGTGCGTTGTTCGACCTGCCCCAGTGGGTGCTGAACATCTCCCCGTTCACCCACGTCCCCGCGTTCCCGGCAGAGGAGCTCGAGTGGCTGCCGCCCGTGTTGCTGCTCGTGGTCGCGGCTGGCCTGACCACCATCGGCCTGGTCGCGCTGCGTCGCCGCGACCTGATCACCTGAGCTGCGCCGGGAGCGGCGATCGAGACGGGACCCCGCCCCCAGCACCCGCAACTGGCGACGAGACCCCAGGGCCACACCACGTCCTGGTGTCTGCGGGCGGCTAGTTGACCAGCTGCAGGAAGCGACGGGTGCGTTCGTGTCGCGGGTCCTGCAGGAGCTGCTGCGGGGGGCTCTCCTCGACCACGATGCCGTCGTCCATGAACACCACGCGGTCGGCGACCTCCTTTGCGAAGCCCATCTCGTGGGTGACGACCATCATCGTCATGCCCTCGGTCGCCAGCAGCCGCATGACCCCGAGCACCTCGCCGACCAGCTCCGGGTCCAGCGCCGAGGTCGGCTCGTCGAACATCATCATGTCCGGGTCCATCGACAGCGCCCGAGCGATCGCCACGCGCTGCTGCTGTCCGCCGGAGAGGTGGGCCGGGTAGGCATCGAGCTTGTCGGAGAGCCCGACGCGTTCGAGGTTGGCGTGCGCCACCTCGATGGCCTCGCGCTTCGAGCGCTTCCGGACCCGCAGCTGGGCGAGGGTGAGGTTGCGTGTCACCGACAGGTGGGGGAAGAGGTTGAACTGCTGGAAGACCATGCCGATGCGGCTGCGCAGGCCGTCGACGTCAGCATCCGGATCGGTGATGTCCTCGCCGTCGATCAGGATCGAACCCGAGGTCGGCTCTTCGAGGCGGTTGACGCACCGCAGCAGCGTCGACTTCCCCGAGCCGGAGGGGCCGATGACACAGACCACCTCGCCGGGCGCGACGGTGAAGTCGATCCCCTTGAGGACCTCGAGGTCACCGAACGACTTGTGCAGCTCACGCACCTCGATCGCGTAGGCACTCGCCTGCTCCACGCGCGGGCCTCCTGAGCCGCTCGTCGACCGGGCCAAGCCTACCCCCACCGGATGGCACCACCGTCGGAGCATGGAACGGAGGGGCATGGGGACCAACCCCCACCGCGGACCGATGACCGGTCACCGGGCGCGTGCGTTGCGCCGCTCGAGCACGGCCACCAGCTGGGTCAGTGGAATCGTGATCATGAGGTAGACGACACCGACCACGATCAGCGGCGTGGCGTTCGCACGGGTGTTGAGCAGGTCGCGGCCGAACTTCAAGAGCTCCTTGGTCGCCGGGGTCGTGCCGAGCACGAACAGCAAGGAGGTGTCCTTGATCAGCAGGACGAGCTCGTTGGTGAGCGGGGGGATGATCAGGCGGAACCCCTGCGGGATGATCACCGATGCCATCGCCTGGGTCTTGGACATCCCGAGGGACCGTGCCGCCTCCATCTGCCCCTTCGGCACGCCCTCGATGCCCGCCCGGATCGTCTCGGCCATGTAGGCCGCGGCCACGATTCCCAGCCCGAGCGTGATGTTGACCAGGACGTGCCAGCGGGTCTGGAACGCGATCGGGATCCCGAAGCCGATCAGGAAGATCGTCAGCAGCGCAGGCAGTCCGCGGAAGATCTCGATGTAGGTCGTCGCCAGCCACCGGTAGGGCTTGATGGTCGAGAGCCGCATCAACGCCAGCAGCAGTCCGAAGACCAGACCGAAGCTGAAGGCGAGGAAGGTGTAGACGATGGTGTTTCGCGCTGCGATCAGCAGGACGTCGGGAAACATCTCCCGGGCGAGATCGACGTTGAAGAAGTTGCGGCGAATCAGCGTCCAGTCCGCCACCAGGACGATCGCCAGGAATCCCGCGGCGAACAGCACGTACATGACGGCCCGGAACAGCCGCTCCCGCTGACGTCCGCGCATCGCCACGAGCAGTCTCCCTGCCGTCCGCGTTCGGGCTCGGCCGAACCCTATCGGCGGGACCGTGCGACACGGCAGCCCTGCGGTCGACGGAGCAGCTGAGGGGAGGCCATCGGCCTCCCCTCAGCGTCCACACCCCGTGGGGGCGGGCTACTCCGTGGCGAAGTAGGTGTCGTAGATCTCGTCGTAGGTACCGTCGTCACGCACCGTTGCGAGCGCATCATTGATGGCGTCGAGCAGGTCGTCGTCGCGGTCCTGCTCCATTGCGATCCCGTAGGACTCGCCGGTGTCGTACTCCTCGATCACGTCGGCGTCGTTGTCGCGGGCGTACTCCACGTTGACCGGCTGGTCCTGCAGGATCGCGTCGATCTGGCCGGACTCCATGGCCGTGAACAGGTCCCCGGTGTTCTCGAAGGAGCGGATCTCCGCGCCCGGCACGTTGTCCTGCGCGTAGGCCTCGCCCGTGGTGCCCGACTGGACGCCGACGACCACGCCGTCGACCAGGTCGTCGATGCTGCCGATGTCAGAGCCGTCGGGGACCAGCAGTGACTGGACCGCGTCGTAGTACGGGTCGGTGAAGTCGACCTGTTCTGCGCGCTCCTCGGTAATGGTCATCGCCGAGGCAGCGATGTCACAGGTTCCGGCCGACATGGTCGCGCCGGAGGTCAGCCCCTCGAAGCCCGTGGCCACCACCTCGATGTCGAGGTCGAGTTCGTCGCCGATGGCCTGCACCAGGTCGATGTCGAAGCCGCTGTAGCCGATCGGCGAGTCCGGGTCCTCGAACTCGAAGGGGGCGTAGGGGATGTCGGAGCAGACCGTCAGCGTCCCACTGGTGACCAGGTCGAGATCGCCGGTGGCGGCGGTGTCGTCGTCACCACAGGCGGTGAGCAACAGGGCGGATGCCGCGATCGCGGCGGCGAGGCGTGTGATCGGGCGCATCGTTGAGCCATCCTTGGTCCATGGGAGCCGTGGCCGCAAGCGCAGTCGACGGTTCCGTGCGTCGCGACCCCGTAGGCATCGAGAGCGACGTCCGGGGTCGAGCGCACTCTACGACACCGCTAGGAGCGGGGTCCAGTACGGCGAGCATCGACGGACGCGCGCCACCGGGGCGGGCAGCCAGCGGGCGTGTCCGAACTAGCGTGTTGCATCGTGGCCACTTCACTGCGTACCCGAGTCGACTCCCTTCGTCGCCGCCTGAGCCGTGGCGGGACGGTCGAAGGGGTGATGGTGCTGCTGGGCGCGGTGACCGGCCTGGTCACGGGTGTGGTGGCGTGGCTGCTGGTGCTCGGCGTCGAACTCGTGCAGCAGCTGCTGTGGGCCACGGGAGCTCCGTGGGAGCGGCTGCTGATCCCGGCCCTCGGTGGTCTGGTGGTCGGCCTGCTGGTGGCGCGCGTCGTGCCGGAGGCGGCGTTCGGTGGGGTGATCGGGACGATGGAGACGATCGCCCTGCGCGGCAGCCGGTTCCGAGCCGTCGTCCCGCTCGGGGCGTTGATCGCGGTGGCCATTGCGCTCGGCAGCGGCTTGTCCGGCGGCCGTGAGGGCCCGATGGTGCTGATCGGCGGCTCCATCGGAGCGTTGGTCGCCTCGCTGCTCCCGCTCGACGACGACCGCCGGCAGTCGATGGTCGTGGCCGGGGCCGCGGGCGGCATCGGTGCCGCCTTCAACGCGCCGATCGGCGGCATGCTCTTCGCGCTCGAGGTGCTCGTCGGTGGTGTCCGCGGAGCATCGATGCAGGTGATCGTGGTGGCGTCGGTCGTCTCCTCGATCACAGCCCGGCAGCTGGTCGGTCCGGAACTGATCTACCAGCCGCGGAGCGACCTCGCCCTGGGGGATCCGCAGGAGTTGCTCGTCTACGCCCTGCTGGGGATTCTGGCCGTGCCGGTCGTGCTGGTGCTGCGCCGGAGCGATGATCTGGTTCGACGGCTGCTGCGTCCGGTCTTCCGCCGCGTCGGACGTGCCCCGACCGTCGCGGTGGGCGGCCTGGCGGTCGGTGTCGTCGCCCTCGGTGTCCCACAGGTGCTCGGTTCCGGTGACGCGCTGCCCCCGGTACCGGGCACCCGGGAGCCGATCCAGGCGATGCTCAACACCGATCTCGGTGTGACGTGGGAGGCGGCCGGGCTCCTGCTGATCCTGCTCGGGACCAAGATCGTGGCGACCGCGTTCACGCACGGCTCGGGGGCCGCTGTCGGGATGTTCGCCCCGAGCCTGTTCACCGGCGCGGCACTGGGTGGGGCACTGGGCATCGCGGCCAGCCAGGTGCTGCCGGAGCTGAACCCCGGCGCGGTGGCGACCGTCGGCATGGCGGCGGTGTTCGCGGTGATGGCCCGGGCGCCCCTGACGGCCATCGTGATCGTCTTCGAACTGGTGGGCGACTACGGGCTGGTGCTGCCGTTGATGACCGCGGTCGGTGTGTCGATGATGCTCGGGGACCGCGTGCTCGGCGATTCCATGTACGTCCACCACCTCCGCCAGCGCGGCGTGGTCTTCGCCCGCACCGATGACGTGGACGTGCTCCAGATGGTGACGGTCGGCGAGGTCATGACCGCCGATCACCCCACGCTGCACGAGAGCGAGAGCCGTGAGGAGCTCGAACGGCGCTTCACCCGCGGCGGCACCCACGGGTACGCGGTGGTCGACGACGCGGGCCGGCTGGTGGGCGTGGTCAGCGTGCGTGACCTCGACAAGCCGGGCGAGACGGCCGGGGAGCTGTGCACGCGGCGGACCGTGACGGCGTCACCCGACGATCCCGCGTTCCGGGCGGTTCGGCGCATGGCGGCGCTGGATGTCGGCCGGGTGCCCGTGGTCGATCCGGTGTCGCGCCGGGTGGTGGGCATGCTCCGTCGGGCCGATGTGGTACGGGCCTACCAGCGCGGCATCACCCGGAGCGCAGGAGCCCAGCAGCGCCGTGATGCCAGCAGACTGCGCGATCTCGCCGGGGTGCAGTTCGTCGAGGTCGTGCTCGATGCGACGTCCCCGGTGGCCGGCCGACGCATCCACGAGGTCGCCTGGCCGGAGCGCACCGTGGTGACCAGCGTTCGCCGCGCCGGTGAGGTCCTGGTCCCGGACGGCAACACCGCCCTGGAGAGTGGCGACGAGTTGGTGGTGCTCACCGCCGATCCCCTGCGGTTGCGCGAGCTGGTCGCGGGCGAGGTGGCAGACGGCTGAACGGGCAGGTTCGATACCCTGAACACCATGGGACGCTCCACCGCGGTAGCTCACGACGACCTGGGCGACGCGCTGGCCTGCGCTCCCACAGCGGCGGACGAGGACGTCGAGGTGCCCGACGACGGCACGCTCGCACAGCTGGCCAAGGCGCTCGGTCACCCGGCGCGAATCCGGATCCTGCGGCTGCTCGCGAGCCGTGAGACCTGCATCACCGGCGATGTCGTCGCCGAGCTGCCGCTCGCCCAGTCGACGGTCTCTGAGCACCTGCGCATCCTGCGGGACGCCGGGCTCGTCCAGGCCACCCCGGTCGGGACCCGCAGCGCCTACTGCATCTCGGCCACCGGGGTCGCGCTGCTCAAGCGGGGCGTCGCCGAGCTGTAGCCGTCGCCTGGTGTCCGGATGCGGGGTCCGGACACGGGGGTCCGGACACAGACTCCGGACACGGAGTCCGGGCACGGCGTGCGGACGCGACACCGGTCGGTGGTCGCGACGTCGCACCCGCAGCGGTCATCGGCTATCGTCGTTTCCCGATGAAGCTGATCGACCGAGGTCGACCGAGATCGTCGCGACGCCCACCGAGGTGACATGTCGAAGCCCACCGTGGATGCCCCCGTTCCTGAAGCGGTGGCCGACACCGACGACCAGCCCGGTCGCGACGCTGGGCTCGGGACGTTCGGGCGGCTGTTGTCGCTGTGGGTGGCCTTGGCGATCGTGGCCGGGGTGGCGCTCGGGCAGTTCGCGCCGTCGGTGCCCGAGGTGCTGTCGCGGTTCGAGTACGCCCAGGTGTCCTTGCCGGTCGCGGTGCTGATCTGGGCGATGATCTTTCCGATGATGGTCCAGATCGACTTCGGCGCGATCGTCGGGGCGGGTCGTGAGCCGCGGGGGCTGCTGGTCACCACGGGCATCAACTGGCTGGTCAAGCCGTTCACGATGTTCGCGATCGCCTATGTGTTCCTGCTGGTGATCTTCGCGCCGTTGATCCCCGAGGAGCTGGGCCGGCAGTACCTGGCCGGGGCGATCCTGCTGGGGGCGGCGCCGTGCACGGCGATGGTGTTCGTCTGGAGCTACCTCACCCGGGGCGACGCCGGCTACACCCTGGTGCAGGTCGCGGTCAACGATCTGATCATGCTGGTTGCCTTCGCCCCGATCGTGCTGCTGCTGCTGGGGGTGTCGGACATCGCGGTGCCGTGGGACACCGTGGCGCTGTCGGTGGTGCTCTACATCGTCATCCCGCTGGCCGCAGGCTGGTTCACCCGCATCACGCTGATCCGGCGGCGTGGCATCGTGTGGTTCACCGGCGTGTTCATGCGCCGTCTGGCGCCGGTGACCCCGACCGGGCTGATCATCACCCTGGTACTGCTGTTCGCCTTCCAGGGCGAGGTGATCCTGGCCAACCCGCTGCACATCGGGCTGATCGCGGTGCCGCTGATCATCCAGACGGTGCTGATCTTCTGGCTGGCCTACCGGGCGATGCAGCTGCTCAAGGTCCGCCACGCCATCGCCGCACCGGGGGCGATGATCGGGGCGAGCAACTTCTTCGAGTTGGCGGTGGCCGCCGCGATCGCGCTGTTCGGGCTGCAGTCGCCGGCGGCGCTGGCCACCGTGGTCGGGGTGCTGGTGGAGGTGCCGCTGATGCTCGCACTGGTGCGCTACGCCAACCGCACCCGCCACCGCTTCCCGGCGGACACCGCAGCGGTTGCCGCCCTCACCCGCTGACTACATTGTAAGTCCACAGTCGGCGACGTCCGGAGGGCACGGGGATGAGCACCCGCAAGCGTGCGGGGTCGTCGGCGACGACCCGGCGGCCGCTGACCCGCGAGCGCATCCTCCGGGCCGCGCTGGACCTGATCGACCGTGACGGGGTGCAGGGCCTGAGCATGCGCAAGTTGGGCGCCGAGCTCGGCGTCGAGGCGATGTCGCTCTACAACCACGTGCCGGACAAGGACGCCGTGCTCGACGGGGTGGTAGAGCTGCTCTGGGAGCAAGCCGCCGCGAAGGTCGACGACGCCGGGCGGTGGCAGTCGCAGGCGCGGGCCCTGGCTGCGGCGATCCGCGAGACCGCCCATGCCCACCCGTCCGCCTACCCCCTCGTCATGACCCGCGGCGTGCTGCCGCAGCCGGTGTTCCGGCTCGGTGGTCGGTTGCTCAGCTCGCTGCGCGAGGGCGGGTTCGGGGAGCTGGCACCGCATGCGATGCTCGCACTGGCCTCGCATGCGACCAGCCAGGCGCTGGCCGAGGTGACCTGGTACGGCCAGCCGCCGCCCACCGGCGAGGTCACCGACGTCGAGCAGTGGCCGCTGATCGTGGGCCCGGCGGCCGAGCTGCCCCGCTACGACGTCGATGCGGCTTTCACGCTGGGTCTCGAGCTGTTGATCGAGGCGCTCGAGGCCCGGCTGGCCCGCCAGCAGGTGTGACGGCGACTGCGCGCAGGCACCGGGGCCAAGGACTTGTGCCTCTGGAGCCACCCGCCGCGCACCCGTTTGGCTGCCCCGGTGCACGCCCGACACATGCCGACGCCGCGTGACGATGCCGCGCCGACGGTCGCGCTGGTGGCTGCGGCGGCACCGCCGTGGCTGACCAGCCAGCCCGCTCCGGCGAGCTTCGAGGCGTACACCGCCGGCATCGAACAGCGCGTCCACGAGCGTCTCGAGCGCGACGACGTCCCCGGTGCCGCGGTCGCCGTCGTCGTCAACGGATCGACCGCTTGGGTCGAGGGGTTCGGCGTCGCCGACCGCAGCACGAGCGAACCCGTGGTCGCCGACACGGTGTTCCAGGCCGGCTCCATCTCCAAGTCCGTGATCGCCTGGGCGGTGCTGCACCTCGCCGAGACGGGTCGGGTCGACCTCGACGCACCGGTCGAGGCCCAGATCGAGGGGTGGCAGCTCGCCGCCTCGGAGCATCCCACCGACCAGGTGACCCCGCGGCGCCTGCTGGCGCACACCGCCGGCCTGCCGTTCGCGGTCGGCGGACTTCCGGCCTCGGTCGACCGGCTGCGCGCGGGCGAGGTCGACCCGGCGCTGCTGCGCTTCGAGCACGAGCCCGGCTCCCGGTTCGTCTACTCGAACCCGGGGTACGCCGTGCTCGGCCTGCTGATCGAGGAGGCGGCTGGCCGACCGCTGGAGGCGTTCATGGCCGAGGAGATCCTCGGGCCGCTCGGGATGCACGACTCGACCTTCGCGCTCGACGAGCGGCTCGCGGTCCGGGCGGCCACCGGACACGGACCGGACGGTGCGCCCGTGTCCGTCGACTGGCAGGGCCCGGTTGGCGCGAGCGGGCTGCACACCACCGCACCGGACCTCGCGCGCTTCGCGGCGGCGGCGCACGTCGGCGCCGCCGGTGCGGAGGTACTGGAGCCCGAGGCGGTCGACCGGCTGCATCGGCCGCGCAGCTCGACTGCCGGTGTGCCCCACCGCCTGATGGCCGAGGCGGCGGGCTGGGGCCACTTCGTCGACACCATGACGGACGGCACGGTGGTGGTGTCCCACGGCGGCGAGGAGGAGGGCTGGATCGGCGGCTTCGTCACCGTGCCCGCCACCGGCGACGGGCTCGTGGTGCTCACCAACAGCCGCAACAGCTATCCACTGCTCATCGGGGAGCTGGCCGCCTGGGCCCGCTGGAACGGGCTCGACGAGCTGCGCATGCCGCGCAGCCACCAGTGGCTGGCAGCCGGCGCCCGTGGCGCTACGGGCCTGCTGGCGGCGACGGCGGTCGTGCTCGCCTGGGGCCCCCTGCACGAGCTCCGCGCCGGTCGACGGCCGGCAGCGCCCTGGTCGGCCCATCGGTGGGGGCGGCGCTCGGTGCAGCTCGCCCTTGCGTCCGTGCTGCTGGCCGGATGGTGGAGCGTCGCCGCCGGGCTGGTCACGATCTTCCTGCCGCAGCACGCCGCCTGGCTCGGTGTGGCCGTCACTGTGGCCGCGGCCGTGCTGGTCGCACGGGTGCTGTGGGTGCCCTCGTCACCGCCCGACGGGCCGTGACCGGAGCCGTCGGTCGTGGCCGGGCCACGACCATGGCCGCGGGCACGACGGTGTCCTGCGAGCGCCCGGATCAGCCCGGCGTGCGCAGCAGGTCGTGTTCCATGGCGAACACCGCGGCCGCGGCCCGGCTCGAGGCGCCGATCTTGGCGTAGATGCTCTGCACGTGGTGCTCGGCGGTGCGCGGCGAGATCACCAGCTGTTCGGCGATCTGCCGGTTGCCGCAGCCGGCGGCGACCAGCCGCAGCACCTCCACCTCGCGGGCGGTCAGCCCCGCTGGGGGCTCACGACGCACCACGGTGCGATGCCCCGCAACGGCGAGCACCGCGCCGACCGCATCCGCGTCGAGGTGACCGGCACGGACCTCGGCGAGCAGCTCCGCCTCGATGTCGGCGGCGCCCAGCGCAGCCCGGTGCGGACGCGCCTGGGTCATGGCCTGGTAGACGTCGGCCGCGGCCAGGATCCGCGCGGGCACCGACAGCTCGGAGGCTGAGCAGCCCCGGTGGTAGCCGCTGCCGTCGCACCGTTCGTGGTGCACCCCGACCAGTGGCGCCAACCCCGTGAGTCGCTCGGACGCGGCCAGGATCCGCTCGGAGTGGTAGGCGTGGAGCCGCACCTGTTCCCACTCGTGGGTGGCCAGCGTCCCCGGCTTGTCCCACACCGCGGAGGAGACGGCCACCCGACCGACGTCGTGGAGCAGTCCCGCGAGTTCGAGGTCGTCGACGTCCTGCACCGCGAGCTCCAGGTGCTCGCCGGCGGCGCGGGCCAGCTCGGCCACCGCGCGCGAATGGCCGTGGGTGTAGGGGGTCTTCACGTCGGCGAGGTCGCCGAAGACCCGGGCGATCTCGACCAGCTGGGGCGTGGGCACGGTCGCGACCGGTTCGGGCTCGGCGGCGAGCACCAGCGTCAGTGGGTCGGCCGCGTCCAGCTCGCCGAGCAGCGCCGTGAGGTGCTCCACCAGGTGGTCGGCGAGCCCGGGGTCGAACAGCTGGCCGCGGCCACCGCGGACCACCTCGACGACCCGGTCGGCGTCAGCGGTGGTGTCCAGCAGGGCGGCGGTGGAGCTGAGCGCCGCGAGTCGCGCACCCACAGGGATGTCCTCACCTTGCAGCCCGTCCGGGACGCCCTTGCCGTTCCACCACTCGTAGGAGCGGTAGAGGCTCTCCTGGACGGCGGTGGGCAGCCCGAGTCGGCGTGCGGCGTCCCGTCCGAGCTCGCACGCGGCGGTCGTCGACTCGGTCGCGATGCGCTGTCCGCGGGTGACGGTGGTCAGCGCCAGCCGTGCGCGCTCGATCGGCGGTTGTCCGCGGGTGAGCCCCGGCAGGAAGCGGGTGAACAGCTCCCGGGGATCCGCCAGGTTGGTCTGGGCGGTCACCGCGTACATGGTCAGCTCGTCGCCGAGTGCCCGGGCGGCCTCGTGTGCGTAGCCGGTGCACCCGACGTGATGGAGCATGCCGGTGTAGAGGGCCGCCCGGACGTCGTCGTCGGCCGCCCCGACCGACCGCCCGAGGGCGGCCGCGAGCGCGGCCGAGCGCAGCGCCTCGCCGGCCGGGATCCCGAAGCCCAGGTCGGCGAGGCGCGACAGCCCCGCAACCAGGTCCGCCAGCCTCATCGCGCCCCTCTCCGCCGCGGGAGTCTACGAGCGGCGGGTAGGGCCGTACAGGGCTCGCCCCGGGTCCGTCCGGCTGCGCCCCGCCCGGTGGGGGTACGGCTGCCGGCCGGGATTCGCAGCGTTTGCCCGCGCGTGCTGTGCAGGCGCGGTCGGTGGCGGGCAACCTGCGCGCGGTCCGGTCACGGTCGGACCGGTCCGACCGACCGATCCGACCGTGCGCGCACCCCGCCGAGAGGCCACCCATGCAGGTCCACGTGCTCCACGAGAACCCCGCCTGGTTCGGACCGTTCGCGCAGGCGCTGGACGAGGCCGGCCTCACCTGGACGGACTGGCACCTCGACGGTGGGGTGGTCGACCTCGACGACCCGCCTCCGGAAGGGGTGTTCTGGTCACGGATGAGTGCCAGTGCCGGCACCCGTGGCCATGATCGTGCGATCGCACACACGCGCACGGTGCTGGACTGGCTCGAGGCGCACGGACGCAGGGTGGTCAACGGCCGTCGAGCGTTGGAGCTCGAGGTGAGCAAGGCTGCGCAGCACGTGGCGCTGCGTGCGATGGGCATCGACACCCCGCGCACCGCCGTGATCGTCGGCGACGATCCGCAGAACGTGGCCGAGGCGGCCGGGCAGGTGCCCGCTCCGCTGGTCGTCAAGCCCAACCGCGGCGGCACCGGGGCCGGGGTCCGGTGGTTCGCCGACCACGATGCGCTGGCCGCCGCGGCAGCGGCTGGTGAGCTGTCGGGCTCGCCCGACGGGGTGTGGCTCGTCCAGGAGTACGTCACCGCGCCGCAGCCGCTGATCACCCGGGTCGAGCTGGTCGCCGGCCAGCTGCTCTACGCCGTCGACGTCGACACCTCGACCGGGTTCGACCTGTGTCCGGCAGATGCCTGTCGTCCCGACGGCGGGTCGCTGTTCACCCTGCGTGAGCACGTCGACCCCTCGCTGGTGGCCCGCTACGAGGGGTTCGCCTCGCAGCACGGGCTCGAGGTCGTCGCCTTCGAGCACGTCGAGACGCCCGACGGTCGGCTGCTGACCTACGACGTCAACACCAACACCAACTACAACGCCGACATCGAGGTGGTCGCGCCCCGCTCCGGCCCGCGGGCGGTCGCGCAACTGCTGCGTGCGGCGCTCGACGACGCCCCGGTCGCGGCGGTGAGTGGCTGAGCAGCGGGCACCGTGGTGCCCGGCGGGCACGGCGATCCGCCCCGGGGCCGCCGGCCGGCTATGCGGGGTGGGGCGGGTCGGCTCGGTGGGGCCGCCTGCGCGGTCCGAGCACCGCAGCGAGCACGGCGAGCCCTGCCGTCCAGTTGAACACCCGGCTCGGCTCCGCCAAGGCGAGCAGCTCACCGAGGACGGCGGTGCCGATCGCATGGCCGACCACGATCGCCAGCAGCGCGAAGCGGATGCCGTCGATCGAGCGGTCGGCGGCGAGCATGGCGCCCCAGCGCACCAACGTGCCGGTTGCCAGCACGTAGGCGGCCCCGAACGCCGGCGCGGCCAGGAGGGCCAGGGTCCAGCGTTGGTCGGCCAGGCCGAAGGTGGCGGTGGCGGCGGCCAGGATCAGCATGGACAGCCGCCACACCAACCCGGTGCCGGCACGCATGAGCGCATCCCGCACGACCAGGACGATCAGGGCGGCACTGCCGATCAACAGCCACAGCCAGTGCGGTCCGGCCGCACCGTCGGTCTCGTGCCCGGCGGCCACGTACAGGCCGAACACCCACACCGCGGAGCTGGCGGCCCCCATCAGTGCCGCGGCGAGTGCCAGGCCGGCCGAGCGCCGCGGGGCATCGGCGATCCGTGAGAGGTCGTCGGCGAGGTAGCCCGATGACACGCCCGTCGACTCCCGTGGCAGCTGCCGGTAGGCCCACACCGTGGCGGCCGCGGCCGCGGCGGCCAGCCCTACCCAGGCCGGGCGCCACCGGTCGAGGAAGACCAGGGCGAACGGCGGCGTGGCCAGGACCCCGACGGCGGTGCCGGCGGACAGGGCGTTGGGCAGTCGTTCGGTGCGCGCTTCGCTGCCCGCCCGACCGGTGACCACCGCCAGCGGGGGCACGATCACCGCGGTGCTCGCACCGGCGACGAAGATGCCGGTGGCGAGTACGGCGATGCCGGGTGCGGCGGCCACCACGGCCAGACCCAGCGTGGCGGTCATCCCGGCCGCGACGGCGACCGGTCGTGGACCGAAGCGGTCGGTGGCCAGCCAGCTGGCGATGATCGCGGCGAGGTAGCCGAGGAAGCCCAGGCTGCCGAGCACGCCGAGCAGGGGCGGCTCGAGCCCGAACTCCTCCTGGAGGATGGGCACGAAGTAGCCGTAGGCGAACCGTCCGAGGCCGTAGCACGCCCCGATCAGTGCGATCCCCGGGAGCGCCTGCGACCAGGCGGAGCCGCCAGGTCCCGCCGCCGACGCTCCGTGCCCCGTGGGAGGAATACGGCATCCTCTCGCGTCCGGACCGACCCTAACACCGTGCCCACCGATCGAGGCCGTCCGTGGTGGGGCACCGCTCGCTGACTCCCACGGTGGCGGCGCGACTATGACGCTCGTGTAGTACTCTCGCGGTGGTCGGCCGGAGGCGGTATGGCGCAGCGGCGAACGGGTGGTGCCCAGGGGTTGCTCGGCCCCTTGGAGTACGCGGTGATGGCGGCGCTGTGGGCGGACGCGCCGGCCGGCGTGCCGACCGTGCTGGAACGCCTCAACGAGGCGCGCAGCCCCAGCGATCAGCTGGCCTACACCACCGTGATGACGGTGCTCGGCAGGCTGTACGACAAGGGCCTGGTCGAGCGGCAGCGCCGCGGTCGCGGCTACGACTACAGCCCGCGGTTCGACGAGGACGGACTGGTCGAGCATCTCAGCCGCCAGGAGGTCGGCGACCTGCTCGACCGCTACGGCGACGTCGCGCTGGCGCAGTTCGCTGCAGCCCTCGACGGTGCTGACGAGGAGCTGGTCGAGCGGCTCCGGAAGGTCGCAGGCGGCGATGCGTGACCGGGTGGCGCTCATCGGCTTGACGGTCGGCCTCGTCGGGTTCTGTGCCGTTGCGTTGACGACCGGCGTCTACGCCGCCTCCGTCGGTCCGGCGCTCGCGGCCGTGGTGCTGGTCGTCGGGGTCGTCGGCGTGCGTGCGGCCGTGCGCCACGCCCGAGTGGTGCGGCAACTGCGCGACCGCTGCGAGCCCGCCGAGCTCGCCGGCACCCCGGTGCGTACCGGCCCGCTGGGCGACGCCGCGTTCGTCGCGGGGTTGTGCCGACCGACGATCTACTGCGACCGCGACCTCCCGGAGCGTCTGACACCTCGACAGCTCGACGCCGTCCTGCTGCACGAACAGGCGCACCAGCGGTCCTGGGACCCGGCTCGCCTGCTGCTGGTCGGTCTGGTCGCGCCAGCGCTGCGCCTGCTGCCGGTCGGCCGTCAGTGGCTCGCGACGCAGCTGGCACGGCGTGAGATCGCCGCGGATCGCTACGCGATGGCGCACGGGGCGACGGCGTCGGACCTCGCGGGAGCGCTGCTGGCCCTGCCGCCACTCGCCCGCGCCCACGTTGCAGGGTTCACGCCCGCGGTCGACCTGCGTCTGGGGGTGCTGCTCGGCGACGGGGCCGAGATCGTGCCCTCCTCGGCACGGGTCCGGCGTGCCGGGATGCTGTCGGGCGGCCTGATCATCGGTGCCGCGCTGTGCACGTGGGTGCTGCACGAACACCTGGTGCACCTCATCGGCATGGTCTGCTGCTGAGCCCGGGCTCGTCGGGTGGTTGGGGCGGCGTGTCCGGTTGATCCGGACAGGCTGCACCGTG
>SKSM01000034.1 GCA_007122985.1 Nitriliruptoraceae bacterium | reverse complement strand
GTGCGTACTCTTGCAAGCACACGGCGAGCGCCCTGCCGCCCATTGCGGACCGCGCCCCGGACCCCCTGTTCATCGCCCGTCGTCCGTCCGACCCGCACCCGTCCCCCACCCGTCCTCCAAAGGAGCACCCAGATGGCGACCACCGCCGACACCAGCGGCAAGACGACCGCGAAGAAGACCACCGCGAAGAAGACCACCGCCAAGTCCACCGCCAAGAAGACCGCGGCCAAGAAGACCGCCGCGACCAAGACGACCGCAAAGACGACCGCGGCCAAGCAGACCACGCCGCTCTACGAGCGCGAGCCCGTCGCGATCCTCGAGACCACCGGCTACGCCGTCGCCGGCATCGGCCGGGACCTCGTCGGCGTCGTGCGCCGCCTGCCGGAGCAGATGGAGTCGCTGCGCTCCGAGGAGGCCCTGGTGCACCTGCGTGAGCGGGTCACCTCCGACACCAAGCGCTACCTCGACACCCTCGGCAAGGCGGTCGACCGCAAGGCCGCCGACGGCCGCCGGGTCGTCGACGACGTGACCCATGACGAGCGTGTCGCCAAGATCCTCGACCAGACCGCCGCGACGCGTTCACAACTCAAGGCCGCCTTCACCTCGGTCACCAAGACCGGCTCGGCAGCCGCCGAGGCGGCCGGCAAGCAGGCCGACGTGGCCAAGAGCCAGGTCAAGGCCGCCGCGACCTCGGTGCGCAAGAGTGCCGAGACCGTGGCCGAGACCGTCGCCGAGACCGACGACCAGAACTGACCAGCAGCTCGCACCGCGACGTCCCCGCCCGCTGGGCGGGGACGTCGCCTCGTTCGCGACACACCGAACTAGTCTGCCGCGTGCGGTCGACCGATCGCGGGGCCCATCAGGACGGGAGTGACCGTGAGCCTGCACGAACAGATCGCCTCCGACCTACGCGAAGCCATGAAGGCGCGCGACAAGGCCCGGACCTCCGCGCTGCGCATGGCGGTCTCGGCGCTCAAGAACCGCGCGGTCGCCGAGGGGCACGGTCCGCAGGCGACCCTCGACGACGAGGTGGTCCACACGGTCCTGGCCAGCGAGGTCAAGCGCCGTCGCGAGGCCGCGACGGCCTTCCGCGAAGCCGGGCGCGAGGAGTCGGCCGCCTCCGAGGAGGCCGAGGCCGCCGTCTACGAGGCCTACCTGCCCGCCCAGCTCGACGACGACGAGCTCACCCGCATCGTCGACGAGGTCATCGCGGAGCTCGGCGCCGACGGGCCGCAGGCGATGGGGCAGGTGATGAAGGCAGCCATGGCGCGGGTCCAGGGACAGGCCGACGGCGCACGGGTGTCAGCGATCGCCAAGCAGCGCCTGACCGGCTGATGGAGCAGCTCGACAGCACGGTCGACCCCCACGGGGCGGGCTTCCTCGCCAACCGTGAGCACCACCTGGGCCTGCTGGCCGATCTGCGCGCACGGCTCGCCCACGCGCGCGACGGCGGCTCCCCCCGTGCCCGGGAACGGCACGTCGCCCGCGGCAAGCTGCTGCCGCGGGATCGCGTCGAGGCGCTGCTCGACCCCGGCACGCCGTTCCTCGAGCTCTCGCCCCTGGCGGCCGAGGGCCTCTACGACGGGGAGGCACCCGGCGCCGGCATCATCACCGGGGTGGGCACCGTCGCCGACACCCAGGTAGTGGTCGTCGCAAACGACGCCACGGTCAAGGGCGGCACCTACTACCCCATGACGGTCAAGAAGCACCTGCGGGCGCAGGAGGTCGCCCGCGACAACCTCCTGCCGTGCGTCTACCTGGTGGACTCCGGCGGGGCGTTCCTGCCGATGCAAGACGAGGTGTTCCCCGACCGCGACCACTTCGGTCGGATCTTCCGCAACCAGGCCCAGCTGTCGGGGCTCGGATGCCCCCAGATCGCGGTGGTGATGGGCTCGTGCACCGCCGGCGGCGCCTACGTCCCGGCCATGAGCGACGAAACCATCATCGTGCGTGAGCAGGGCACCATCTTCCTCGGTGGCCCGCCGCTGGTGAAGGCCGCGACCGGCGAGGAGGTCACCGCCGAAGAGCTCGGCGGCGGCGACCTGCACGCGCGCGTCTCGGGCGTGGTCGACCACCTCGCCGCCGACGACGCCCACGCCCTCGCGCTGGCCCGCGACGCGGTGGCCAACCTCAACCGCGCCCACCAGGTGCCCGTCGAGGTCGCCGAGCCGGCGCCCCCGGCCCACGACCCGCAGGAGCTCTACGGGATCGCGCCGAGCGACGTGCGCCAGCCCTTCCCGGTCCGCGAGGTGATCGCACGGGTGGTCGACGGCTCGCTGCTGCACGAGTTCCGGCCGCTGTACGGCGAGACGTTGGTGTGCGGCTTCGCGCGCATCCACGGCTACCCGGTCGGGATCGTCGCCAACGACGGGATCCTGTTCTCCGAATCGGCCCAGAAGGGCGCACACTTCATCGAGCTGTGCAACCAGCGGGGCATCCCGCTGGTGTTCCTGCAGAACATCTCCGGCTTCATGGTCGGCCGCGAGTACGAGGCCGGCGGCATCGCCAAGGACGGCGCGAAGATGGTCACCGCCGTGGCCTGCTCGACCGTTCCCAAGCTCACGGTGGTCATCGGCGGCTCGTTCGGCGCCGGCAACTACGCCATGTGCGGCCGCGCCTACGACCCCCGGTTCCTGTGGCTGTGGCCCAACGCCCGCATCTCGGTCATGGGCGGCGAACAGGCCGCCACGGTGCTCGCCACGGTCAAGCGCGACGGGATCGAGGCCGCCGGCGAGACCTGGTCGACGGCGGACGAGGCCGCCTTCAAAGAGCCCATCCGCGAGCGCTACGACGCCGAGGGCCATCCCTACCACGCGACCGCACGGCTGTGGGACGACGGCATCATCGATCCGGCCGAGACCCGCGACGTGCTCGGCCTCGGCCTGTCGGCCGCCCTGCACGCGCCGATCACACGTCCCCAGTGGGGCGTGTTCCGCATGTGAGCCGAGGCAGCCCATGAGCAGCAGCGACACCGACCCCGTGCTCGGCGAGCAGCGTGACGAGCGCGGCGTGGTCACCCTGACCTTCCAACGCCCGCACGTCCGCAACGCCTTCGACGGCGCGCTGATGGACGCCGTCACCGAAGCGGCGACCCGGCTGGCCGCCGACGAGCACGTGCGCGCGGTGGTCCTCACCGGCGCCGGATCGGCGTTCTCGGCCGGCGCGGACCTCAACTGGATGCGCTCGGCGGGCGGCGACGCCGCTGACGGGGTGGACGACTCGCGCACCTTCGAGTCGATGCTGCGCGCCGTCCACGACCTGCCGATGCCCGTCCTGGCCCGGGTCAACGGCCATGCCGTCGCCGGCGCCTCCGGCCTGCTTTCGTGCGTGGACATCGCCGTGGCGGTGCGGGGGGCCAAGTTCGGGTTCACCGAGGTCCGGCTCGGCCTCGTGCCCGCGATGATCTCGGCCTACGTCCTGCCGCGCATCGGCACCGCCAACGCCCACCGCTACTTCCTCACCGGCGAGGTGTTCGACGCCGACCGCGCCGCCGCGCTCGGGCTGGTCCACGAGGTGTGCGAGCCCGACGACCTCGACGAGGTGTTCGGCCGGGTGCTCGACACCGTGGTGGCCGCCGGTCCGAACGGCCAGCGTGTGACCAAGCAGCTGATCCCTCGGATCGCCGCGACCCCCTCCCCCGCCGACAGCGAGCAGCTGCGGCTGGAGACGATCGCCCGGGCCCGCGCCTCACAGGAGGCGGAGGCCCGCATCCAGGCGTTCCTGGCCGATCGCGGCTGAGCACGAAGCTCGGGCGGAGGCGCCCGGCCGACGTCGTCAGCGCTGCAGCGTCACCGACACCGACGGCTCCTCGGCGTCACCCTCGCCCTCGGCCATGCTGGGGGCGAACACCGTGAGCGTGACCTGCTCGTGCCCGTCGGCGGCGTCCAGCGCCAGCTGCTCCTCGAACGCGCCGACACAGCCGCTGCCGCACTCGGCGGTGGTGAAGCCGTCGTCGAGCACCTCGCCGTCGGCCTCGAGCCGCCACTGCACGTTCGCTTCGAAGACGTTGGAGCAGCCGACCAGGTCGAGGTCGTCGTCGACCGCCTGGCCGTCGACCGGCGCGGCGAGCTCGATGAACGTCTCGTCGACCCGCTCCTCGTGCGGTTCGCAGGGGTCGGCCACCAGGTCGGCGTCCGGGGTCGGTGCACCGTCGGCGTCGTCACCGGACCCGTCGTCCGCCCCGGCGTCGGTCTCGGCGGCGTCCGCCTCCTCCTCTGCGGGCGCGTCGTCGACGGTCGGGTCCGGGTCGTCGCCGCAGGCGGCGAGCAGCAGTGCGGCGGTGCCCGTCAGCACCAGCGCACGCAGTCGGTGGGGTCGCATGGGTCGCGGTCTCCTCACGGTCGGTGACGTGACGCCTCCCCGATACAGACGTCCGAGCCCGGCCGCGGGTTGCGTGATCGCGGCGTCCGGGGCGCGGTGAGCGTGCACCGCCCGGGAGTCGGTGGCCACGCGTCGGCGGTGCAGCTCGTCCGGATCAACCGGACATCCCGCCCCAGCCACGTGTCGACGCCGGTCCCGCGACGCCGCCCACCACTCGCATGGTGCAGCCCGTCCGGATCAACCGGACATCCCGCCCCGAACCTGCACCGGCCACCTGACGACCGTGCCGACCGCAGACGCCCTCCCGGGGCGGCATCGCGGAGGGCCCGCGGGCGCGCGCTTGCTAGCGTCACGGCTGTGGGAGGTGAGGTCTCGTGCCCGACCGTGTCCTGATCGCCAACCGGGGCGAGATCGCCCGGCGCATCGTCCGTACCTGCCGGCGCATGGGCGTCGGCGCGGTCACCGTCCACAGCGACGCCGACGCGCACGAGCCGCATGCCCGCGAGGGCGACGTCTCGGTGCGGATCGGTCCGGCGCCGGCCGGTGAGAGCTACCTCGATGTCGACGCCCTGATCGCCGCCGCCCGCGACACCGGCTGCGACGCCGTCCACCCCGGCTACGGCTTCCTCGCCGAAGCACCGGCGTTCGCCCGTGCCGTCGCGGCCGCCGGGTTGACGTTCATCGGGCCCACCGCCGAGGTGATCGAGCTCATGGGCGACAAGGCGGCGGCCAAGCGCCGACTCGCCGCCGCGGGCGTGCCAGTGGTCCCCGGGCACGACCAGGACGACGCGACCGACGACGACCTCATCGCCGCAGCCGAGACCGTCGGCTTCCCGCTGCTGGTCAAGGCCGTGGCCGGCGGCGGCGGCAAGGG
>SKSM01000099.1 GCA_007122985.1 Nitriliruptoraceae bacterium | reverse complement strand
GTCGACCTGCTCGCCGAGACCCTGCAGGCTCTGACCGCCCGCACCGGCCTCGACCCCGCCCGCATCGATGACGTGGTCACCGGGTGCGTCTCACAGGTCGGCGAGCAGACGTTCAACGTCGGCCGCAGCGCCGTGCTCGCGGCCGGCTTCCCCGAGTCGGTTCCGGCAACGACCATCGACCGGCAGTGCGGGTCGTCGCAGCAGGCGGTCCACTTCGCGGCCCAGGGCGTGCTGGCCGGCGCCTACGACGTCGCGGTCGCCTCCGGGGTGGAGGTGATGAGCCGGGTGCCGATGGGCTCGTCGCTGGCGGGACAGGATCCGTTCGGCACCCGCATCCCGCAGCGCTACGAGGGCGGCCTGGTGCCGCAGGGCATCTCCGCCGAACTGATCGCCGTTCGCTGGGGACTGACCCGCGAGGACACCGACGCCTTCGCCGCCGAGTCCCACCGCCGCGCGGTCGCCGCCACCGACGCCGGCCTGCTGGACGCGGAGCTGAACCCGACCGCGATCGACCGTGGCGACGGGCCGAGCGGCGACGTCCTCGATCGGGACGAGGGCGTGCGCCCTGGCACCTCGGTGGAGGGGCTGGCCGCGCTCGATCCGGCCTTCCAGCACCCGTCGTGGGAGGAGCGCTTCCCGGACCTGCAGTGGCTGATCCACGCCGGGAACTCCTCGCAGCTGTCCGACGGTGCCGGCGCCGTGCTGATCATGGAGCGGTCCGTGGCCGAGGCGCACGGCTTCGCCCCCCGCGCGCGGGTGCACAGCTTCGCGCTCGCCGGCGATGACCCGATCATGATGCTCACCGGGGTCATCCCGGCGACCGAGCAGGTGCTCGACCGTGCGGGGCTGCGTGTCGACGACATCGACGTATTCGAGGTCAACGAGGCGTTCGCGCCGGTCGTCCTGGCGTGGCAACGCGAGCTCAAGGCCGATCCCGACAAGGTGAACATGCACGGCGGGGCGCTCGCGAACGGCCATCCGCTCGGTGCGTCCGGGGTGAAGCTGATGACGACCCTGGTCAACGTGCTCGAGCACACCGGCGGGCGGTACGGCCTGCAGACCATGTGCGAGGGTGGCGGGATGGCCAACGCCACCATCATCGAGCGGCTCGGCTGACACCACGGCCGGGCTGCGGCCGGCCGGTCCCAGGACGACCGCTCGCGTGGCGGTCGGCTGGCGGTGAGACCGGCCTGCGGGCACCCTGTCGACCGGCGGCCGTCCGGTGGCCGTCGGCCGGCGGCTGGTGACGCGGCCGACCCGACCCAACCCGTCGTCGGAGACGCCCGTGCGCTGGATCCTGCTGGCCGTGATCGCCGCGGTCGCCGGCATCGTCGGTGTGAACTTCGGATGGCAGTGGGTCCTCGCCCCGTTGTTGGCGGCGGCGCTGCTGCGGTGGCTGCTCACGAGCCTGCGAGCCCTGGTCCACGATGCGAAGCAGCTCGACGACGACCAGGCGACCCCCGCGGCCCCGGTGAGCAGCGACGAGCGCACGCTGTTCTGGTGCGAGGAGTGCGGCACGGAGGTGCTGCTGCTGATCCGTGGCACCGACCGCGCCCCCTCCCACTGCGGTCAGCGCATGAACGAGCGCACCGAGATCCTCAGCTGACACCCGCCCGCCGTGCTCGTCGCAGCGGGTGCACTTTGTCTCAGCGGGTGCACTTTGTCTCAGATCTGCGACGATCTGCACCCGGTGAGTCGATCTGCACCCGGTGAGTCAATCTGCACCCGCTCTGGGGAGGCAGCGGGTCGAGGGTGGGGGCGGCGGTCGCAGCGGTGGCGGCGGGGCCAGGCGCACCGGCCTTGCCCACACCACATCCACAGGCGCTGTGGATAACAACGTGTATCCGGGATCAGGTCAGGGCACGCCGCGGGTGAACTGTGGAAAAGCCGGGATGAGCAGCAGCTCAACGCGCCCCGGTGCGCGCCAAACGCACGAGCTTCCGCGCACGCGCCTGGCGGTCCGGTCGGCTGCCCCCGACGGTCAGCGCCAGCGGGTGAGGAAGCCGAAGCCGGTCGCGAGCACCAGGAAGCCCACGATCAGACCCCAGTTGGATCCGAACCACGGCCAGGTCGCCGTGACCGCGGTGACGACCGGTAGGTAGCCGACGAGGATGATCAACACGCCGACGACCAGGAGGGTCGCACCGGTCACGGGGACCCACTGCGGCGAGGGCGTGGGGTTGCGCTCCGGTTCGACGGTCTCGTAGCTGCGCGGCCGCTTGCGACCGCTGCGCCGGTGCTTGCTCTTGGGCATGGCGTCCTCGTCCCGGTGGCTCGTCGTCGGACCTGCGCAGCGCTGCAAGCGTAGCCGGGAGGCGACGCCCACCCTGCCGGAGTTCGAGGGCCCGACGGTAGGCTGCCGTCGTTGCTGCCGCTATCGCAGGGCGGCCGGGCCCTCGAGGTCGCCGCCCCGACACTGGCGCCCCCGGCGGGCCGGCTCCGGCCGCGCGGCAACGACGACACCACCCGCGGCGCGACGAGACCCGCGACCACACCGACGAGCGGAGGCACGGTGACCAGGCTTGTCCGTGGCATCGGGTGGCTGCTGGTGGTCAGTGGCGCGATCGTGCTGCTCTACGTGGTCTACCTGTTGTGGTTCACCGGGCTCGAGACCAACCGGGCGCAGTCGCAGTTGGCCGAGCAGTTCGGCGTCGAGGTACCCGTCCTCGATGGCGAGCGGCCGCAGGCACTCGAACCGGACGACGACGTGCCGGGCGGCGGCGCGGACGCGCCGGACGTGCCGGTCGATCCGGGCGATGCCTACGCGGCGCTGTGGTTCGAGCGCGACGGCGAGCACATCGTCACCGACGACGTCCTCTACGTCGTGGAGGGCGTGAGCCTCGACGTGCTGCGGGCCGGGCCGGGCCACTACCCCGAGTCCGACCGCCCGGGCGGGGAGGGCAACCTCGCGATCGCCGGCCACCGCACCACCTACGGTTCGCCGTTCTGGTCGCTCAACGAGCTGCAGGACGACGACACGATCCACGTGATGGATCGTGACGGTCGCGAGTGGGTCTACGCCTACCGCGAGCAGCGGGTGGTCGCACCCACCGAGCTGTGGGTCGTCGGGGAGGACCCGCTCGGCTCCGGCGAGCCGACCATCACCCTGACCACCTGCCATCCGCGCGGCAGCGCGGCGCAGCGGCTGATCGCCTGGGGCGAGCTGCTCGACGAACCGATCGAGTCCACCGCCGGAGAGCCGATCGAGGAGCTGGCCGACCAATGAACGACGACGTCTCTGATCCGCAGGGCGGTGCGGGCAGCACCGGCCGACGGCGGCTCCCGACGCCGGTGCGGGTGCTGCTGTGGGTGATCCTGATCGTGGTGGCGGTCGTGGTCCTGTTCACCTGGGTGTTCCCATGGGTGGAGTCGATCCAGCAGGATCCCACGCTGGGGGCAGTCGCTGCGGCGCCCGTGCCCAGCGGCCCGTCCGTGGCCCCGACCGGCTGACACCGGGGCCCGCCACACCGGGTCCCGCCACACCGAGGCCCGCCAGACCGGGCCCAGCCGTCCCGCTGGCCGCTGTCGCCGCTCACGCCCGCCGGTCGCCGAGGTAGCGCGCCAGCTCGTGCAGTCTGGTCCGCGCCGCGTCGGCAACGGGCAGGTCTGCGATCGCGGCATGCGAGGCCGCGACCTCCTCGGCGACGGTGCGTTCGACGGCGGCACGGGCGCCGCAGTCCTCGAGCAGGCCCCGCAGCCGGTCGGCCTCGTCGTCGGACAGCTGCGGATCGCCGAGCGCGGCCTCGAGCACGTCCCGGCCGTCGGGGTCGAGCCGCCGCAGCGCCTCGGTGATCAGCAGGGTGCGCTTGCCCTCGGCGAGGTCGGACGCCGTGGACTTGCCGGTGTCGTCCTCCTGCCCGAACACCCCCAGCAGGTCGTCGCGCAGCTGGAAGGCGCGCCCGAGCGGGTCTGCGGCGGCGCGCAGGGCCTCGCGCAGTGGCGCGCCCGCGCCCGCCAGCGCCGCCCCGACCTCCAGCGGCCGTGACACCGAGTAGCGCCCGGACTTCAGCGTCGCCACCGCCATCGCGGCCGACCGGTCCGAGGAGCGACTGGTGGCGGTCTGCAGGTCGAGGAACTGGCCGGCCATCACCTCCTCGCGCAGGGTGACGAAGCAGCGCAGCCCGGCCATGAGCGCATCGGCTGGGACGGCGGCTTCCAAGAACAGCGCATCGGCCTGGACGAACGCGAGATCTCCGACCAGGATCGCGACCGCCTCGCCGTAGTCGTCGGCGTCGCCGCTCCAGCCCGCTTCGGCGTGGGCGGCGGCGAAGGCCCGGTGCACCGTCGGGCGGCCGCGGCGGGTCGGGGCGCGGTCGATCACGTCGTCGTGCACCAGCGCGCAGGTGTGCAGCAACTCGAGCGCGAGCGCCGGGCCGTGCACGGCGGTGCGGTCGGCGCCGCCGGCGGCCTCGAACCCGAGTAGCAGCAGCGCCGGGCGCACCCGCTTGCCGCCATGGGTGAACCGGCGCAGGGCGGCGGTGACCGGCTCCAAGCGCGCGTCGATGTCGGTGACCGGGGGCAGCAGCCGGTCCCACGCGGAGGCGAGCGCCGCGTCGATCTCGCTGCGTGCCTGCTCGAGCGCCGGGGGGATCGGCTGCGGCACGCAGGCTCCTCCTGATCGGGTGGGACACGCCGGCCGGGCGTCACGCACGCGACGCGCGGGGCGTGGTGAGCTCGTCACGATAGCTGCGGGACGTGGCCCGGTAGCCTCCCAGCGTGGTGGGTCGGCGGGCGACCGACACGGCGGCGTGAGGAGTCGAGGTGGTCAGCGGTCAGCTGCCGGCGACGCCGCCGCGAGCCGCCGATCTACCCGAGCCGTCGTCGCTGCCCCGGCCGTGGGCGGCGACCTATCCGCCGGGGGTACCGACCGACTTCCTGCTCCCCGCCGTGCCGGTGCCGCGACTGCTGGACGACGCCGTCCGCGACTTCCCCGACCATCCGGCGGTCGTGGCCGGGAAGGTCCGGCTCGACCACACCACCCTGGCCGACCGGGTCGGTGACGTCGCCGCCGCGCTGCACGAGCAGGGGGTCGCTTCCGGCGACCGGGTCGTGGTGGCACTGCCGAACCTGGCGAGCGTGACGGTCGTCCTGCTGGCCGTCTGGCGCCTGGGGGCCGCGGCGGTGCCGCTGGCGACCGACGCGTCCGAAGCGCACGCCGCAGCCGTCCTGGCCGATGCCGCCCCCGTCGCGCTGATC
>SKSM01000340.1 GCA_007122985.1 Nitriliruptoraceae bacterium | reverse complement strand
GTGCCCGAGCTCCTCGGGGGTGTGGGCGGCGCTGACGAAGATCCCCGGGTCGATCAGCAGCCGGCGGCCGTCGACCTCGACGATCAGGCACGACTGCGGATACTTGGTGACCAGCACGGTACGGCCCCCTCGGTCGGTTGCCGCCGAGCGTATAGCGCCGCCTCAGGACGATCCGGTGGAGAAGCCGTGGTGGTCGAGCGGCCCGTTGCCCGCGCCCAGCCTCCAGCCCTGCGCCCCGGCGATCGCGTCGGTGACGAAGTCCTTGGCGTGTCGCACCGCGGTCAGCGGATCCAGGCCGGTGGCCAGCCCGGCCGCAGTGGCGGCGGCGAAGGTGCAGCCGGTGCCGTGGGTGTTGGGGGTGTCGATCCGCTCGGCGGCGAGCTCGTGGTCCTCGCCCCCGGCCACGACCAGGTCGACCGCGTCGGGGCCGTCGAGGTGGCCGCCCTTGACCACCACCACGTCGGGTCCGAGCGCGGCCAGCTCATGCGCGGCGGCCCGGGCGTCATCGGCGGTGATCAGCTCACGGTCGACCAGCACCGCCGCCTCGTGGAGGTTGGGAGTGGCCACGGTGGCGTGCGGCAGCAGCCGGTCGCGGTAGACGGTGGCGGCGCCCGGCTCGAGCAGCCGGTGGCCCGTGGCCGAGACCAACACCGGATCGACCACCAGCGACGGCAGGTCACCGGCGGCGGCCCGGTCGGCCACCAGGGCGACGAGCTCGGCGGTGGCGAGCATCCCGGTCTTGACCGCGCGCACCGGCAGGTCGTCGAGCACGGCGTCGATCTGGGCGGTGACGGTTGCGGCCGGGATCACGTGCACGTCGCTGACGCCGGTGGTGTTCTGTGCGGTGACCGCGGTGATCACCGTGGTGGCGAACGTGCCCATGCGCGCGAAGGTATGCAGGTCGGCCTGGATCCCGGCCCCACCTCCGGAGTCGGAGCCGGCGATCGTGAGCGTCACGGCTGGCTCGCTCATGGCGGTGTCCTCTCCTGTGACGTCTGCGAGGTCCCGACGGTGTCGGCACCGCCGGCGTTGTCCCACGCGGTGAGCAGCGCCCGGACGGATCCGGCCGGGTCGGGTGCGGCCATGATCCCGCCCATGACCGCGATGCCGTGGGCCCCGGCGTGGCGCCACGCCGCGACGTTGGCGGGGGTGACGCCTCCGAGGGCCAGCAGCGGCAGGCCGTCGGCGACCCGCACCAGCTCCTCGAGTCCGACGACGCCGAGCGCCGGTCCGTGGCCGGGCTTGGACGCCGTGGCCGCCACCGGCGAGACGCTGGCATAGGCCACGGCCTCCGATCGGGCGGCGGCCACCTCGTCGCGGTCGTGGCAGGACCGCCCGACGATCCCCACCGACTCGGGGCACGGCGGATCGTCGGCGGCCAGGTGGACCCCGTCGGCGTCCAGGGCTCGCGCGAGCGCCACGTCACCGGAGACCAGCAGCCGTGCTCCGGCGGCGGTGACCATCGGGCGCAGCTGCTCGCCGAGCGCGCGCCGTTCGTCGATCGGCAGGTCCTTGTCGCGCAGCAGGATGGCCGGTGCTCCGCCCGCGATCGCGCGGTCGACCGCCTCGGGCACCGAGCGGCCGCCGCGGGCGGCGGCGTGACGGTCGGTGACGACCAGCAGGGTCGGGATGCGGCCCATCACGCCTCCGCGGTGGGAGCGTCGGGGCCGAGCAGGTCGGGTCGGCCCTGGTCGGTGGTGGAGGCCTGCGCGTAGAACCGCTTGGGGATCCGTCCGGCACGACGGGCCAGGCGGCCCGCCTCGACCGCGTGGCGCATCGCGGTGGCCATCGCCTCCGGATCGCGCGCCCGGGTGACCGCCGAGGCCAGCAGCACCCCGTCGCAGCCGAGCTCCATCGCGATCGCGGCATCCGAGGCGGTGCCGACGCCGGCGTCGAGGATCACCGGGACCTCGACCTGCTCGCGGATGATCGTCAGGTTGTAGGGGTTGCAGATCCCCATGCCGGAGCCGATCGGTGAGCCCAGCGGCATCACCGCGGCGCAGCCGAGCTCGGCCAGCCGCGTCGCCAGGATCGGGTCGTCGTTGGTGTAGGGCAGCACGGTGAAGCCGTCGTCCACCAGCTGCTCGGCGGCGTCGAGCAGCTCCACAGGGTCCGGGTAAAGGGTGCGCTCGTCGGCGATGACCTCGAGCTTGATCCAGTCGGTCTCGAAGGCCTCACGGCCGAGTCGGGCCACCTGCACGGCCTCCGTGGCGGTGTAGCACCCGGCGGTGTTGGGCAGCAGGTGCACCCCCGTCCGCGTCGTCACATCGAGCAGCGAACCGGGGCCGGTGTCGGTCACCCGCCGTAGCGCGACGGTCACCACCTCGGTGCCCGAAGCGAGGATGGCGCGTTCGAGGACCTCGAGGCTCGTCGCGCCGCCGGTGCCGAGCACCAGGCGCGAGTGCAGCTTGGTGCCGCCGATGGTCAGTGGGTCGTCCATGGGGTCGGCTCCTGTGCAGGGGTGGCCGGCGTCAGCCGCCCTGTACGGCGCCGACGACCTCGATGCGCGCGCCGTCGTCGACGGTGGTGGTGTCCCAGTCGCTGCGAGGCAGGACCTCGCCGTTGAGCGAGACGGCCACGCCGCGGCGGTCGGTGACCTCGGCGTCGATCAGCTCGCCGAGCATGATCGGGGTCTCGAGCTCGCGGGTCCGGCCGTTGATCTCGATCGGCATCAGCGACCTCCGGTGGTGCGGTTGGCGGTGATCAGCGCTTCGAGCGCCGGGGAGGTGTCCTCGCGCCGGCCATGGCTGACGGCCAGCGCGGGCCGGTCGGGGGCGGCGACGTCGAGCAGCGGGTCGGGCCGCCCGCCGGCCAGCAGGGCGGTCACGGCCTCGGCGGTGATGGGGGTCAGCAGCACGCCGTTGCGGTGGTGGCCGGTGGCCACCACCAGGTTGTCGAGGTGGTGGCGGCCGATCGCCGGAGTGTTGTCGGGCGTGGTCGGGCGAAGCCCCGCGACCGCCTCGGTCAACTCGAGCTCGTCGATGCCGGGCACGACCGTCGCGGCGTCGTCGAGCAGCTCACGCGTGCCTCCGGCTGTCACGGCGGTGTCGAAGCCCCGCTCCTCCTGGGTCGAACCGACCACCAGCCGACCGTCGTCGCGTGGCAGCAGGTAGATATTGCGGTGGTCGACCAGCCCGCGGACGGTGGTGGCCAGCACCGGCTGTCCGTCCGGATCGCGCAGGTGGAGCACCTGGCCCTTCAGCGGCCGGACGGGCGGCCGGGCCGCGTCGGGCAGTCCGTCGATCGTCTGCGACCAGGCACCGGCGGCGAGCACCACCTCGCCGGCCTGCAGGACCTGACCGTCGGAGGACGACACCGCGCTGACCCGGGCGCCGTCGGTCTCGACGCGATCGACGCTGGCGCGGCGCAGCTCGACCCCGGACGCGTCGCAGGCGTCGAGCAGCGCCGCGAGCACCGCACGCGGTTCGACGCGGTGGTCCTCGGCCGCGTGCAGGCCGACGCGCACCCGGGGGCTGAGCATCGGCTCGCGGACGCGTGCCTCGCGGCCGCGGAGCCAGGCGACCTCGAGCCCGAGCTCGGTGTGGAAGGCGTGCAGGTCGGCCAGGGCGGTCGCGTCGTCGGGGTGGGCGCCGACCAGCAGGGTGCCGGTCGCGCGGTAGCCGACGTCCCGGCCCGTGGCCTCGCGCAGGTCGGCGACGAACTGCGGCCAGCGCCGGGCCGCGGCGATGTTGAAGGCGAGACGGTCCTCCTCGCCGTAGACGACCTCGGTGACCGGCGCGAGCATCCCGGCGGCCACGTGGGAGGCGCCGCGGGCCGGCTCGGGGTCGACCACCGTGACGTCGAGCCCGGCCTCGGCGGACCGCCAGGCGCAGGACAGCCCGATCAGCCCACCGCCGATGATCAGCACGTCCACGCTCATCCGACGGCCTCCTGTCCTGCCAGCGACACCAGCAGCTGCCGGGTGGCGGCCGCCGGATCGGGAGCGTCCATCACCGCGCCGGTGACCGCGACGCCGTGCACCCCGGTGGCCAGCACCTGCGGCAGGCGGTCGGCGGTGATGCCGCTGATGGCGATCACCGGGACCGCGACCGCCGCGGCGATCGCGCCGACCCCGCCGGGCCCGAGCGGATCCGGCAGCCCGTCCTTGGTGCGGGTGGGGAAGGTCGGGCCGGCACCGAGGTAGTCCGCACCTTCGTCGACCAGCCGGCGGGCGGTGGCCGGGTCGCGGGCGGTGCCGCCGATCAGCAGTCGGTCGCCGGCGAGCTCCCGGGCCACTGCGACCGGCAGGTCGGACAGGCCGAGGTGCACCGCGTCAGCGCCGGCCGCCAGGGCGATGTCCATCCGGTCGTTGACCACGCACGTCGCGCCCGCGGTGCGGCAGCGTTCGGTGATCGCCCGGGCGACCGTGAGGTGCTCACGGTCGGTGCGGTCCTTGACCCGGACCTGGATGGCCGGCGCGCCGGCCTCGAGGACCGCATCGAGCGTGCGCAGGTCGTCCGCCCGCTGGTGTGCGGGGGTCAGCACGTGCAGCCGCGGGAACGGCCCGTGGGTGGGTGCCGCCAAGGGGGACGCACTCCCTCCGCCGGAATGACCCGGTTCAGGTTCCGAGGTACCGCGCCCGCCCGGCGCGATCTCAGCCCCCGGTGCGTGGGGGCTCCCTCGTCGTCGTGGCCACGACGGTAACAACCTGGCCGCGTTTCGGCAGGAGGGTGTGCCTAAAGCGCTTCGGCGTTGACCTGTTCGCCGGTCGGCTCGATGCGGGTCTCGAGCAGATCCTCGGCGCCGATCCCGAGGTCGGTGCCGAGCTCGCCCTCGACCGCGCGCACCAGAGCGCCGGCGTCGAGCCCGTAGCGCTCGAGCAGGTAGGGCTGGCTGGCGCCGTGGGCGTAGGTGTCGCGCAGTCCGAGACGCACGACCTTGGCGCCGATGCCGTTGTCGGCGACGTACTCGGCGGTCGCCGAGCCGAGCCCGCCGACGATCGTGTGGTTCTCCAGGGTGATCACCGCGGTCTTCGCCCGGGCGATCGCCGCTTCGATGATCGGATCACCGAACGGCTTGAGGGTGGAGACGTGGACGTGGGTCACCCCGACGCCGCGGGCCTCGAGCACCTGCGTGGCGCGCATCGCCTCTTCGGTGGTGATGCCCGCGGTGAGGATGGTGATGTCGTCTCCCCGGCTCAGCTCGCGCGAGACCCCTAGCTGCATGGGCTGGTCCTGTGGGAACAGGCGCGGGACCTTGCCG
>SKSM01000130.1 GCA_007122985.1 Nitriliruptoraceae bacterium | reverse complement strand
GCCGCGCTCACGACGGCACTCACCTTGGAGCGGCAGGGCGATCAGGTTCCCGAAACCGCGGTCGGGCAGGTAGTCCTGCGACGGGAAGAACCGGTCGTAGCTCTCGAGATCAAGTTCGCCACGTCGTGCCATGGTCTCCCGGAGCAACCCGGCCCCCATAGCGCGCGCCTGGGAGGCGCTGACAGGAGCGGTGAAGAACGTCCAGACGTGGGCGCCGTTCCCAGAGCGAGAGATCTCCACAGCAGTGGGGACGCCGGCAGCATCAGCCGACTCGACGTAGGCCTGCACGTCGAGCTTCCAACTCGACTTGTCGAAGTCGCATACCAGGAGCCGACAGGTGTCGCCCACAAGCAGCGGGTACAGGCCGACCGTGTCCCGCCCCTCCAGGTGGCCGCGAACGACCTCATCGGTCAACGGCAGGTACTGGCGTTGGCCACGCGGCGTGTTCCAACTCCCACGGTGGGCGGGAGACCAGCCACTCGTTCCCTTCGATGCGCTCTGCCAGCGGCGCGTAGACGTCATCGCGACCGGCGAACAGCTTCCGGAACAGCGCGATCTTCGCCTCAGCTGATGACTCGTGGGTCACGGAAGCCGATCCCGGGGACACCACAACTACGGGCTCCGTCACCCGAGCCGACTCGCGCGCAACGGCGGTGCCGGGCCCGAAGCCCGACGGAGCCACCGATGAGCCATTCATCAACTCGTTGCGCAGCGCTGCGACATCGCTCCGCAACGAGGCCAGCGCCCGCTCGTGCGCCGCGACCTGGCGCCGCAGCTCCGCGATCTCATCGCCATGAGCAGACGACGACCGTTCGCTCCGACGGTCAGCCGGCATCAGCAGACCTCGGTCCCAGTGCGATTGGCCGGGCCGACCATCGACCTGCACCCGAATCCCCGAGACGCGTGCGGAGATCCTCGAGAGCCGCCATCCTCATGTGTGGAATACTACCGTCGGCGGAGCGCCGCGAGGCGAGCAGCAGCAGATCCGCCAGCCCGTCCAAGTCCGTCCAACCAACCATTGCCTCAGCGACCGCCATTTCGTTCAGTTCGCCGTATTTCGCCCAGTTCGCGTCACACCGCGTACCTGAGAATCGCGGTGTCGGCAGCTCGATTCTGCCCCTGATCACCCAGGAGCGCCGCGGCGCCCCGTCCGGGCCCGCGGAGCGCCGCTACGACGGGACGGCCAGATCGATCAGTTGGAGCGGCTGGTCGGCGATCGCGCGGGTGACCCCGTCACGGTGGTGACGACGGCAGAGGACCTCGTAGGCGACCTCGCCGTCGCCGACGTCGCCGACGACCACCTGCTCGCCCTCGCGCTGGATCCGGCCGTCGACCGTGCGGGCGTTGAGCGTGCCGCGCTCACCGCACCAGCACCGCGCCTCCACCTGGAGCTGCTGGCGGGTGTCGGCGAGCTCCAGCAGCCGCTGCGAGCCCGGGAACAGCCCGGTGGTGAAGTCGGTGAGCAACCCGAAGGCCTGCACGTCGACGCCGAGCTCATCCACCACTACGGCCAGCTGCTCGACCTGGGCCGGGGTGTAGAACTGCGCCTCGTCACAGATCAGCACGTCCAGGGGGTTGCCGGCTGTGATCCGGTCGGCCGCGTGGGCGTGCAGGTCGAGCTCGTCGGTCACCACGGTCGCCGGCTGTGCCAGACCGATGCGCGAGCTGATCGTGCCGCCGCCACGATCGAGCTTGGTCAGCAGCTCGCAGTGCTTGCCGGCCGCCACGGCGTTGTAGTGGATCTGCAGGGCAAGGGTCGACTTGCCGCAGTTCATCGTGCCGTAGAAGAACGCGAGCTCGGCCACCGACCACCTCGTGCGTGCGTTGCCCTGGTCGGTCAGGGTTGTACCCGACCGACGGCCGCGGTCCGAGCATCTGCGACCGTCCGGGCCGGGCCCGAACCATCCCGCCGTCAGCCGGGACGGGTCGGAGGTCAGTTGGAGAACTCGACCTCGAGGTCGATCTGCGCGGCGGCGAGCAGCCGCGACACCGGGCAGGTGGCCTTGGCCGTCTCCGCCCGCTCGCGGAAGGTCGCCTCGTCGATCCCGGGGACCTTGCCCACGGTGGACAGCACCACGCGGGTGATCGTCTGCGCACCGTCGACCCGCTCGAGATGCACGGTGGCCTCGGTCCGCACCGAATCCGGCGGTGTGCCGTCCTGCCCCAGCAGGTTCGACAGCGACATCGAGAAGCAGGCGGCGTGGGCAGCGCCGATCAGCTCCTCCGGATTGGTGCCATCGCCTTCCTCGAACCGGGATGCGAAGCTGTAGGCGCCGGTGAAGGCGTCGCTGCCGACGGTCAGCTCGCCCTGACCGGACTTCAGGTCACCACGCCACTCCGCCGAAGAGGTTCGCTCGGTCACGTCAATCCCTCCCGTCATCGGGGTCACCGGCCACGCTGGCCGATCGAGGCGCCAACCCTACCGACCGCAGGCCCCGCCCCTTACCGCAGAACGGGCAGGGTCGGACCGGACCAACGCTCAGCGAGTGACGTCGTCGGTGTCACCGGGCTGCCCGAAGAACGGGATGCGCTCGAAGTCGAGGTCGTAGCGCTCCATCGCGTCCGGGAGCACCGATGCGTCCAGCTGCTCGAGCTTGACCAGTTCGGCCAGAACACAGTAGGCGATCGACTCCGCATCGACGCGGTGGTAGCGCCGCAGGGCCTCGCGGGTGTCGGATCGCCCGAAGCCGTCGGTGCCGAGCACCGCGAACGGCCCCGGCATCCAGTCGGCGATCTGGAACGGCGTGGCCCGCATCCAGTCGCTGACCGCCACATAGGGGCCCTCGGTCTCCTCGAGGATGCGGCTGACCAGCGGTGTCCGGGGCTCGGACTCCGGATTGGTCCGGTTCCACGCCTCGATCGCCGCGCCGTCACGCAGCAGCCGGTTCCACCCCGGGGCCGACCAGACATCGGCGGAGACGTCCCAGTCGTCGGCGAGCAGCGACTGCGCCCGCAGCGCCTCGTGGATGATGGTGCCGGAGGCGAGCAGGTGGGCGGTGTGCTGCCCACCCGGCCCCTCGTTGAACCGGTACAGGCCGTCGATGACCTGCTGATCCTCGACGTGGTCGGGCATGGCCGGCTGCGGGGTCGGCTCGTTGTAGACGGTGAGGTAGTACATGACGTCCTCGCCGCCCTCGACGATCTCGTCGGAGTACATGCGCTTGAGCGCGTGCTCGACGAGCACGGCGATCTCGTAGGCGAAGGACGGGTCATAGGCCTCGACCGCCGGATTGGACTGCGCCATCAGCAGCGAGTGCCGGTCCTGGTGCTGCAGCCCCTCGCCGTTGAGGGTCGTGCCGCCGGCGGTGGCACCGATGAGGAAGCCCCGCGAGCGCTGGTCAGCCGCCGACCAGATCAGGTCGGCGGTGCGCTGGAACCCGAACATCGAGTAGAAGATGTAGAACGGGATCATCGGCTCACCGTGGGTCGCGTAGCTCGAGCCGGCGGCGTGGAAGGTGCCCATCGACCCCGCTTCGGTGATCCCCTCGTGGATGATCTGGCCGTCCGTCGCCTGCTTGTACGACAGCAGCAGCTCCTGGTCGACCGGCTCGTAGGTCTGGCCGAGACGGTCGTAGATCTTGGCGGAGGGGAACCACGAGTCCAGCCCGAAGGTGCGCGCCTCGTCGGGGATGATCGGCACGACCCGTTCGCCGAACCCCTTGGTCCGAAGCAGATCCTTGAACAGCCGGACCAGCGCCATGGTGGTCGCCACGTCCTGCTTGTCCGAGCCCTCCTTGAGCGCACCGAAGGCGTCGTGCGCGGGCAGCTGCGGCATCGTGAACGAGACGCGACGCGACGGCACGTAGCCGCCGAGCTCCCGCCGCCGCTCCTGGAGGTAGGCCACCTCCTCCGCGTCCTCGTCCGGTCGGGCGTAGGGGGGCAGGTCTCCCTCGAGCGCTTCATCGGAGACGTCGAGCTGCAGGCGGTCGCGGAAGGTCTTCAGCGCCTCGGCCGAGAGCTTCTTCATCTGGTGGACGGCGTTGCGGGCCTCGAAGTCGGGACCGAGGGTCCAGCCCTTGACGGTCTGGGCGAGGATCACCGTCGGGGCGCCGCTGGTCTTCATCGCGGCCTCGTAGGCGGCGTACACCTTGCGGTAGTCGTGTCCTCCGCGCCGCAGGCGTGCGATGTCGTCGTCGGTGAGGTCGTCGGCGAGCTGCTTGAGCGCCGGGTCCGCGCCAAAGAAGTTGTCACGGACGTACTGAGGCCCCCGGGCCGGGTAGGTCTGCAGCTCACCGTCCGGCACCTCGTTCATCCGGGCGATCAGTGCGCCGTCGACGTCGCGGGCGAGCAGCTCGTCCCACTCACGCCCCCACAGCACCTTGACGACGTTCCACCCCGCACCCCGGAACTGGCCCTCGAGCTCCTGGACGATCTTGCCGTTGCCGCGCACCGGCCCGTCGAGCTGCTGCAGGTTGCAGTTGACCACGAAGGTGAGGTTGTCGAGCCCCTCACGGCTGGCCACCGCCAGTGCCCCCATCATCTCCGGCTCGGCGGTCTCGCCGTCGCCGCCGAAGAACCAGACGTGCTGGTCCGAGGTGTCGGCGAACCCTCGGTTGTGCAGGTAGCGGTTGAACCTCGCCTGGTAGATCGCGTTGATCGGACCGAGCCCCATCGACACGGTCGGGAACTCCCAGAACTCCGGCATCAGGCGGGGGTGGGGGTAGCTCGACAGACCACCGGCGTCGACCTCCGAGCGGAACCGGTCGAGCTGCTCCTCGTCGAGGCGCCCCTCGAGGAAGGCGCGCGCGTAGATCCCCGGCGAGGCGTGCCCCTGGAAGAACAGCTGGTCACCGCCGCCGGCGTGGTCCCTGCCCCGGAAGAAGTGGTTGAAGCCGACCTCGTACAGCGACGCTGCGGAGGCGTAGGTGCCGATGTGCCCGCCCGTGCCACGCTCGACGTTGGTGCGGTGGACCATCACCGCCGAGTTCCACCGGATGTACTGGCGGATGCGGCGTTCGATGTTCTCGTCGCCGGGGAAGTCCGGCTCACGATCGGGAGGGATGGTGTTGATGTAGTCGGTGGTCGTCAGCGACGGGATGCCGATGTTGCGTTGCCGCGCCCGCTCGAGCAGCTTCAACAGCAGGTAGCGTCCGCGTGACCGTCCGCGCTCACCGACGACCGCATCGAACGACTCGAGCCACTCGTCGGTCTCGGTCTCGTCGATGTCCGGATACTGCGCCGGCAGTCCGTCGGTGATGATGGGATGCTCGGCGAAGGACTGCTGCTCTCGCGACTCTGCCACGTTGGCCTCCTGCACGGGAGCCGGTGCGCGGTTACGGGCCCGTCGGGCCGTGCGGCGGGCAGCCGCACCTCGAGCCGAGTGCTGCACCGGTCGGGAGGGATGAGGTCGATCGGGTCGTGCCGCCCCGCTGGGCGGGACCGTGTCCGGATCGGTGGCAACGGTAACGGGTCGGCGACGTCGCCGCCCCGGCAGCACGACCGCCACGGGATAGCCTGCCGGAGCGCCCGGCTCGTTCCCCGTCCGACCGCCGCGCGTCCGGAGCAGCACGATGAGCACCAGTCGATCCCGGCCCGTCACCCCGGACCAGAAGATCCGCGACCTGCGCAAGGAGTTCCGGGCGCTCGAATCCGAGGAGCCCAGTGCCGAACGCAGCACCCGGCTGGCCGACTTCACGCGTGCGGCAGCGGTGGAACGTCAACTGAATCTGGCCATGCAGACCGCCGAACGCTGCCTCGCTGACGATCCCGAGCCGCCGCAGCTGCTGCTCGCAGCGTTCGACCGACCCGACGAGGACCCCGAGTCCCGGCTGGACGCACTGGCGGACCTGCGCGACCTCGCCAGCTATCTCGGCCGGGAGGACGTCGTGGCGACGGTCAAGGAGCTCATGACCGAGCGCGCACGCGCCTGGACCGCTGATGCCGACGACGGCGAGCGCCGCTATCGGCTGCGCACGATCCAGTCCCTGGTCTCCCCGGAGGTCGCCGACCTGCTGCGCGACGAGTTCGCGTCCGGTCCGTGAGCTCGGCGACGACGCCCCTGCCGCTCGACGCCGACGACGTGGCACGCGCCGCCCGGTCGCTGGCGGGGATCGCCCACCGGACACCCGTGCTGACCTCGCGCCGGCTGGACGAGCGCACGGGCGCGCGGCTGTTTCTCAAGGCCGAGCATCTGCAGCGCATCGGCGCCTTCAAGTTCCGTGGCGCCTACCACGCGATCAGCTCGCTGCCCGCGGGGGTCCGCGCCCGGGGAATCGTCACGTTCTCGTCCGGCAACCACGCACAGGCCGTGGCGCTGGCCTCGCAGCTCCTGGAGGTCCCGGCCACGATCGTCATGCCGCACGACGCACCGCGGGTCAAGGTCGAGGCGACGGCCGGGTACGGCGCCGAGGTGGTGGGCTACGACCGCTTCACCGAGGATCGGCGGGCGATCGGCAGCCGACTCGCCGAGGAACGCGGCGCGACGGTGATCCCGCCCTACGACCATCCGGACGTGATGGCGGGACAGGGCACGGTCGCGCGCGAGCTCCTAGAGGAGGTCTCTGACCTGGACGTGCTGGTCGTGCCGGTGGGCGGCGGCGGGCTGCTCGGCGGGTGTGCGGTCGCGGCCGCGGCCATGCGTCCGGGCCTGCGGATCGTCGGGGTCGAACCCGCCGGGCGCCGCGCGGCACGGGACGCGATCGACTCGGGCCGGGTGATCGAGGTCCCCGTCCCGCGCACACTGCTCGACGGCCAGCAGACGCCGGAGATCGGGGTGCACCCGCTGGCGGTCATCAGCCGGCTGGTGGAGACGGTCGTGGGGGTCACCGACGAGGCGGCCCTCGACGCCGTGCGGACGCTGGCGACCACCACCAAGCAGGTGGTCGAACCGTCCGGTGCGTCGGCGTTGGCCGCCGTGCTCGCTGGTCGGGTCGAGGTCACCGGCCGCAGGGTGGGTGTCGTGCTGTCGGGCGGCAACGTCCCGCCGGACGTGCTCGCTGCGGCGCTGACCCGTGCCGGCCCCGGCTGAGGGGCACCGCACCGCCGCGTCAGCTGGCGTGCTGCTTCGCCCGCCGTCCGCTCCACCGGGCGCGTGCCACGCCGTAGGCGGCCGCGGCACCGAGCAGGTCCCCGGCCTCGAGCGCGTCGAGCGCCTGCCACAGCTCCTCGCAGGTGTGGTCGCCCTCGAGCTCCGCACGCCCGAAGCTGCGGGCCACCGCGCCGTAGTCGAGCTCGAGCAGCGACTCGGGATCGAAAGCCTGCAGCCAGCTCGCCAACCCGCCCAACGCGTCGAGCACGTCCTCGCCGTCGTCGATGGACGCATCGACCAGCTCGATGGCGTGATCGAGGCGGGCAAGTGACTGGTCGACGGTGGTCAGGTAGACGATCCCTGGGCCGGTGCCCTCCGGTGGGTCGCGGAACCGACGCTCATGGGGGCCGAACGCGACGAACCACGCCAACGGCACCGCCCACGGCTCGTCCAGCACGTGCGGGGTGCGACCCGAGGCCGACAGCACCGCCAGTCGTTCGGCGCCGGAGGGATCGGGCAGGAACGCACCCACCACCGAGGGGGGAACGCTGTGCCGGAAGTGCTCCAGGGCAACCGCCGCACGCAGGTCGAGGTCGATGGGGCAGATCAACGAGCGTCGCCCGGCCCGTCGGACCAGGGCGGCCTGTGGCCCCAGGTGCGAGCGACCCGAGACCAGGCGGGTGACCGAGGCGCCGGACTCGACCTGTGCCACCTGCGAGCGGGTCAGGCCACGGCCCTGTTCGACGTAGGCACGCCAGCGTTCCCGCTCGCGTGGCGGGAACGACTCGAGCGGCGTGAACACCTTCAACTGCGCACGTGGAACCAGCATGACCGGACGGTAGCTCAGCCAGGGCAGCACGACCCCGGCTGACGCCGGTCGGCACCGTTAGGCTCGAGAGACACACGCCCGACCGCGATCCGGCGGGCGGACCGCGTGGCGCCGCGACCCGGCGTCGGCGACGACCGAGAGGAGCCGACGGTGAAGGGACCCTTCGCCCAGTTCGAGGGCCACGAGCAGGTGGTCTTCGGCAACGACGACGACACCGGCCTTCGCTGCATCATCGCGATCCACTCGACCCGGCTTGGTCCGGGGCTCGGAGGGACGCGGTTCCATGCCTATCCGGACGAGGACGCCGCACTGACCGACGTGCTGCGCCTGTCCCGGGCGATGACCTACAAGTCGGCCTGCGCCGGCCTCGACCTGGGCGGCGCCAAGGCGGTGATCATCGGCGATCCCCGTGAGGTGCGTTCCGAAGCGCTGCTGCGGGCCTTCGGTCGCATGGTCGAGAGCCTCGGAGGTCGCTACGTCACCGCCTGTGACGTCGGCACGACGCCGACCGACATGGCCGTCATCCAGCGTGAGACCCGCTGGGCGACCGGAGCCGACCTCGAGGAGGGCGGCTCGGGCGACTCCGGCGTGCTGACCGCGCTCGGTGTCTACCGCTCGATGCACGCGGCCGCCGAAGCGGTCTTCGGCGACGAGTCGCTGACCGGGCGGCACGTCGCGGTGCAAGGACTCGGCAAGGTCGGCAAACGCCTGGTCGAGCACCTCGTGGAGGAGGGGGCCAAGGTCACCGCCGCGGACATCTCCGACGATGCCGTCGCCCGGGTGGAGGACCTGCCGGGGGTGGAGATCGTCTCCGTCGACGACGTGCTGGCGGTCGATGCCGACATCGTCTCGCCCAACGCCCTCGGTGGTGTGCTCGATGCCCGCACGATCGAGTCGATGCGCGCGCCGGTCGTCTGCGGGGGCGCGAACAACCAGCTCGCGACCGAGGAGGACGCCGACCGGATCAACGAGCGCGGCATCCTCTACGCGCCGGACTACGTGGTCAACGCCGGCGGGGTGATCAACGTCGCCGACGAGCTCTACCACCGCGGCTACTCACGTGACCGCGCCCGCCGCCGGGTCGAGGCCATCCCCGAGACGCTTGCCCGGATCATCGAGGTCTCCCGCACGGAGGGGGTCACCACCGAGGAGGCCGCGACCCGCGTGGCCGAACGCCGCATCGCCGCCGTCGGCGGCGTACGACGGTTCTGGCTCGGCTGACGGGTCGGCGAGGCGCAGGTCACACCAGCCGGACCGGCGCCTCGCCGTCACCCGGCTCGAGGTGACCGAGCTCGAATGCGGCCACCCCACGGGCGATCAGCACCTCCAGGCTGCGTGCGACGGCCGACTCCGGTACGACCGCGACCATGCCGACGCCGCAGTTGAACGTGCGCCACATCTGCTCCTCGGACACCGGCCCACGCGCGGCCAGCCACCGAAACACCTCCGGCCACAGCCACCGGCCGGTGTCGACGACGGCGGTCACGTCCGGGGGCAGCACCCGCGGCAGGTTGCCGGGCAGCCCACCGCCGGTGACGTGACACAGCGCGTGCAGCTCCACCTCGGCGTTCAGGGCCAGGCAGTCGGCGGCGTGGATGCGGGTCGGGGTGAGCAGCAGCTCGCCGAGCGGAGCGGACAGCCCGTGCGGCTCGGTGAGGTCGAGGCCGTCGACGATCCGCCGGACCAGGCTGAAGCCGTTGCTGTGCAGCCCGGAGGACGGCAGTGCGACCAGCCGGTCGCCCGGTCGGACACGGTGGGCACCGAGCAGCGCGTCCTGCTCGACGACGCCGACGCCGAACCCGGCCAGGTCGAACGCGTCCGGGGCGAGCAGTCCGGGGTGCTCGGCGGTCTCCCCGCCGATCAGCGCGCACCCGGCCTCCGCGCAGCCGTCGGCGACGCCGCGCACGATCGTGGCGACCCGGTCGGGGTCGAGCGCGCCGACCGCGAGATAGTCGTGCAGGAACAGCGGCTCGGCACCGGTGACCACCAGGTCGTCGACGACCATCCCGACCAGGTCACGGCCGACGGTGTCGAGCACGCCGAGCCGGCGGGCGAGGTCGACCTTGGTGCCGACCCCGTCCGAGGAGCTGACCAGGACCGGCCGCTCGTAGCGAGTCGGGTCGAACGCGAACAGCCCGCCGAACCCGCCGATGCCGCCGAGCACCTCCGGCCGGCCGGCGCGCCCCAGGGCCCCGGAGAGCAGCTCCACGCTGCGGTCGGCCGCTCGCAGGTCCACGCCGGCGTCGGCGTAGGTCAGCTCGGTCGGCGGGTCGCCGGGCACTGCGCCGGCGCCGGCACCGGTCGGCCCGCGCGTCGGGTCGTCGTCGCTCACGATGCCACCTCGCGCTGGCGGGGCGGCCGGTAGCGGCGCCGCCACGAACGCTCGGCGTCGGCGAAGGTGTCCAGCGGCTCGACCACGTCCTGCACGGCCTCGAGCAGCTCCTCGAGCTCGTTGGTGGTGGCGGCCACCTCGTCGAGCTCGTCACAGCCGCGCTCGGCCTGGTCCAGTGCGTCCATGCACTCGCGCCAGTCAGCATCGAGCTCGTCGAGGTGCCAGCGCGGCATCCAGTCCCGCGCATCCGCGACGGCCCGGCGTACGGCGTCGGTGCCGACGCCGATCGGCGCCGGCTCCACCCGGCCGGTCGGCAGCGTGCCGAGCAGCACACGACGGCCGCCCTCGATCACCTCGGCGCAGTCGAGGAAGGCCCACCAGTGCTCGTGCAGCTCCGGCGGCAGGTCGGGCTTGCGTCGGAACATCATGGGGGGAGTATCGCGGCCGGCGGGGCCGCACGCGAACCGCCGCGGTGGTCGTCGCTTCGAGGCGCGACCACCGGCACTGCGGCCTCTACCCTTCCACGCATGCCACCGCACCTGCCACCGCTGGCCGCCCACCCGTTCCTCGACGCGCTGCGTGAGCGCGTGGTGGTGTTCGACGGCGGCATGGGCACCTCGCTGCAGACCGCCGGACTCACCGCCGACGACTTCGGGGGCGACGACCTCGACGGCTGCAACGAGGTGCTGGTCCGCTCCGCGCCGCAGGTGGTCGAGCACATCCACCGCAGCTTCCTCGACGTCGGCGTCCATGCGGTGCAGACCAACACCTTCGGGGGCGCGCCGTGGGTGCTCGAGGAGTACGGCCTCGCCGACGACGCCGAGGAGCTCAACCGCCTGGCCGCCGAGGTGGCACGCCGTGCGGCGGACGACTACGCGACCCCTGACGACCCGCGGTGGGTCGTGGGCTCCATCGGGCCGGGCACCCGCGCACCGTCGCTGTCGCTCGGCAAGGATCCGGCCACCACGCGCGACTTCATCGACGTGCCCACGATGGAGGACGGCTACCGCCGGCAGATCCGCGGCCTGCTCGACGGCGGCAGCGACCTGCTGCTGGTCGAGACCTGCTTCGACCTGCTGCAGATCAAGGCCGCGGTCGCCGCAGCCGACGAGGTGTTCACCGAACGTGGACGGCGTGTGCCGTTGATCGTCCAGTTCACGGTCGAGAAGGACATCAACACCATGCTGCTGGGCACCGAGCCCCCGGCGGCCATCGCGAGCCTCGACCCGCTGCCCATCGACGTGCTCGGAATGAACTGTGCGACCGGCCCGGAGGACATGCGCGAGCACGTGCGCACCCTCTCGCGCGGCTCGCGCCTGCCGATCAGCGTGATCCCCAACGCCGGGATCCCCTACCTCGACGGCGATCGCACCGTCTACCCGCTCGATCCGGCGGGCCTGGCCGACGCCCAACGCGAGTTCGTGGACCAACTGGGCGTGGCGATCGTCGGCGGCTGCTGCGGCACGACCCCCGAACACCTGGCGGCCGTCGTCGAGGCGGTCGGTGAGCTCACCCCGCGGCCCCGGGCGCTCGACCGCCCGGGATCGGTCCGCCCCGGCGCCGCCGGCGCAGCCACAGACCCGACGCAGCTGACCGACGCCCAGATCGCCGATCCTCGTGGCGTCGTGCCCGTCGAGTGGCGACCGGCGCTGGCCTCGCTGTATGCGGCGGTGACCATCGAGCAGGAGAACGCGTTCCTCGCCATCGGTGAGCGCGCCAACGCCAACGGCTCCCGGGCGTTCCGCGAGCTGCTGCTGGCCGAGGACTGGGACGCGATGGTCCAGCTCGCCCGGTCGCAGACCCGGGAAGGCGCCCACGTGCTGGACGTGTGCGTCGACTACGTCGGCCGCGACGGCCTGGCGGACATCACGCAGGTCGTCGACCGCTTCGCGACCCAGTCCACCCTGCCGCTGGTGGTCGACTCCACCGAACCGGAGGTGATCGAGGCTGCGCTCGTCCGGCTCGGCGGCCGCGCGGTGATCAACTCGGTCAACCTCGAGGACGGGCGGATCAAGGCCGACCGACTGCTTCCCCTGGCGAAGCGGTACGGCGCCGCGGTGATCGTGCTCGCGATCGACGAACGGGGCCAGGCCCGCACCGCCGACTGGAAGGTCGAGGTGTGCGAGCGCGTGGCGTCGATCGCGATCGAGGACTTCGGCCTGGAGGCCCACGACCTGATCTTCGACTGCCTGACCTTCCCGCTCGGTTCCGGCCAGGAGGACCTGCGCGGCGACGCGGCCGAGACGCTCGAGGCGATCGAGCGGGTCAGGGCGGCGGTGCCCGGATGCGCGACCACCCTCGGGGTGTCGAACGTCTCGTTCGGGCTGGCACCGGCCGCGCGGCAGGTGCTCAACTCGGTGTTCCTGAAGGAGGCGATGGACCGGGGGCTCGACTCCGCGATCGTCCACCCCGGCAAGATCTTGCCGCTGCACCGGATCCCCGACGAGCACGTGGCCGTCGCCAGCGACCTGATCCACGATCGTCGTGGCACGGCCGGCCTGGACGGCACGGCGGACGAGGACTACGACCCGCTCCACCGGCTCATGGCGCTGTTCGAAGGCGAGTCGGAGGCCAAGGCGACCGGCGAGGAGCTGGCCGCACTGCCGGTCGAGCAGCGGCTCGAACGACGCATCGTCGACGGGGACAAGGACGGCATCCACGCCGACCTCGACGAGGCCTTGGAGTCGCACCCGCCGCTGGCGATCATCAACTCCTTCCTGCTCGCCGGCATGGGCACCGTCGGCGAACTGTTCGCCTCCGGCCAGATGCAGCTGCCGTTCGTGCTGCAGTCGGCCGAGGCGATGAAGACCGCCGTGGCCCATCTCGAGCCGCACATCGAGGCCGCCGGAGGTGGTGAGCGATCCTCCAAGGGACGCGTGGTGCTCGCCACCGTGAAGGGCGACGTCCACGACATCGGCAAGAACCTCGTGGACATCATCCTGCGCAACAACGGCTACGACGTCGTCAATCTGGGGATCAAGCAGCCGATCGACGCCATCCTGGACGCAGCCGAGTCCGAGGGCTGCGACGTGCTCGGGATGTCGGGGCTGCTGGTCAAGTCCACGGTGATCATGCGCGAGAACCTCGAGGAGCTCAACGCCCGCGGCCTCGCCGAGCGATACCCCGTGCTGCTCGGCGGGGCGGCGCTGACCCGCGGCTACGTCGAGGACGACCTGCGGGCCGTCTACGACGGCGAGGTGTTCTACTGCAAGGACGCGTTCGAAGGCCTGCGGGTGCTCGACACGGTGATGGAGGCGCGTCGCAGCGGCGACGGCGAGCGGACGGCCATCTCCGCGCGGCGCGAGCGCCGCAAGCCGACCGTCACACGGTCCCAACAGGACGCTCCGGCCCGAGACGCACAGGGGCGACCACGTTCGGCGGTCACCACCGACGTGCCCGTGCCGACGCCGCCGTTCTGGGGCCAGCGGGCGGTACGTGGCATCCCCGTCGACGAGGTCGCACCGCTGCTCAACGAGGTGGCGCTGTTCCGCAACCAGTGGGGGTTCACCCCCGGCGACCTCTCACCGGACGAGTACGCCGAGCTGCTCGAGCGTGAGGCCCGCCCGGTGCTGCGCGAGTGGCTGGCACGTGCGCGGGCCGAGAAGGTGGTCACCCCGGAGGTGGTCTACGGCTACTACCCGGCCAACGGCGACGGTGACGACCTGGTCGTCTGGGATCCGGATGCACCGCTGGAGCGCGAGATCGCCCGCTTCACCTTTCCGCGCCAGACCACCGGACGATTCCTGTGCATCGCCGACTTCTTCCAGCCGGTCGAGCGGGAGGTCGCCGACGTCCTGGGGCTGCAGGTGGTGACGATGGGACGGCGGATCAGCGACGTCGCCGCAGCGCTGTTCGCCGAGGACCGCTACCAGGACTATCTGTTCGCCCACGGGTTCGGGGTGGAGATGGCCGAGGCGCTCGCGGAGCTGTGGCACCGCCGCATCCGCGAGGAGCTCGACATCACCGACGAGGACGGCCCGACCGTCAAGGACTGGTTCCGACAGGGCTACCGCGGCTCGCGGTACTCGTTCGGCTACCCGGCCTGTCCCGATCTCGAGGACCAGGCGATCCTCTTCGAACTGGTGGACCCCAAGGTCATCGACGTCGAGCTCACCGACGAGTTCATGCTCCACCCCGAACAGTCGACCTCTGCGCTGGTCGTCCATCACCCCGAAGCCAAGTACTTCAACGCGCGCTGACAGTGCACGGCCGGGGGCGCATCGCTCGGCCGGCCACGACGGCCGCCCGCGCAGCGCAGCGGGCTCGATCAGTCGGAGCCGGTGCGGTCAGCGCCCTCGTCCCACTGCTCCCAGCTGACCCCGTCCTCGAGCTCCAGCGGATCCGGCGCCTCGCAGTCGATCCGGTCGAGCAGTGCCGCGTCATCGGAGAACTCGAGCACGCCCACCCGGCCGTCCTCGACGTCGTCGACGTGGACCGCCGCGACCCGCCACCACGCCTGTCCGTCGTGCTCCCACAGCACACCGACGTGCTCGAGTTCGACGAAGCCGCGGGTCAGGCAGCAGCTCGGACGCCGTTGCCAGAGGTCTTCGACCGCGACACCGAGGTTGCTGCGGTCGTAGCCGAGCAGGCCCGGCGCCTCACCGTCGGCGGCCACGACATCGAGCAGGCCCTCGAGGTCGCGGGCGTTGAAATGCTCGGCGATCACGTCCAGGGCGTCGGCCTCGACGTCATCGCGCAGTCCAGCGTCGAGATCGTCGTCGAGCAGGTCCGCCTCGGGATCGTCCACGTGGACGCCGTACTCGTCCGGCTGCACCGAATCCCCCGTGGTCAGCGCCGTCTCGTCGGCCGCGTCGTCCACGCGGTCGAGCTGGGTCTCCGCAGCAGCGGCACCTCGGTCGATATCGCGCACGGTCCACACCTTTGCCGGTCCGTCGATGCTGCCTGGACGGCGCGCCGACGGCAAGGGTCCTCCGGCCGGGGCGCCGACCGCCCGCGCCGCATCGCGACCTCCGGGGCCGTCCCGGTGTCGACGCACGGGCCACTGCGCGCTCGCCTGGCCCGTCGGCTGGCATGTGGCGCGTCGACCGGTCAGGATGTGCGGCGGCGACCAGACTGGTCCTGCCACCGACCGCGGCGGTCAGGAAGGGCCCTCCATGGAGCACGAGTTCGAACACGTCCTCAAGGACGGCACCACCGTGCACGTGCGACGGATCCGTCCGGACGACAAGCAACGCATGCTCGCGATGTGGGGGCGGACCTCCGCGGAGTCGCGCCGGCTGCGCTTCCTCGGGCCGTTCGACCTCAACGAGAGCAACGTCGCGCGCTTCACGGACCTCGACCCGCAACTGCAGTACGCGGTGGTCGCGACCCGTGGCCGTGGCGAGCACGAGCGGATCGTCGGCGTCGCCCGCTACGAGCGTGATCCCGATCGGCGGGACCATGCGGAGTTCGCGGCCCTGATCGAGGACGCCGAGCAGGGCCGCGGCATCGGCACGGTCCTGGTGCGCCAGGTCGCGCTCGCGGCCGCCGAGAGCGGCATCACCCACCTGTCGGGGGACATCCTCGCCGACAACGTGCGGATGCTCAACCTCGTACGTGAGTTGGGCCTCGAGTACCGCTCGGGTCACGACGGCGGGGTGGTGCGCTCCGATCTGGAGACCACCATCACCGAGCGGTTCCTGGACGTGGTGGCGGCCGAGGAGCGCGAGGCTGCCGAGGCCGCGCTGCGGCGCTTCTTCCGGCCCGAGCGGATCGCGGTCGTCGGGGCCTCACGCAATCCCAACTCGATCGGTGGCCTGGTGTTCGACAACCTGCTGCGCGGGGGATTCAGCGGTGTGGTCTATCCGGTCAACCCCAACTCGGCTTCTGTCCAGGGGGTCGCCGCCTACAGCCGTCTGTCCGACTGCCCCGAGCCGCCCGACCTGGTCATCGTCTGCGTACCCGCCGCCCTGGTCAGCGCCGTCGTCGACGAGGCTGGCGAACTCGGCGTCGGTGCGGTCTGCGTGGTCTCGGCCGGCTTCGCAGAGCTCGGCGACGACGGGGCCGCCCGGCAGGAGGACCTCGCCAGCCGGGCGCATGCTCACGGACTGCGCCTGGTCGGCCCGAACTGCATGGGACTGCTCAACGGGGCCGCGGACATCCGGATGAACGCGACGTTCTCGTCGACGTTCCCGTCCCCTGGCCGGGTGTCGATGTCGTCGCAGTCGGGAGCCCTGGGGTTGGCGGTCCTCGACCACGTGCACGCACTGGGACTGGGCATCGCCACGTTCGTCTCCGTCGGCAACAAGGCTGACATCTCCGGCAACGACCTGCTGCTGTACTGGGAGAACGACCCCGACACCGACGTCATCTTGATGTACCTGGAGTCGTTCGGCAATCCCCGCAAGTTCTCCCGCATCGCCCGGCGGGTCTCGCGCAAGAAGCCGATCGTGGCCGTGAAGTCCGGCCGCACCACGGCGGGTGTCCGCGCGGCCTCCTCGCACACCGCCGCGATCGCCTCCGGTGACCGCGCCGTCGAGGCGCTGTTCCGCCAGACCGGGGTGATCCGCACCGACACCCTCGAAGAGATGTTCGACGTCGCCTCGTTGCTGTCCAACCAGGGACTGCCGGCCGGCCGCAAGGTGGGCATCCTCACCAACGCGGGCGGACCGGGGATCCTCGCCGCGGACGCGCTCGAGTCGAACGGCCTCGAGGTGCCACGACTCTCCGACCGCACCATCGAGCAGTTGCGCTCGTTCCTGCCCGAGGAGGCGGGCGTGACCAACCCCGTCGACATGATCGCCTCCGCCTCGCCGGACGCCTACGCGCGCGCGTTCGAGATCCTCACCGGCGCCGACGAGATCGACATGGTCCTGGTGATCTTCATCCCGACCGCGATCACCGGGGTGGATGCGGTGGCCGAGGCACTGATCGAGGCCGAGCGCGCCGCCAGCGACGCGGTCCCCGTCGTCGGGGTGTTCATGTCGGCGCAGGGACTGCCGGACGCGCTCAACGAGGCCGGCATCCCCTCCTTCGCCTTCCCGGAGACCGCGAGCCGCGCGATGGGTCGGATCGCCGCCTATGCCGAGTGGCGCCGGCGACCGCTGGGCGAGGTCGTCGAACTCGACGACCTCGACCCGGACGCCGCCCGACGTGCAGTCGCCTCCGCCCTGGCACACGCCGACGACCCACGGGCCGGCACCTGGGTCAGCAGCGAGACGGCGGCGTCGATCCTGGACGCCTACCGCATCCCGCTCGCGCGGGCCGAGATCGTCACCGACCCGCAGGCCGCTGGCGAGTTCCAGGCCCGGATCGGCGGCCCCGTGGCGGTCAAGCTCGCCACCCCGGTCCACAAGGCCGAGATCGGCGGCGTCGCGCTCGACCTGTCCACGCCGCAGCAGGCCGCCGACGCGGTCGAGCGGATGCGCGCCTCGCTGGCGGAGCGCGGCCTCGAGCACGCAGACGACGGCTTCCTGGTGCAGGAGATGATCGGCGACGGCATCGAGATGGTCGTCGGCGTCACCCACGATCCGTCCTTCGGCCCGATCGTCGTCACCGGCGCCGGGGGCACGCTCGTGGAGCTGCTCGGGGATGTCAGCGTTCGCGTCACGCCACTGACCGACGTCGACGTCGACTCGATGCTCACCAACCTGCGCATGGAACCGCTGCTCCACGGCTACCGCGGCACGCCGCCAGCGGACATCGCGGCGCTCAAGCAGCTGCTCTACCGCATCAACGCGATGGTCGAGGACCTGCCCGAGATCTCCGAGCTCGACATCAATCCGATTTTCGTCCGGCCCGACGGGCGAGGGGTGGTCGGCGTCGACGTCCGGCTCAAGCTCGCCGCCGCAGACTGACCTCGACGGACCACGCCGCCGTCTCGAGCCGTGCGACCGCCGCCCCGGTGCCAGGCGCCGGCCAGCGCGTGCGCGGGCCCGTCACCGGACGCCGAGCCGACGCCGGTCTTCACATAGAGTGACATGTCAGCTACTATGAGTGACCACAGCTTCGTGCGGGCCGAACTCGCGTCACCTCGGCAGGGTGCGGTGCGCTTACCCACGAGACCCTCCCTCCGAGCCGACACTGGAGAACGACCGATGAGCTTGCTGTTCCACCTCAAGACGCTGCTGTCCGGCAAAGTGCTGGCGTCGGCGGCCGCCGCCACGCTCGTCGTGGGCGGTGGTGTCGCCGTCGCCGACCAGCACGAGGGGGAGGAGACGAGCGAGGTCGAACTCGAGGACACCGACGAGGACGAGGGCGACGACCTCGACGACGACCTCGGCGACGAGAACGGCGACGAGGGCGACGACGAGCAGGAGAACCTCAACGGCGAGGAGGAGTCCGAGCCCGAGGCGACTGCGGACGACAACGGTGCCAGCGGCGACGAGCGTTCCGAGACCGCCAAGGCCGTCCACGATGCGCTCACCGGTGATTCCGACCTCGGCCCCGGCGACGACGGCTTCGGTGCGGCCGTCTCCGAGCGCGCTCGGGACAACGGCGGGCACGGCCAGCAGGTGTCGCAAGCGGCACGGGAGGCCAACCGCGGGAACGCCGGCCTCGACGAGGACGACACCGACCAGGACACGGACGCCGAGGACTCCGCGGTCACCTCGTCGTCCAACGGTGGCCCGGGTGGCTCGGGCGACGCACCCGGGAAGTCCGGCGACGCGCCCGGGAAGTCCGGCGACGCACCCGGCCGCAACTGAACCAGGGGGATCCCGGCGGTCGCGACGGTGCGGCTGCCGGGATCAGTCCCGGACGACGAACCGCTGCGCGAGCGGCAGGACCGCGGTCGCGATCCCGATCTTGATCGCGTCCCCGATCAGGAACGGCACGGCCCCGGCGAGGATCGCCTCGATCGGGCCGAGCCCGAGCAGCAGCCCCAGCACCAGGGTGCCCGACGCGAGGATCACCAGGTTGCCGGCCACCATCGCGGCAGCGGCCCCGAGCGGACGGTCCACGAGCCCGGCGCGGGCCAGCCGGCCGACCAGCGCCGCCGCCAGGACGAAGCCAGCGATGTAGCCGAGTGACGCACCGCCGGTGACAGCGAACCACGGGACCCCCAGGAAGCCGACCAAGGCGAAGAGCAGGGCCCCGGCGCTGGCGCGCGACGGTCCGAGGGCTGCGGCGCCGAGCAGCACCACCAGGGTCTGGGCCGTGGCGAGGATGGGTGTCCCCGGCACGGGCACGGCGATCTGCGCGCTGGCGGCGATCGCGACGGCGAACCCGACCACCAGCACCACGTCCCGCACGAGCGCGCCGGGCAGGCGGTCGGCCAACACGGGCAGGGGACGGGCGGACAGCGGAGTAGTGCTCACCTGACGGCTCCCGGTCGCGGACGGGTGAACGCTAGCCGACCGGTCACCACGGCCACGATCCGGCAGGTCACCGCGACGAGCGCTCGAGATCGCCGCTGCGGCCGCTTCGGGCCCCACGGTTCGGCTGCGGCAGCCGCACCCTGGCGATCAGGCCATCCCCGGGGGAGACCACCTCGACATCGCCACCGAGCCGACGGGCGAGCCGACGGGCGGTGTAGAGCCCCATGCCGAGCCCCGCATGGGCACGCACCAGCGAGGTGTCACCGGGGGTGAACGGCGCGAAGGCGTCCTCCTCGAATCCCTGCGGAAGCCCGGGCCCGCGGTCGCGGATGCTGACCACGGCCTCACCGCCGGCCAGCGCGAAGCCCACGTCGATGGGTTCGTCGTCCGGCCCGAACTTCGCGGCGTTGTCCAACAGGCACCGCAGGGTGAGCCACAGCTCGGGCTCCACCGTCACGACGGCCGCGTCGGATGGGCAGTGGTAGGACAGCCGCTCAGGCAGGTCCGCTCGGACCGAGGCGGCAGCGTCGCGGACGACCGGCCACAGCTCGACCGGTCGGGCGTCGGGCGGTACGACGCCGCTGACGTGGATCTCCGGCTCGTCGAGCCCTGCGTCGCGCGACGTGCCGTCACCAAGCTCGTCGGCGGCGGCGAGGACGACACCGAGCAGCTCCTCGAGCCGTGCCGTCGACCGGGCCGTCGCACGCAGCAGGTCCTGGAAGTCAGGGGCGACGGCGCCCGGCCGGGTCGAGAGCGTGTCGAGGCCACCACGGATCACGGTCAGCGGGGTCCGCAGCTCGTGCGAGACCACCTGCACCAGCGCGGCCCGCTTGTGGGCGAGCTCGCGCTCGCGCTCGGTCAGCTCCTGACCCCGTGCCAGCTGGTCGAGCCGGGGGGCGGCGACGCCACCGACGCTGGCACCGACGATCACCAGCGTGACCGTCGTCGCCAGCATGGCGGCGCCGCTGACCCCGGCACCCAGGGCCCCCGCCGCCGGCCCCCCGATCGCTCCGGCGGCAAGGGCCATGGCGACCCCGGCACGGACCCCGAACCGCACGCCGGCCAGCACGACCGGCAGCGCAAGCACGGGCAGGGCGAGTACGGCCTGGTCGGCCAGGACGGCCAGAAGAGCGCCGGCGGACACCAGCAGCACGCCGAGACCGGCCCACACCACGACTGGCGTCGCTCGCTGCAGCGACGCCAGGGTCGAGCTCCACCGACGCGCCCACCGTCTGGTCACCACCGCGTCCGTCCCTCGGGTCCGTCGGCCATGGGCCGGGCGGACCGCGGCGGGATGGGGCCGCTCGTCGACCGGCCCTCTACGCAGGTGCCTGGGACGCTCGTCTCAGAAGCCGATGTTGCGGATTCCGGCGAACGCAGGCTGTGCGCTGAGCACGAGCAGGGACGCAGTGGCCATGACGGTGACGAGACGACGCTTCACGGTGGACCTTTCGAGATGGGTGGTTCGAATCCGGCACTCGCCCAGGTGGGCGCTCGCCCGACTGGGCTAGAGCATGACCGAACCCCACCGGTGTCTCACCGGTGTCTCGACGGCCGCTGCCACGCGGTGCCACCTTGCGCTCACGGCGCACACCACCGCGGTGGCAGCGCTACCCCGCGCGTGAGCCCCGGGTACGTACCTCGCGGCTCACCGATCGCAGCGCCGCCAGATCACGCCGCACCGTCGCGGGGCTGACCTCCAGCGCCGTCGCGAGGTCGCTGACCGTCGGCGCACCGCCCTGGCGCTCGATCTCATCGGCAATTCGTGCGATCACCGCGCGTCGGCGCGCGACCGGGTCGGCCGGGTCGTCCGGCCCGGCCACCGGGTCGACCACGACCTCGACCAGTTCCGTGCCGCGGAGGGGACGTCCCAACGGTGCGTCCGACGCCGCGACCGTCAGGCGACGGGCCGTCAGACCGGCCGTCGGCGTCGCCACCCCGGTCAGGACGGCCCGGTGCTCCGCGACCGCCTCCGCGCCGGCCCGGTCTTCGGCGGACAGCTCGTCGAGGACCGCGCCCAACTCGGCTGCCGCCGCGGCAGCGACCTCCTGCGCGTCGGCGTGACGGCCTGCCGCCGCGAGCGCGCAGGCGTGCTGATGGCGCACGAGGTAGCCCCGCTCGACGCCGGAGTGGAGGGCCTGCACGGCCCGCGTGGTGTGCTCGAGTGCAGCCGCCGGGTCCGCGCAGGCGATGAGCACCTGCCCGGTCAGCCCCAGCAGCGAGGTGTGCAGATCGGCCAGTCCGTGGCGGTCGGCCTCGTCGAGCGCCGGTCGCAGCCCGACCAGTGCCCGGTGCGGGTCACCGCCGGCGAGCTCCAGCTGGGCCTGTCGGGAAGCCAGCTGCACCCGGGTCCAGGCGTCGTCCGCCTCGGCCACGGTCCAGGCCTGCGAGAGGTACGCGCGCGCCCGCGCCAGCTGACCGGCCCGCAGCTCGATCCCCGCCAGGGCGTCGAGGCACATCGGCAGGAAAGTCGGATCCTGTGACCGCTCGAAGACGGCCGATGCCCGCTCCACCTCGCTGCGAGCCGCGTCGTCGGCACCCAGAATGGTGTGCAGCAGCGTCGCCCGATTGAGGCGGACCGCCGCTTCTCCGCGCTCGTCACCCAGCCGCTCGAACAGCTCGGCCGCCCGTGCATGGTCGTCGAGGGCCGCGGTGATGTGCCCGCTGACGTAATTGGCGTTGGCCCGGTTGGCGCGGTGGATCGCCTCGGCACGCCGAAACCCCACCGCCACCGCCCGGTCGATGGCGCGGGCGTACAGCCCGATCGCGTCATCGGCCGCACCGGTCTCCATGCGGACGGTGCCGAGCCCCCCCAGTGCCACGATCTCCTCGCGGATCGCGTCCTCGGCGCCCGCCGCGACCAGCACCTGCTCGAGCACCCGTTCGGCATCCCGGTAGCGCTGCGCCTCGCGGAGGACCGAGCCGAGCTGCGCGCGGGCGGACAACCCGGCCGCGGATCCGGCCGCGATCGCCGCCGCTCGCTCCAACGTCGGGATCGCCTCACGCAGCTGTCCGGACCAGGCGGACACCGATGCACTGGCCACCAGCGCGCCGGCCAGGGCATCCGGCTGGCCGAGTCCCTCTGCCACCTCAACGGCCTGATCGGCAGCGGCTCGCCCGACCTCGAGGTCGCCGAGGTGACCCGACAGCAGCGCCCGCCGACGGGCGACCTCCACCTCGCGCGTCGGGACGCCGTCGGCCAGCACGGCGAGCTCGTCCAGCAGCTCGCGCTGCACATCACGCTCACCGAGCACGTCCAGCACGGTCTCGAGCTCGCTGAGGATCTCCACGCGCGTCGTGACGCTCGCCGGAGCGAGATCCAGCTGCTCGCGCGCGAGGCGCAGATGGGCGGCAGCCGTCGCGTAGGCGTGCACGTCGGTCGCGCTGCGCGCCGCCTGACGGAGGTAGCCGACGGCCACCTGGGGCATCCCGGCGTGCACGTAGTGACGCGCCAGTCGTTCGGTCGCGTCCGGGGCGATGCGCTGCAGTGCCTCGCCGAGCCGGTGGTGCGCCGCGGTCAGCGCGGCCTGGTCGAGGGACTCGACCGCGACCCGGCGCAGCTGCTCGTGGTGTACGACGAACGCATCGCCGTGCGACACGAGCTCGCTGCCGCGGACCAGGCGATCGACCGCGTCGACCAGCGACTCACGTGGCATCTCCCCGGCGTCGGCCAGCACCTCCAGCGAGACGGGACCGGCCGCGACGGCCGCGAGCTCGAGCACCGTTCGCGGCTCCGGCGGCAGCCGCTCGAGCCGCTCCATGAGCAGATCGCGGATGCTCCCCGGCACCGGCAGCGGCAGACGGGGATCGTCCTCGGCCAGCGCCTCGAGCCGCTGCTCCTCCGACAACGCCCGCAGCGTCTCCACCAGGAACCGTGGGTTGCCGCCGGTCTCCCGGTGCAACCGCGTCACCGCCGCGCCGGCGACCCCGTGCCCGCGGCCGAGTACCCGGATCAGTTCCCCGGTCGAGAAGGCGTCCAGCGGGTGGAGCAGGAGCCGCTCCGGCCGCATCGCACGATCGATTCCCCGCAGTGCCTCCCAGCTGTCAGCCCGCTCGCGAGCCTCGTCACCGCGATAGCCCACGACCACGACGATGCGGTGGTCGTCGATCACCTCGGCGAGCCCGGACAGCACGTCGAGCGACTCGAGGTCCGCCCACTGCGCATCGTCGACCACCAGCAGCAGCGGGTCGATCTCAGCCAGCGCTGCGAGGACACGGATCAACGCGTCGTGCATGCGCCGGGCGCCGTCGGACGACGTCAACTCGGCAGGGCGCGTGCGGCCGGGGACGCTGCGGCCGGCAGCCAGGGCCGGCGCCAGACTCGCCGCCTCGGCGAGCCACACCGCACCAACCCGGGGCCGGAGCTGCTCGACCCGCAGCGGGGTCAGCGCCTCGTCCAGCAGGTCCTGGATCACCCCGTAGGCGATGGCGGTGTCGGGTGACGGGCAGTCAGCGGTGACCGTGGTGAACGCACGCCAACCGGCGTCGTCGACCACCTCGGCGAGCAGCCGCGAGGTCCCAACCCCTGGTTCGCCCTCGACCAGCACGGCGCCGCCGCGGCCGCCGATCGCACGTTCGAGGACCGTCAGCGCCCGGTCACGTTCACGTTCGCGTCCGATCAACGGGACACGTTCGGGCAGCGGCGTCGGCGCCGCCACCGGCGGACTCAGCCGGCGCTGGCGCACGATGCGCTCGTGCAGTTCGACCGTCTCCGCGGAGGGTTCGGCTCCGAGTTCCTCGGCCAGGACCTCGCTGACGCGTTCGAACTGTCGGATCGCCTCGCTCGTACGTCCGAGCAGCATCGACAGCCGCATCACCTCGCGGTGGCCGTCCTCACGCAGCGGATCCTCGTTGGTCAGTCGCCGTGCGTAGACCAGGGCATCGTCGTATGCGGCGTGCGCCTTGGCGAGTCCGACGAGCCAGCCGAGCGCCTCGAGGTAGCGCAGGTGGAGCCGTTCACGCTCGGAGACGATCCACGGATCGTCGTGCCCGGTGAGGAACTCCCCCCGGTAGAGGCCGACGGTCGTCTCGAGGTCGGTGAGGTCGCGCACGCGCGCGTCGGCCGCACTGCGACGCTCCCGGGCCCGGTCGAGGCCCCGCGTGAACTCCTCCACGTCGATCCAGCAGGACACCGCCGGGTCGAAGCCGATCGCATCGGCGGAGACGTCGAGGTGGTCGACCTCGCCGCGCAGTTCGCTGAGCGCGTCCTGCACCTGCCACAGGGTGTGGCTGAGGCGGCGCCGGCCCCGGTTGGCGGGCAACTCCGGCCAGAACCGGTCGACGAGGTGGTCACGCGGATGCCGGATGCCCCGGTTGATCGCGAGGTAGGCCAGCAGTGAACGCGCCGCACGGGACGGCAGCGGCGGCACGTCGTCGTCGCCGCAGCGCAGCTGGAAGCCGCCGAACAGCACGACCTCCAGTGGCTGCACGCCGACGACCTTTCCGCACCGGTCGTCGCACAGGATACGCCGGCGCGGTCACCGTGCGTCGCCAAAGCGCACGTTGCGTTGCGGTGTGGGCGGCGCGGCGCCCACCGCCGTCGGTGCCGTCGGGTCAGCGCTGTCCGCCGGCTGCGACCCGCGGATCGAGGCCATCGAAGGAGGCGAGGTAGGCCGCCCGCTCGGCCTCGAGCTGTGCGACGATCTGGCCGTACTCGTCCGCGCGCCCCTGCCGCTCGTAGAGCTGTCGCGGCTGGAGCAGCTCAGGGTCGTCGAAGCCGGGGATCGACGCCGCCACCTCATAGCCGAAGTCGGGGTCCTCGACCCACTGAATCGTCCCGTCGACGATCCCGTGCTGCACCGCAGCCGAATGCGGGATCCTGACCTTCTTCGAACGGTCGTCGTCGTCCGGGCCTCCGACCCGCCCGGTGTTGAGCAGGTAGACCTCGAGTTCCGAGGTCTCGAGCAACTCGAGCAGGCGGTTGGCCTGCGAGGCGTCGTTCTCGAACCAGAACGGGTTGGTACCGGGCACCCGCAGGTTCTTGCCCGCCTCCGCTGCGCCACCGGCCGAGGTTCCCTTGGTCTCACCGAGCATGAAGTAGTACGCGGCCTGCTCGGGCCGGAGCTTTGCCACCGCAGGGATGATGTTCTCGTTGCGGTTGAGGATGAACAGGTACTTAGCCTTCGGCAGATCGCGCGGATCACGGTGGCGGATCCCGGCGAGCGGGAACGTACACCGGCCGTTGGCGGTGTAGTTGGTGTCGAAGAAGTCCACCTTGCCATCGTCATCGACACTGACCGACTCGAGCCACGCATCCGGTGCGGTCGCGCCGGCATAGATCGTGGGCTCGTCGTCTGGATCCAACCCGAACGTCTTGGCGAAGCAGCCGTCCTCGGTGGTGTACACCTTGCCGCCGGGCATCAGGGCGATGAAGTCGTCCTGGACCGGCAGCGAGCCTTTGACGTTCCGGAACGTCGTGGTCGTCTTGCCGGTGCCCGACAAGCCGATGATCAGCGCCAATTCCTCCTCACCGGAGGCCGTCTCCTCGGCCGGGAAGGTCTTCGCACCCGAGTGCATGGCCAGGCCACCGCGGTCGTAGACGAGCCGGTTCCACATCCGCAGGCCACCCATCTTCGACTCACCGAAGTAGTCGGACCCGAAGACGCGGGTGGTCCAGGTGTCGAGGTCCACGGTGATCAGGCAGTCGTCCGGCATCCCCGGCGCCGGCATGTTCGGGGTGTAGATGACCGTGAACTCCGGGACGAAGTCCCCCTCCGGATCGAACCACAGCTGCTGCTGCATGGCCGGGATGTTGGAGTTGCGCCGCTCCATGAACAACCGTGCGCCGGTACGGAATCCTTCGTCGGGCCCGATGGTGCCCTCGATCAGCACCATGTCCTGATCGGCGATGTAGGCGTCCTGCTTGGCCGCCCACTCAGCAGCCTCCGCCCGCGGGATCGTCGGCTTGGCGTTGGGCTCGTCCGAGACGAAGAACGTCGACTTGCCCAGCCGAGACTTGACCCTGGCCCGGTAGTTGACGTTGCCGAACTCGGTCACCTGGACGTTGGGCATGGAGGCGAGGACCCATTCCCGCAACTGGGCCTGGCTGGGGTTCTCGGCGACGGACCGCGCGGATGGAAGTTCGATTGGCACAGTGGATCCTTCCGGCGCTGGGCGCCCCGCTCGACCGGCGACGCTGCTGACCACGGCAGCGATCGTAGTGAGCGTCGCGCGTCGGACCGCAACCGAGCGCAGACCGCAGCGGGCCGTGCTCCGCCGGCCCTGCGGCCCACAGCCGTCGCAGCCCCAAAATACCGGCGAACCTACGTACTTGGTATCGTCCAATGAGTCTGCCACGAGCCGCGCGACCGATCCCAGTGCCCGTGGCACCAGTCGCAGGAGGAAATCGTGGCACGCCAGATGAGTGACGAGCACAAGGCAGCGCTCGCCAAGGGGCGCGCACAGGGCAAAGCGGTGCGCGACTACCTCTCGGCACTCGAACAGGAACGACGCCCCGGACGCAAGCTCGATCGGTCAACGATCGAAGCGAGGATCCCAGAGATCCAGGAGCAGATCGACACCGAAGAGGACCCGGCCAAGCGGGTCGAGTTGATCCAGAAGCGCCTGGACCTCGAGCAACGACTCGTCGAGATCGGCGAGGAGCCGGACCTCGAGGCACTCGAGCATGCCTTCGTGGACGCGGCCGCCGAATACTCCGAGCGCAAGGGCATCACCTACACCGCCTGGCGCGAAGCCGGTGTCCCCGCGGCGACACTCAAGCGGGCCGGCATCAAGCGCACCCGCCGGTCGAGTACCTGACGTGCCACAACACCCCGCCCGCGGCACGTCATCGCAGCGGGTGCAGAACGTCGCAGCGGGTGCAGATCCTCTCACCGGGTGCAAATCCTCTCACCGGGCGCAAATCCTCTCACCGGGCGCAAATCCTCTCAGCGGGCGCGGAATCTCTCACCGGGTGCACTTTGACGCAGATCTGCGTCATTCTGCACCCGGTGAGACGAACTGCACCCGCCAGGGAGGCGGCGCGGCGCGCCACGCCGCGGGTGCGGATCCTCGCAGCGGGTGCGGATCCTCGCAGCGGGTGCGGATCCTCGCAGCGGGTGCGGATTGCCGCAGCCGCTGCTGGCCTCGTGCCGCCCGGACGGGCGTGGGTCAGGGCTCCCACCGGAAGCGGGTCAGCGCGACCACGATCCCCACGAGCGTCCAGCCGCCGACGATCGCGAGCTCGCGGCCGGCCACGGCACCGGCGGTGAAGGCCTCACGGGTCGCGTCGACCATCGGGGCCAGCGGCAGCCAGCCGGCAGCGGCGGCGACCACCTCCGGCAGCGCATCCCCCAGCGGGAAGATGCCGGAGACGAACACCAGCGGCAGGAAGCTCGCCAGGGTGATGGCAGGGACGGACTCCGCGGTCGGGGCGAGGCTGGCGACCGCCATCCCGAGCGCCGCGAGGCAGGCGGTCCCGGCCAGCAACACCAGGACCAGCACGGGCAGACCGGCGGCAACCGGCGTCGCGTCGTACAACAGCCATCCGGCGCCGAGCACGATCGTCACCGTCAAGGCCCCCACCCAGAACACCGACACGATCCGACCGGCGAGGTAGGCCCAGGCCGGCACTGGCGTGCCGCGCAGGCGCTTGAGCAGCCCCTTGTCCCGCGCCGCGGCGACGGTCTCGGGCAGTGCGACATAGGCGGTCAGGGCCAGACCGAACACCGGCATCCCGGTGGTCATCGACACCGCGAAGCTCACGCCGTCGATGTCCGGGTTGCCGGTCACGGTCGGCAGCAGCACCACGAAGAGCGCCGGCATCGCCAGCGCGAAGAACGCGAACACCGGCTCACGCCAGATGCCCCGATTGGCATGGCGCAGCTGGCCCCAGACCAGTCCGAGCGCCGACGGTGAACCGTAGGCGAACGCGCCGACCCGCCCGGCACGACGACCCACGCGGCCGGCGAGGCGCGGACCGACGGCCATCGCACGCTCCCGCCCGAGGAAGCGCAGCGCGACGAGGGCACCCGCCGTCCCCCAGCCCAGCAGGGCGACCAGGCTCCCTGCCGCGACCCCGCCTCCGGTCACACCTGCTTCGAACGGAGCGGCGAGCACCTCGACCGCGTGGCGCAGCGGCAGCGCCCACCCGATCACCTCCAGCCACCTCGGTGTGGTCGTTCCGAAGGCGAACAGGTCGGAGACGAAGCCGAGCAACACCACCGCCCCCATCGTCAGGCTCAGCACGGCCTGGCTCGAGCGGACGACGGCCGCCACGGCGAAGCCCAGCGCCGCGAAGCTCGCGATCATCACCAGCAGTCCGAACAGGGCGGCGGGCAGGGTCCGTGCGGTGACCTCGAGCCCGTAGCCGGCCGCGCCCACCACGACCATCAGGGCCGTGCCGAGCACCGCCACCCAGGCCGCGGCGGCCGTGCGACCGGCCAGATGGGCCCACAGGGGCAACGGCGTGCCGCGCAGCCGCTTGAGCACACCCTGCTCGCCCGCGACCGCGACCCCGAACGCGAGCATCACGAACGCGGCCATCGCCGTCGCGAACACCGCGGCGGCGGGGACGAGCCGCTGGATCACCGCGTCGGCGCCCGGACCGGTGCGCACGTCACCGACGGCGAGCGCGCTGACCACCAGGAACAACACCGGGAAGATCAAGGTGACCAGCATCGATGCGGGTGTCCGCCACGCGTCGCGGCTGGCGTGGATCACCTGGTCGGCCACCAGCCGCGCCGTCGGTGCCCACTGGCCGACGTCGCCGCGCGGCTGTGGGACGTCGGCGGCCGGTGGGGTGCGCAGTGCCTCAGCCATGCGCACCCACCTCCGCGGGGTCGTCGCCGGCACCGTTGGTGGCGGCCACCTCGCCGACCAGGTCGAGGTAGGCGTCCTCGAAGCTGCGGCGCTGCAGCCGCAGCTGTGCGATCTCCACGCCCCGGTCGACCGCCCAACCGGTCAGCGCCTGCAGATCACGGGTCGGCACGGCAGAGCGCACCTGCACCGCATCGCCGTCGAGGGACAGCTGGCCCGCGAAGCCCGGCAGGTCCGCAGCGGCGACCCCGGCCGGCAGCTGGAAGCTGATCACCGCCTGGTCGCCCTCCACGCGGTCGACGAGCTCGTCAGGGGTGCCGAGTGCGACCAGCTGCCCACCGGCGACCACCGCGACGCGGTCGGCGAGGTTCGCCGCCTCCTCCATGTAGTGGGTGGTCAGCAGCACGGTCTTGCCGATCGCGCACAGCCCCGCGACCACGTCCCACGCCTGACGGCGGGCCGTCGGGTCGAACCCGGTGGTCGGCTCGTCGAGGAATAGCAGCTGCGGATCTCCGATCAGCCCAAGCGCGAGGTCCAGGCGCCGTCGCTGGCCGCCCGAGAGCGTCTTGGTGCGGGCATCCGCCTTGCCGGTGAGTCCCACCACCTCGATGACCTCGTCCACCGCGCGTGGAGCCGGATAGAACCCGGCGTAGAGGCTGACCAGCTCACGAACGCTGAAACGCTCGTCCATGCCGGCCTCCTGCAGCACGATGCCGATGCGCTCGCGGAAGGCGCGGCCCCCGGTCTCCGGATCGAACCCGAGCACCTCGACACGGCCGCTGCTGCGACGACGATGCCCCTCCAGGATCTCCACGGTGGTGGTCTTGCCGGCGCCGTTGGGTCCGACGATGGCCAGCACCTCCCCCTCTTCGACCTGCAGGTCCAACCCACGAACCGCGTGGTTGTCGCCGTAGTGCTTGTGCAGGTCCTCGACGATCACGCAAACCACCATGGCTCCTTCCGCTCGGCGGGCGCCATCGGGCGAGCCGTCCGCGTGCGGCGACACATGCCTCCAACGCGCACCGACGGATCCGTCGGATCCGTGTGCACGTCCCGTCTGTGAGCATGGCAGCGGGGCGGACCCGCGGACAGGGACCAACGACCCGTCGGTCGGACCCGTGACCGCGAGCCGAACCGCCATGCGCACGCACACCCGTGTACCGAGCGGCGAGGTTCCCTCAGCGTCGGGACCATCGTCTCTGTGGAGCGCGCAATCACGTGCGTAGCGTGAGGTCACGACCTCACACGGCGTCGGAAGGCGCGGGATGGATGGTGCGCAGCTCGCCGATCCTGTCGTCATCGCCGTCGACGAGCTCGGCACCCTGATCGGGACGCTGCGTGGTGACGGCTACCGCGTCATCGGCCCGACGGTCCGGGATGGCTCGATCCTCCACGGCGAGCTCCACGAGCTGAGCGACCTGCCGCGGGGCTGGACCGACGAGCAGGCGCCCGGCACCTACCGGCTGCAGCGCCGGGACGACGAGGCGCTGTTCGGCTACGCCGTGGGGCCCTCGAGCCCCAAGCGCGAGCTGTTCCCGCCGCGCCAGCGGCTGTGGACGGCCACCTCCGACGGCGACGCGAGCTTCCACGTCACCCAGGAGAGGCATGAATCGGCGCGGATCGCCTTCCTCGGGGTCCGTGGCTGCGAGCTGGCGGCCATCGCCGTCCAGGACCGCGTCTTCCTCCAGGGCGCCTACCAGGACGAGGTGTACGTCGCCCACCGGTCGGACGTGCTGCTGATCGCTGTCGAGTGCGGGTCACCGGCCGGCACCTGCTTCTGCGCATCGATGGGCACCGGGCCGGGCGTGACCGAGGGAGCCGACCTGGTGCTGACCGAGCTGCTCGACGGCGAGCACCGGTTCCTGGCCCGCGCCGTGACCGAGGCCGGAGCCGAGCTGCTCGCCGCGCTCGAGCGCGGCGAGCCGACCCACCACGACATCACCGCCCGTGAGCAGGTCATCGCCACCGCGACCGCCGGGATGGGCCGCGAGCTCGACACCGACGGCCTGCACGACCTGCTGCTCGGCAACCTCGAGCATCCCCGCTGGGACGACATCGCCGACCGCTGTCTGGCGTGCACCAACTGCACCCTGGTATGTCCGACCTGCTTCTGCACGACGGTCGAGGACACCACCGACCTGACCGGCGCGAACGCCTTCCGCGACCGCCGGTGGGACTCGTGCTTCGGGCTGGAGTTCAGCCACGCTGGCCCCGCCAGCGTGCGCAGCTCCACCAAGGCGCGCTACCGCCAGTGGATGACGCACAAGCTGGCCACCTGGATCGACCAGTTCGGGACATCCGGCTGCGTGGGCTGCGGCCGGTGCATCACTTGGTGTCCGGTGGGCATCGACATCACCGTGGAGGCCGACGCCATCCGGCGCGCCTCCGACCCGGGAGCCACCTGACGGAGGAGACCGGCCGATGGGCACCTACGAGCCACTCAACGCAGGCGAGTCCGACACCGTCCAGGTGGCACTCGCCAGCCACCCCTTCTTCGCCGCGCTGGACGCCGAGCACCTCGCGCTGATCGCCGACGGTGCGAGCGAACGCACGCTCGGGACCGACCAGTTCGTCATCCGGCACGGCCACACCGCCGACGCCCTCTACCTCGTCGTCGAGGGTGCGGTGGCGCTGGAGGTCTCCGACCCCTCCCGCGGACCGATCACCATCGAGACGATCCACTCCGGCGACGTCATCGGCTGGTCGTGGCTGTTCCCGCCGCGCAGCTGGGCCTTCGACGGACGCTGCCTGACCTCGACGCGGTTGCTGCGGATCGACGGCGAGCATCTGCGCGTGTTGATCGACGCACACCCGGCGCTCGGTCGCGACCTGGTCCTGCGGCTCGGTCGCGTGGTCGTCGAACGGCTGCAGGCCGCCCGGGTCCAACTGCTGGATGTCCACCATGAGCCTCGCTGACGCCCCGCCGCGCGGTCCGCTGACCGGTCGCCCCTACCAGGTGTCGACCGTCCGCCACCAGACCCACGACATCGTCACCATCGACGTGCGGCCCGAGCAGGAGCCGATCGCCTTCCAGCCGGGCCAGTTCGACATGGTCTACGTCTACGGGGTCGGCGAGGCCGCGATCTCGATCTCCTCCGATCCGGCCACGCCCGGGCTGCTGTCGCACACCATCCGCGCCGTCGGGTGGGTGACCAAGGCGCTCAACGACCTGCAGCCGGGTGCGACGATCGGCATCCGCGGCCCCTACGGCCGTCCGTGGCCGCTCGACGAGGCTGCCGGCCGCGACCTGGTGATCGTGGCCGGCGGCATCGGCATGGCCCCGGTGCGCCCGGCGATCGCGTACGCCCTACGCGAACGCGAGCGGTTCGGGCGCGTGGTGCTGCTAGTGGGGGCCCGCAGCCCCCGCGACCTGGTGTTCCGCGACGACCTCGAGCGCTGGGACGCCGACCGCAGCATCGACGTGCACACCACCGTGGACAGCGCGGTCCGGGGCTGGTCCGGCCGTGTCGGGGTGGTCACCAAGCTCATCCCCCGCGTGCCGTTCGACCCGGAGAACGCCGTGGTACTGGTCTGCGGGCCTGAGGTGATGATGCGGTTCAGCGCGCAGTCGCTGCTCGCCCGCGGAGTTCCGGCCGAACGCATCTTCGTGACGCTGGAGCGCAACATGAAGTGCGGCGTGGGCACCTGCGGTCACTGCCAGCTGGGGCCGCTGTTCCTGTGCCGGGACGGGCCGGTGTTCGCCTGGCCCGAGGTCGCCGACCTGATGGAGATCCGTGAGCTGTGAGCCGTGGGTGCGTGCGGCCGCATCCGGCACGCACCGAGGGGGTGGAGCGTCATGACACAGGACATCGCGCGGCCGAAGGTGGCGGTGTGGAAGTTCGCCTCCTGCGACGGCTGCCAGCTGTCGCTGCTCTCCGCCGAGGACGAGCTGCTGGCCATCGCCGACGAGGTCCAGATCGCCTACTTCCTCGAGGCCACCCGTGAGGTCGTCGAGGGCCCCTACGACCTCTCACTGGTCGAAGGCTCGATCACCACGCCCGACGACGCCGAGCGGATCCGCCACGTCCGCGAGATCTCGACCACCTTGATCACCATCGGGGCGTGTGCCACCGCCGGTGGGATCCAGGCCCTGCGCAACTTCGGCGACATGGACGAGTTCCGCTCGCTGGTCTACGCCCAACCGCAGTACGTCGCGTCCCTGGCCGACTCCACCGCCGTCGCCGAGCACGTCTCGGTCGATCTCGAGCTGCGTGGCTGCCCGATCGAGACCAGCCAACTCGTCGAGGTCATCAACGCCATCCTCGCCGGTCGCAAGCCGGTGACGCCCACCCACTCGGTGTGCGTCGAATGCAAGCTGCGCGGCAACATCTGCGTCACGGTCGCCCACGGCACCCCGTGTCTGGGACCGGTCACCCAGGCCGGCTGCGGCGCGCGCTGCCCCGCGTACGACCGCGGCTGCTACGGCTGCTTCGGACCGGCCGAGAGCCCCAACCCGCGCTCACTGAGCGACTGGCTCGAGGAGCAGTTCGGTGTGGACCACCCCGAGCTGCTGCGCCTCTACCGGACGTTCAACGCCGACGCGCCGGCATTCCGGTCCGAGTCACGCCGCCACGAGGAGGTCGCTCCGTGAGCCACACCCACGACCGGCGCATCTCCGTCGAGGCACTCGCACGGCTCGAGGGCGAGGGTGCGATGCACGTCCAGGTCACCGACGGGCGGGTCGAGCACGTCGAGCTCAACATCTACGAACCGCCCCGCTACTTCGAGGCGCTGCTGCGTGGCCGCCACTTCCTCGAGCCGCCCGACATCACCGCGCGCATCTGCGGCATCTGCCCCGTCGCCTACCAGCTCTCGGCCATCAACGCGATCGAGTCACTGTGCGTCGAGCCCGGCTCCGGGCGCGAGCGTGGCGTGCAGATGCCAGACGGCATCCGCCAGCTGCGACGCCTGCTGTACTGCGCAGAGTGGATCGAGAGCCACGTCCTGCACGTCTTCATGCTGCACGCGCCGGACTTCCTCGGCTACCAGGGCTCGATCGAGATGGCCGCCGACCACCGTGAGCTCGTCGAGACGGCACTGCGGATGCGCAAGATCGGCAACCAGCTGCTCGAGGTCATCGGGGGCCGCGCGATCCACCCCATCAACGTGCGGGTGGGCGGCTTCCACCGTGCTCCCCGCCGTGAGCAGCTCGAGGCGCTGGTCGAGGAGCTGACCTGGGCCCGTGACGCCGCCATCGACGCCGTGCGGCTCGTGGCCGGCTTCACCTTCCCACACCTCGAGCAGGCCCACACCCACGTAGCGCTGCGCCCGGAAGCGGGCTCCGGACCCCCCGGCGCGAGCGACTACCCGATCGAGCGTGGCCGGGTGATCAGCAGCTCCGGCCTGGACATCCCGGTCGAGGACTGGCCCGAGCACTTCCACGAGGAGCACCTGCCCCACTCCACCGCGCTGCACGGCCGCATGCGCGACGGCGGGACCTATCTGGTCGGACCGCTCGCCCGGTTCAACCTCAACGCCGACCGCCTGCCCTCGGACATCGCCGCACTGGCCGACGAGGTCGGCTGCACCCCACCGGTGACCAACCCCTACCGCAGCATCGTGGTCCGCGCGATCGAGACGGTCTACGCCATCGACGAGGCGCTGCGCCTGATCGCGGCCTACGTCCCACCCCCGGTGTCCGCCGTGGAGGTCGTACCGGTGGCCGGCATCGGCCACGGCGCGACCGAAGCGCCCCGCGGCATCCTCTACCACCGCTACGAGATCACTGCCGACGGCCACATCGCCGACGGGGTGATCGTGCCGCCGACCTCACAGAACCAGCCGGCGATCGAGGCGGACCTGCTCGAGTTCGTGCAGGCCAACCTCGACCTCGGCGACGAGCCGTTGCAGTGGGCGTGCGAGCAGGCGATCCGCAACTACGACCCGTGCATCTCCTGCTCGACCCACTTCCTCGACCTCACGGTCGAGCGGCGATGACCACGCTGGTCATCGGGGTCGGCCATCCCGACCGTGGCGACGACGCGGCCGGCTGGCTGGTGATCGACCTGCTCCAGGGCCGGCCCGACCTGACCCTGCGGCGCGTGACGGCCGACCCGAGCAGCCTGCTGACCGATCCGCTGTGGAGCACCGCCGGACAGGTGATCATCATCGACGCGGTCCGGACCGGATCGGAGCCGGGCACGATCCTGCGCTGGACCCACGACGAGCTCCTGGCGGTGGCACCCCCGTCCGGGTCGGGCACCCACGACCTGGGCGTGGCGACCTCGCTGGGGCTCGCACGGGCACTGGGCCGCATGCCCCGCGACCTCACCCTGATCGGGATCGAGGGCAGTCACTACGATCCGGGCACGCCACCGTCACATGCGGTGCTGACCGCGGTCGAACAGGTCGCCAGGTCCCTGGACATCCGGGAAGCACCGCCGGCGGCCACGACCCACGACCCGAAGGGCGAGCACATGCACCGCACAGAAGGAGGCCCCCGGTGAGCCGCGGACCGGTCGTGGTGGTCGGCGCGGCGAACCTTGACCTGATCAGCTACGTCCCGCGGCTGCCGACCGCCGGCGAGACCCTCCACGGGTCGTCGTTCCAGATGGGCTACGGCGGCAAGGGAGCCAACCAGGCGGTGATGGCCGCCAAGCTCGGCTCGGCGGTGGAGATGGTCGCCAAGCTCGGCACGGACGTGTTCGGCGACGGGACGCATGACAACTTCCGCGCGCAGGGGGTCGACACCACCCACGTCCATCGCACGGACGCGGCGTTCTCCGGGGTGGCGCCGATCGCGGTGGACCCGCACGGGGCCAACGCGATCATCATCGTCACCGGCGCGAACGATCTGCTGAGCGTCGACGAGATCGAGCAGGCGCGCCCGAGCATCGCGGCGGCCGGTGTGGTGGTCTGTCAGCTCGAGATCCCGTTGGAGGTCACCGCGGCCGCGCTGCGCATCGCCCGCGAGGAGGGGGTCTCGACCATCCTCAACCCAGCCCCGGCGCGTGAACAGCTGCCCGACGAGCTCTACCTGCACGCCGACATCCTCTGCCCGAACGAGCCCGAGACGAGCCTGCTGACCGGTGGCCCGGTCGAGACCCTCGAGCAGGCGACCGAGCAGGCACAGCTGCTGCGCGAACGCGGCACGGCCGCGGTGGTGCTCACCCTCGGCGAGCGTGGCTGCCTGGTGGTCGACGACCATGGTGCGACCGCACTGCCCAGTGAGGACGTCGAGGTGGTGGACACCACGGGGGCCGGGGACGCGTTCGTGGGCAGTCTCGCCCACTTCCTGGCCGGCGGAGCGGACCTGCGCGACGCGGCCGGCCGGGCGTCACGGATCGCGGCGATCAGCGTGACCGGCCGTGGCACGCAGTCGAGCTTCCCGCACGCGGCCGACCTCCCACCGGAGCTGCTGGCGCCGACCGCCTCCGATTGACGCGGGCGTGCCGCCGCACCGGTGACCGGTCCGCGGCCGCTCAGTACATGGTCGTCACGGTGAGGTGGTGCGGCCAGAAGGTCGGGTGGTAGTGCTTCCACAGCCGGAAGTCGATCTGGGGGATGACCACCCGCAGGTGCTCGGGCCGCCGGGCGTTGACCGCGTCGGCCAGCAGCGCGGTGGCGTGGAGGGTGTTGGCCCGGATCTCGATCTCCTGGTCGCTATCGCGCTCGATCAGCTCGCCGTCGGTGATGGCCTGCTCGAGCTGCGGGGCGTAGTCGAGGATGCCCATGACCCGCAGCGCGACCGGGACGATGTAGTCGGCGAACGCGCTCATGCGATCGAGGTCGGCGATGGCGACCAGCCCCGCGCCGTGCAGCGACCACAGGGCGAGCTGGGCGAGCTTGTAGAACAGCACCCGGTGGCCGTGGTAGTCAGCAACGTCGTCGAACCGGGGGAACTCGGCCACCAGCCGCTCGAGCAGACCGTCGCCCTCGGCGTACATCGCGGGCGCGCAGTCGGCCACGAACCGGTGGAAGCGCCCTGCGTAGTGGTCGACGAGCACGCGGCCGACGTCGTTGAGGATGCGCGTCCGCTCGTCGAGCAGGGGCATGGTGATCGACCCGCGGAAGATCCGGTCCAGGTCGTCGCGGGAGACCTGTGCCAGGTAGCTGCCGTCGAGCAGCGGCACGCCGTCCGCAAGTGCGTCGTGGATGCAGGCCGACATCCCGTCGGTGTCGACCAGCGGCACCCCGTCGCGTTCGACGACGAACTTCTCGCCGGTGTCGAAGTCGGTGAACGCGAAGTTCAGGCACGACACCAGCATGATCAGGTCGATCGCGCGGTCGGGGTCCTCGTCACGGTCGTAGGGCGCGGTCGACAGGTTGCGCGGGAACGGCAGCTCCTCGTAGGCGAGCCACGACGCCACCGACTCGACCGCCGCTGCGGACACGCTCACGTGTCGGGAGCGCTCGACGACGGGGCGCACCGAGCGCAGGACCGGTGAGTGCCAGTGGGCAACGTGGGACACGGTCCGTCCTTCCACTCGACGCTGCTGGCCGGGTCTGGCGATCACGACCCGCCGCCCGAGGATACGATTCTGCCGCCGTGGCGGAGGGCCCGGCGATTCGAGAGCGTATGTCCGATCACTCGCCCATCGGGGACTGGGCTGCCGTCGCAGACGCACTGTTCGGCGCCTCCGAGGTGGCGCTGCTGGTCACCGACGCGCAGGTGGACGAGCCGGGCCCGCGCATCCTCCACGCCAGCCCCGCCTTCACCCGGATGACCGGCTACGCGGCAGAGGAAGTCATCGGCCGCTCCCCGCGCCTGCTGCAGTCGGCCGAGACCGATCAGGCCGAGCTCGACCGGCTGCGCTCGGCGTTGGAGCAGCAGCAACCCGCCCGCGTCGTGCTGCACAGCCGCCGAGCCGACGGTCGCCCGTTCGTCGTGGAGTTGGACGTCTCGCCCGTCCGTGACCAGGCCGGGACGGTCATCAACTTCGTGGCCGTGCAACGCGACGTGACCCAGCGCGAGCAGGAGCACCGGCAGCTGGTCGGAACGGCGCAGCACCTGCGTCTCGCGCTCGACGCCGGGCAGCTGGGCACCTGGGAGTACTACTTCGCTGACGAGCGCTTCGTCCACGATCCGCTCTGCGCGGAGCTGTTCGGTGGCGACCCCGACGGGCCGGCGATGTCCATCGAGGACTGCCTGGCCGCGGTGCACGTCGATGACCTGCCGACGCTGCGACGGATGGTGGACGAGTCCCTGACCAGCGGCCACTCCTACGAGCACATCTTCCGGGTGCACCGGCGCGACGGGTCGGTGCGCTGGACGATGGAGCGCGCACGGGCCGTGTGTGACGCGCAGGGGCGCCCAGAACGACTCGACGGCATCGTCATGGACGTCACCGACCGCGAGGACGCCGCGCTGCGCGTGGTCGAGGCGCTGGACAGCGTCACCGACGGCTACCACGCGTTCGACCACGACTGGCGCTTCACCCACGTCAACCGCAGCGCCGAGCTGGTGCTCGGCCGCCCTCGCGACGAGCTGGTCGGTCAGGTGCTGTGGGAGGCGTTTCCCGAGCTCGAGGACACCGACTTCGCGAGTCGGTACCGGCAGGTGGCCGAGACGCGCGAGCCGCTGGTGTTCGAGGCCTTCTACGAGCCGTGGCAGCGCTGGTACGAAGAACGCGTCTTTCCGACCGAGGACGGAATCGCGGCGTTCTTCCTGGACGTCACCGACCGGGTGGCCTACCAGGCGCAGCAGCAGCGTGTGATTGCGGCCGAGCGCGCCGCTCGTCAGTCGGCCGAGACCGCACAGCGGCAGCTCGCCTACACCGCCGCCCACGACGAGCTCACCGGGCTGCTCAGCCGTCAGGAGTTCGAACGTCAGCTCGACGAGCGGCTGCGCACCGGGCTGTCGTCGGTGGTGCTGTTCCTCGACCTCGACAACTTCAAGCTGGTCAACGACGGCCTCGGTCACGCCGTGGGCGACGAGGTGCTGGCCGACATCGGTTGCCGGCTCCGCGACCAGGTCGCCCCGGAGACGGCCGCGTGCCGGTTCGGCGGTGACGAGTTCCTGCTCGTCACCGACGGCGGTGTCGCCTCAGCGCTGCAGCTCAGCCGGCGACTCCGCGACCTGCTGAGCACCCCCTACCAGGTCCGGGCACGCACGGTGTCGGTGACCACCAGCGTGGGGTTGGCCGTGGCCGCGGAGGGCGACGACGCCGCCACACTGATCCGCAACGCTGACGCCGCGTTGTTCGCCGCCAAGCGCAGCGGCAATGGTCAGGCCGTGGTCTACGACGAGCCGCTGCACCAGCAGGCGGTGGAGCGACTCGACCTGGAGGACGGCCTGCGCGCGGCCAGGAGCCGCGACGAGCTCGCGCTGCACTACCAGCCGATCTACGACATCGCCACCGGCCGGCGGTGCGGCCTCGAGGCACTGCTGCGCTGGCACCATCCGCAGCGGGGGCTGCTCCCCGCGGGCTCCTTCATCGACATCGCCGAGGACAGCGGCCTGATCCTCCCGATCGGTGACTGGGTGCTGGGCGCGGCCGCGCGCAGCATCGCTGCAGGGCCACCAGCGGGATCCGATTGCGGCCCGGTGTGGATCAACGTCGCCCCGCAGCAGCTGTCCACCGACGCGTTCGTCGATCGGCTCGCCGCCACCCAGGAGGCCTACGGGCTCGACCCCGGCCAGCTGGGCGTCGAGCTGACCGAGCGGACCCTGGTCCACGACCCGCAGACGGTCAACGCACAGCTCGACCGCCTGCACCGGCTGGGGGTACCGCTCGCGATCGACGACTTCGGCACGGGCTACTCCTCGATGAGCGCCTTGCAGCACTACCCGATCGACGTCATCAAGATCGACCGGACGTTCGTTGCACAACTCGATCGCGCCAACGGCCGGTCGGTCGTCGGTGCGATCATCCAGCTCGCCCACGCGCTGGGCGCGAGCGCCTCCGCCGAAGGCGTCGAGCAGCCCGCCCAGTGGGCCGCGCTCGCCGAGCTCGGCTGTGACACCGCCGCCGGCTACCTGCTCGGTTGCCCGCAGCCGCTGGACGCCACCATGCCGGACGCCGTCGACCGCGCACACCTGTAGCCGGGCGTCGGCCGGCCTCAGGACCGCTCGAGCCGTGCCACCAGGTCGGCGATCTCGCGGCGTGAGGCCAGCGCCAGTCCGGCGCCGCGACGGGTGACCGCGAGGCCTCCGAGCGCAGCGGCGAGTTCCCCGGTCGCCTGGTCGTCCCACCCGTGCGCGAGGCCGAGCACCACCCCGGCCGCGAAGCTGTCACCCGCGCCGGTGGTGTCCAGCGGCTCGACCGTGGCCGCCGGCACTGCGACCTCTCCGTCGGACCGAACCAGTCGACAGCCCTCGCGTCCGAGCTTGAGCGCGACCCGCCGCACGCCGAGCTCGAGCAGCCGACCGACCGCGTTGCCGGCGTCCGCGGTGGCAGTGATCGCCTGCGCCTCCGCGGCGGAGGCCACCAGGGTGTGGACCGACGGCAGGACGGCCCGCAGGTGCTCGGGAACCTCCAGGGCCGGCCCGACCGGGACATCGGCCACCACCGGCCGTCCGGCGGACGACGCCGCCGCCACCGCCGCCTGCGCGGTGTCGCGCTGCGGTGCGGCGAGCAGGGCGTAGGCGGAGAGGTGGAGCACCTCGCTGTCGCCGACGACCTCCAGCAGCTGCTGGGTCGGCGCCAGCCGGGTGTTGGCTCCGCGGTAGGCGTACATCGTCCGCTCGCCGTCGGGGGTGACGGCGACCACGTTGACCTGCGTCGGCTCGGACGCGTGCCGCTGGACGGCGGCGACATCGGGCGCGTCCGTGCCGGCTGCGCTCAGCAGGCCGAGGAGGTGGTGGCCCCACGGATCGTCGCCGACACACGCCAGCAGACGGCAGTGGACACCGGCGCGCGCCAGCACGATCGCGGTGTTGGTCGCCGAGCCACCCACCCCGCTGTGCTGCGCGGTGGCGAACGCCTCGCCACCGGCCGGCGGATGGCCGGGCACCTCGAGGGTCAGATCGAGGTTGAGGTCGCCGAGCGCGGCGACGCGCGGCCGAGACGCACCGACCGGCCCGCGCGCCCCAGGGGCGGCGGCGGATTCAGCGTGGTCAGACGGGGACACGGTCGGCGACCCTACCGCGACGGCCTACCCTGCCCGTCCCGACGGCCGCCGACGTGCCCGCGGCTGGCCGCACGTCGAGCGACGCCGCGTCGAGGAATACCGGTGCTGGTCCAGATCTACACCGCCCAGTCCGCCGACGAGGCGCTCGCGCTCGCGCGCGTCGGCGTCGACCGGGTCGGCCTGACCGTCAGCGGCATCGGTCTGCCGGGCGAGATCGACCCCGCGACCGGCCGTGAGATCGTCACAGCCCTGCGCGGACGGGCCGCGAGCTCGGCCCTGACCGTGTCCACCGAACCGACCGAGATCGTCGAGCTGGCCCGGTCGCTCCGCCCCGACGTGCTGCACCTGTGCGGCGAACTCGAGGCACTGCCGCCCGACACGGTCGCTGCGCTGCGCCGACGGCTGCACGACAACCTGCCGGACCTGCAGCTGATGCAGGCCATCCCGGTCACCGGTCCGTCGGCGGTCGAGCAGGCGATCGCCTACGCGCCGGTGGCCGACCACCTGCTGCTCGACTCCGTCACCGACGACGTGCAGGGCATCGGCGCGGCCGGGACCGTCCACGACTGGTCGATCAGCGCCGAGGTCGTCGCCCGCGTCGACGTGCCGGTGATCCTCGCCGGCGGGCTGTCCCCGGACAACGTCGCCGATGCGATCCGCGCCGTCCGCCCCGCGGGCGTCGACAGCCTGACCCTCACCAACGAACCGGTCGCGGGCGGGGGCTTTCGCAAGGACCTCGACGCGGTGGAGCGCTTCGTCCGCTGCGCCCGGGCGACGGTCGCCACCACCTGACGCCGCGCCCCCACGCCGTTGCCCGACACCGCCCGGCAAAGGACCCGCCATGGCCGTCCAGTACCACCTCAAGACCGCCCCGGGAGATGTCGCACCCTACGTCCTGCTGCCGGGTGATCCGGGCCGCGTCGAGGTGATCGCCCAGAGCTGGGACGAGGCCCGCCACGTGGCCAGCAACCGCGAGTACGTCACCTACACCGGCAACTACCGCGGCGCTCCGATCTCGTGCACCTCGACGGGGATCGGTGCGCCGTCGACCTCGATCGCCATGGAAGAGCTCGCCCGCTGTGGCGCGCGCACCTTCATCCGGGTCGGTACCTGCGGCACGGTCCAGGACGACGTCGCCAACGGCACGATGGCGGTGATGGACTCGGCCATGCGACTCGACGGCGCCTCCGCCACCTACGCGCCGATCGAATACCCCGCGGTCGCCAGTCACGACGTGGTCGCCGCCTGCATCGCTGCGGCCGAGGAGCTCGACCTGCGCCACATCGTCGGCACCACCCGGTCGGCCGACACCTTCTATGCCAGCCACCCGCGTCCCGGCTCGTCGTTCGGGGACTTCTGGCAGTCCTCGTGGCGCCACCACTTCGAGGACCTGCGCCGACTCAACGTCGTCGCCGCCGAGATGGAGGCCAGCGTCATCTTCGTGCTCGCCCGGGTCTGGGGTCTGCGGGCCGGCGGGGTGTCGGTCGTGCTGGACAACATGCTGGAGGTCGCCGGCGACTCGGGCGAGTTCGACCCGGAGGCCCAGCTCGAGCACAGCACACGGTTTGTCGAGCAGGTCTCGCAGCTCGGCAACGAGACCGTGCACAAGCTGTGGGAGGCCGACCAGCGCCGCACCTGACCGTCTCGGCGGCGCTGCGCCACCCGACCGGGTGCAATTTGTCGCAGCGGGTGCAGTTTGTCGCAGCGGG
>SKSM01000284.1 GCA_007122985.1 Nitriliruptoraceae bacterium | reverse complement strand
GGAGAGCAGCCAGTCGAGCACCCCCTGGCCCATGTGGGCGAGGTCGCTGATGCGCTCGCGCAGCAGCGGCAGGCGCAGGTCGGCCACGCCCGACTGCTGAGGGGCGCCGAGCGCCACGGCGAGCTGGGCGATGCCGGCGACGACCTCCTCGAGGAAGATGTTGCGGAAGTCCTCGAGCTCGTTGAGCTCGGTCTCGACCGCGTCCTGCCAGCCGGTGATGTCCAGGTCGTCCAGGTTGACCGACTCGGGCGGCCAGTCGAGCGAGATCGCGCCCGTCACACCGTCCTCGGGCGTCACGCCGTCGAGGCTGGCGGCCAGCTCGAGATCGGCTGACGCGCTCGCTCCGGCGACGTCCACGCTGAACAGGTCGCGTGCGGGGGTGGTGGTCCAGTCGTCGAGCGGAATGGCGCCACCCGACGAGGCGCTGAGCCCCAGCTCGCCGGCGATCGTGCCCGTCGCCTGCACCGCCAGGATGCCGACGTTCATCTCAAGCGGTGCACGTTCGCCCTCGTCCTCGTCCGGGTCCTCGTCGAAGCTGGCGCCGGTCTCCCCGCTGAGCGAGACCTCGCCGAGCTCGACCTCGAGGTCGAGCTCGTGGGTCTCCGGGTCGTGGTCGAAGCTCAGCGACAGGTCCGCGGAGAAGGTCGCGGTCACCGGGATCGCGTCCGCGTCGTAGGCGACCAGGTCGGAGAGCACCACCAGCGGCACCCCGACGGTGCGTACGAGGCTCACGGTCAGGTCGAGTTCGCCGTTGTCGAGGTCGAAGTCGCCGGGCACAAACGCATCGTGCGCCTGGAGCTTGAGCTCCTCGATCCCGAGGCCCTCCAGCGCCTCGTCGAGCGCGTCCTCGAGGTCGTCGGTGCCGTTGCTGTCGACGACGTCGATGCCGTCGGCAAGCTCCCCAGCAAAGTCCTCGAGCTCTCCCGCGGCGGCGGCAACCTTGGCACCGAGCGCCTCCAAGGTCGCCGGCAGCGACAGGATGCGGTCGAGCCCGGCCGGGGTCAGCGGCACGGGGTCGAGCATCTCCTCGGCCGTGTCGATCCCACCGAGCCCGTCGAGGACGTCGACGAGCGCGCCCTTGAGCGCCGCGACCTCGGGAGCGTCCTCCTCATCGGCGAGCGCCGGCGCGACCGGCACCACCAGTGGGGCGATCAGCCCCAGGACCAGACCCGTTATGAGCACACGTCGACTACGCGTTTGACCCCACATGGCACCGGCTCCCTCGTGTACCTACTCCCGACCGGTACGCGTCGACCGAACGATCCGGCGCGCGGCTCCCTCAAGCCCCGGTAGATGGATCGACAATAGGCAGATCTCGACCGAAAGTGTCGAAACGTGCTGCTGGCAGCGCCGGTTGCGCACCTGCCGCGCCGCAACCGTGCGTTGCGACACACCAGCCAGCTCCGCCAGGTGGCGGTGCGACCCCCAGTGCGGCCGGGCTGGTTGGCTCAGCCGGTGGCGTCGTCCAGCGCGACCACGATGTCGTCCCGGCGCAGCCGGCCGGAGGTCAGCACCCGTGCAGTGATGCCGCCGTGGCCGCGCATCGCCTGGTAGCCGCCGGGACCGAGCGCCTCTTCCATGCGCGAGCAGGGGTGGCACCAGCCCGAGCCCTCGAGCTCCACCTCGCCGATCGAGAAGCGGCGGTCGTGCAGCGAGGCCAGGTTGATGCCGGCGACGACGAGGTTGCGGCGCAGCAGCTCGGGCGCGACCCCGTCGCGGCCCACGAGCCCGGCGACCACCGGCAGGTGCTCGGCCTGGATCAAGGTCACCTGCCGTCGCGCCTGCGGATCGGGCTCACGGCCGTGCGTGCGGTGGTCGGCGACCAGCCCGAGCCCCGCGACGGCCGAGGCGTCGTCGACCGCCCGGACGGTGCCGCGGCGGTCCTCGCGCAGCAGGATCGATGCCAGGCGTCCGCGCTGCGGCACCGACCGCAGCAGTGCCCGGGTCGAACGCTCGTCGGCCTGCTGCTCGTCCATGGCCTACTGACTCCCGTGGTCGCTGTCGGCAACGCGTCGCGGGTCGGACCGCCGAGCCTACGGCGTGGCGTCCGGTTCCGGCTCGAGGACCCGCACTGCCTGCGGGTCGAGTGCCAGCTCGAGCTCGTCGTCGAGCTCGGGCACCCGGCCGGCCCACACCGGCACGGTGAGCTGCGGCGCGTCCGGGACCGCGACCGTGACCCGCACGTGGTCGCCGGCGAACCGTCGCGCCGTGACCCGGCCCTCCAGTGCCACCTCGGTGTCCCGACGGGGCCGGTCGGGGTCGGTGACGCGCAGCGCATCGGGCAGCAGCACGACCTGGTGCTCGCCGTCGGGTGCGTCGGGCAGGTCGAGCTCGCCCCACGGGGTGCTGGCGCGTCCGGCGCGGATCCGCGCGTCGGCCACGTGGTCGAGCCCGAGGAAGTCGGCGACGAACGCTGTCCGGGGCGCGCGCCACAGCTGATCGGGGGTGCCGAGCTGCTCGAGGCGCGCGTCGCGCATCACCGCGACCCGGTCGGCGACCGCCAGCGCCTCCTGCTGGTCGTGGGTGACGTGCAGCACGGTCGTGCCAAGCCGGTCGAAGACGCTGCGCAGGTCGTCGAGCAGCCGCTGTTGCAGCGCCCGGTCGATCGAGCCCAACGGCTCGTCGAGCATCAGCAGCCGTGGTCGGGGGGCGACCGCGCGTGCCAGGGCCACGCGCTGTCGCTCGCCGCCGGAGAGCTCGGTGATCCCGCGGTCGGCCAGCTCGCTCAGGTCGACCAGCGCCAGGGCGTCGGCGACCAGCCTGCGGACCGTGGCACGGTCGTGGCCGCGCATGCGCGGGCCGAAGGCGACGTTGTCGGCGACCGTGCGGTGGGGGAACAGCGCGTGCTCCTGGAACATCAGCCCGACGTCGCGCTGGTCGGGTCGCAGCCCCTCCAGGGACCGGTCGTCGAGGTGGATCGTGCCGGCGAGGGGCGGCTCCAAGCCGGCGACGGCGCGCAGCAGCGTCGACTTGCCGCAGCCGCTGGGGCCGAGCACGGCCAGGACCTCGCCGGGCTCGGCGGCCAGTTCCAGCTCGCGCACGGCGACGACCGGGCCGTAGGCGACGGTCAAGCCGTCGACCGCGAGCCGCGCTCCGGTGCTCTGTGCCATCAGAACCGTCCCACCTGTCCGATCCGCAGCCGGTCGATCGCGAGGATCGCCGTTGCGGTCACCGCCATCAGCAGCGTCGACATCGCCATGGCCTGCCCGAAGTTCGCCACGCCCGGTCGGCCGAGCAGCCGGAAGATCGCCACCGGCATGGTCGGCAGGTTGGCACGTGCGACGAACACCGTCGCACCGAACTCGCCCACGGCGATGGCGAACGAGAACCCGGCCGCGACCAGGGCGGCCCGGCCGACGATCGGCAGGTCGACCTCGCGCCATACCCGCCGGGGAGTGGCGCCGAGCACGGCCGCGGCCTCGCGTAGACGGTGGTCGATCGAGCGCAGCACCGGCAGCAGGGTGCGGACCACGAAGGGCGTTGCGATCAGCGCCTGGGCGATCGGGACCAGCAGTGGGGAGCCGCGCAGATCGACGGGAGGTCGGTTCAGCGCGATCAGGAACCCGAAGCCGATCGTGACGGCCGAGGTCCCCAGGGGCACCATCAGACCCCGGTCGACCACGCGGGCGAGCCGCCCGGCCTCGGAGGTCGCCGCCGTGGCCGCGAGCCCCCCGACGACCAGCGCGATCAGCGTCGCGGAGGCGCCGAACAGCAGGGAGTTTCGCACCGCCTCGCCGGCGGGCACCGCCAGGATCGTGGCCCGCTCGTCGGTCAGCAGCGCGCGCCAGTTGGCGAGCCCGTAGCCGTCGCCGGTGTCCAGCGACCGCTCGATCAGCACCAGCAGCGGTGAGGCCAGCAGGATCGCCACCACCGCGAGGTTGCCGCGCAGGAACAGCCGCTCGCCCCGCCCGCGCGGCGGCCGTCTGGTCGCGGCACTGCCCACCAGCGACTGCGTGGGCGCGCGGCGCTGCAGCCGGCCGTAGACCAGCAGGGCCGCGACGACCGCGATCAACTGGAGTACGGCCAGTGCGGAGGCCAGCGGCAGGTCGAGCAGCTGGGTGGTGGCACGGTGGATCTCCACCTCGAGGGTCGCGCGGCCGGGACCGCCGAGGATCAGCACGACCCCGAACGAGGTGAAGGTGAACAGGAACACGATCGCCGCACTGGAGGCGATGGCCGGCGCGAGCAGCGGCAGCGACACCTCACGGAAGGCCTGCCAGCGCGAGGCGCCGAGCACCCGGGCGGCCTCCTCGACGCGAGGGTCGATCAGCGACCACAGGCCGCCGACGGTGCGCACGACCACCGCGTAGTTGAAGAACACGTGCGCGATCAGGATCGCGGTGACCGTGCGTCGCAGGTCCAGCGTCGGTGCGGCGTCGCCGAGCAGCACGGTCAGCGCGGTGTTGACCGGGCTGCGGGGGCCGAGCAGTGCCAGGAACGCCGAGCCGACCACCACGGTCGGCAGCACGAACGGAACGGTCACCCCGGCCTGGAGCAGCGCCCGACCGCGGAACTCCAGGCGCGAGAGCGCATAGGCCCCCGGGATGCCGATCAACAGGGTCAGCACGGTCGACGCCGTCGCCTGCCACAGGGTGAACCAGGCCACCGACCGCACCGACGGATCGGTCAGGACCCGGCCGATCGCGCCGAGCTCGAGGTCGCCCTCGGGTGCCAGCCCGGTGCCGACGATCGTCGCCACCGGCCAGACGAAGAACACGGCCAGGAACGCGAGCGGCACGGCCAGCAGCGCCAGCGTCGTGCCACGGCGCCGTGGCCGTGCCGCGGAGGTCATCGCCCGGATGCTCGCAGGTGGTCAGCGGACCGGCGGCTCACCGCAGCACCGTCGCCGTCCACTGCTCGATCCACTGCTCGCGGTGCTCGCCGATCCGGTCGGGATCGATCTCGAGCGGATCGTCGGGCAGGACCGCGTACTCCTCGAACACGTCCGGCAGCTCGGCCTGCTGGTTCGCCGGGAAGACGAACATCGTCAGCGGGATGTCCTCCTGGAAGGTCTCGGAGAGCATGAAGTCGACCAGCTGCTCGGCCTGCGGCCCGTGCTCGGTCCCCTCGAGGATGCCGACGAACTCGATCTGCCGGAAGCACGACGCCTCGATCACCCCGGTGGGTGCCTCGTCGAGCTCCTCCTCGGCGAACAGCACCTCGGCGGGGGGACTGGAGGCGTAGGAGACCACCAGCGGCCGGTCGCCGCCGCCGGTGCCGCTGAACTCGTCGTAGTAGGCCTGTG
>SKSM01000262.1 GCA_007122985.1 Nitriliruptoraceae bacterium | reverse complement strand
TTCGCGGTGCTGCGGCGCATCGGGGTGGAGACCGGCGGCTCCAACGTGCAGTTCGCCGTCGACCCGGCCACCGGCCGGCAGGTCGTGATCGAGATGAACCCGCGGGTCTCGCGCTCCAGCGCGCTGGCCTCCAAGGCGACCGGCTTTCCGATCGCGAAGATCGCCGCGCGGCTCGCGATCGGCTACACCCTCGACGAGGTCGCCAACGACATCACCCGCGAGACGCAGGCGGCCTTCGAGCCCTCCATCGACTACGTGGTGACCAAGGTGCCGCGGTTCACCTTCGAGAAGTTCCCGGGCAACGACGACACCCTGACCACGCGGATGCGCTCGGTCGGCGAGGTCATGGCCTTCGGCCGCACCTTCAAGGAGTCACTGAACAAGGCGCTGCGCTCGCTGGAGGACGGCGGGATCGGCTTCGGGTCCGGTCCGCCGCTGGAGATCGACGACGACGAGCTGACCGCGCGGCTCGTCCGCCCCACCCCGCAGCGGCTCGAGGCCGTCGACGAGGCGCTGACCCGGGGCTGGTCGGTCGAGGCGGTCAGCCGGCTGACCGGCTACGACCCGTGGTTCACCGACCAGCTGCTGCAGCTGGTCGAGCGGCGCCGGCAGCTTCGGGCCTGCGAGCACCTGGCCGCCGTCCCCGACGTCCTGCTGCGTGAGGCCAAGCGCGACGGGTTCGCCGACGCGCACATCGCGCGGCTGCTGCAGACCTCCGAGGCGCAGGTGCGTGCCCGTCGCCATGCGATCGGGCTGCGACCGGTCTACAAGACCGTCGACACCTGCGCGGCGGAGTTCGCCGCCACGACCCCCTACCACTACGGCACCTACGAGGACGATGACGAGGTGGTCGCCGCGACACGTCCCCGCGTGCTGGTGCTCGGCTCCGGCCCCAACCGCATCGGCCAGGGCGTGGAGTTCGACTACTGCTGCGTGCACGCGGTGCTCGCGCTGCAGGACGCCGGCTACGAGACGGTGATGGTCAACTGCAACCCGGAGACGGTCTCGACCGACTACGACACCGCCGACCGGCTGTACTTCGAGCCGCTCACCCTCGAGGACGTCCTGGAGGTCTGCCACCGCGAGCAGCCGGTGGGGGTGCTGGTGCAGTTCGGGGGCCAGACCCCGCTCAAGCTCGCCCGGGGGCTCGAGGCCGCCGGCGTGCCGGTGTGGGGCACGCCGCCGGACGCCATCGACGCCGCCGAGGACCGGGGGCGGTTCGGTGAGCTGATGGGCTCGCTGGACGTTGCGATGCCGCCGGGCGGGATCGCCCGGTCGGTGGAGGACGCCATGCTGATCGCGGGGCGGATCGGCTATCCGGTGCTCGTCCGCCCCTCGTACGTGCTCGGCGGGCGGGCCATGCAGGTCGTCGACGACGACCGGGCCCTGCAGCGCTACCTCGACGTCACCCTCGCCGAGGCGGGCCTGGTCGACGCCGCTACGGACCGCGGGTCGGCGGCCGGTGCGGGCACGGCCGGGGCGCTGCCCGCGATCCTCGTCGACCGGTTCCTCGAGGGCGCGATCGAGGTCGACGTCGACGCGGTCTACGACGGCGAGGAGCTGTTCGTCGGCGGTGTGCTCGAGCACATCGAGGAGGCGGGGGTCCACTCGGGCGACTCGGCGTGCACCCTGCCCCCGCTGACGCTCGGGCGGGCCCAGGAGCGCGAGATCCGCGAGGTCACCGCCGGGATCGCCGAAGGGCTCGGCGTGCGGGGGCTGATCAACGTCCAGTTCGCCTACAAGGACGACGTGCTGTGGTGCATCGAGGCCAACCCACGCGCCTCGCGCACCGTGCCGTTCACCTCCAAGGCCACCGGGGTGTCGCTGGCCAAGGTCGCCGCGCGGGTGATGGCCGGCTCGCGGCTCGTAGACCTGCGCGCGCAGGGGCTGCTGCCCGCCCACGACGTGGTCGACGGCCCGCGTCCGCCGCACGTGGCCGTCAAGGAGGCGGTGCTGCCGTTCGACCGGTTCCCGGGGGTCGACGCGCTGCTCGGACCGGAGATGCGCTCGACCGGCGAGGTCATGGGCATCGCACGCGACTTCGGGGCGGCGTTCGCCAAGTCGCAGGCCGGGACCGGGTCGATGGTGCTGCCCACCGCGGGGGCGGTGTTCGTGTCGGTCGCCAACCGTGACAAGCGCGCGATCGTCTTTCCGGTCAAGCGGCTGATCGACCTCGGCTTCGAGGTGGTGGCCACCGCCGGGACCGCCGACGTGCTGGCCCGTGCCGGCATCACGGTGCGCGCCATCGGCAAGATGTCGGACGGGAGCACCGAGCTGTTGTCGCTGCTCGAGGCCGGCGAGGTCGGCCTGGTGCTCAACACCCCGTTCGGGTCCGGCACGCGCACCGACGGCTACGAGATCCGCCAGGCGGCGGTGGTCAACGGCGTGCCGTGCATCACCACCCTCGCGGGCATCCTCGCCGCGGTGCACGCGGTCGAGGCGATCCAGTCCGGACCGCTCGAGGTGCGTAGCCTCCAGGAGCACCAGGCGGCGCTGCGGGTCGTGCTCGACCGCGGCGAGCCGCCGACACACCCCGCGGAGGTGCCGGCATGACCCGCACGGCGACGACCTCCACGCGCGGGCGTGACGCGCCCGACGCCCCGGTGCGCGAGCGCTGCGAGATCCTTTCGCGCCGCCGCGAGGGCGCCTACTGGCTGCTGTCGTTCGCCGCGTCGACCATCGCCGGGCGCGCCAAGGCGGGCCAGTTCGTCGAGGTGGCCGTGGCGGGGCCGGCGACGCTGCTGCGCCGGCCGTTCTCGATCGCGCGGGTGTCGCGCCAGGGGCCCTCCGCCGGCACCGTCGAGATCGTCTTCGACGCGCACGGGCCGGGCACGGACTGGCTGGCCGGAGTCGCCGTGCACGATCACCTGGACGTGGTCGGGCCGTTGGGCCGGCCGTTCCCGCTGCCGCAGCGCCAGGTGTCGTGCCTGCTGGTCGGCGGCGGGTACGGCGTGGCGCCGCTGCTGCTGCTCGGCGAGCAGCTGGTGCGCCAGGGCCTGCGGGTCGACGTGCTGGCCGGCGCGGCCACCGCCGAGCGGCTGCTCGGGGTCATCGACGCCAAGCGCCTCTCGGCGAGCTCCACCTTCACCACCGAGGACGGCTCCTACGGCCACACCGGCCGCGTGACCGACGTGCTCGACGAGGTGCTCGCCCACAGCGGCGCCGGCGTGGTCTACGCGTGCGGGCCCAACCCGATGCTGCGCGCGGTCTCCGAGCGCTGCGCCGACCACGGCATCCCGGTCCAGGTGGCCGTCGAAGAGCTGATGGCCTGCGGGATCGGCGTGTGCTTCACCTGCGTGCTGCCGGTGCGTGGCAAGGACGGCGCGGTGCGGATGAAGCGCTCGTGCCACGACGGGCCGGTGTTCAACGGTGCGCGCATCGCCTGGGACCACTCGCGCTACGAGGTCGGGCCCGCCCCGGCGGCCGACGGCGAGTCGGGGGATGCCGTCCCGGCCGACGCGGGCGGGGAGCCGGGCACCGGCAACGACACGATGTGGGGCGAGGCGTGAGCCCCGACGTGCGCCGCATCGACCCGGCCGAGCGGGCGGCTCGGGGCACCGGCGACGACGACCACCTCGCCGTTCCCGTCGACGCCGTCGATCTGCGCGTCGACCTGGCCGGGCTGGCGCTGGACAACCCGATCGCCACCGCGTCGGGCTGCGCGGCCTCGGGTCGGGAGCTCGACCGGTTCGCCGACGTCGCCGAGCTCGGCGCGGTCGTGGTCAAGTCCATCACCCCCGAGCCGCGCGAGGGGCTGCCCACCCCGCGCATGGCCGAGACCCCGTCGGGCATGCTCAACGCGATCGGGCTGCAGAACCCCGGTGTGGAGGCGTGGCTGCAGCGCGACCTGCCGTGGCTCGCCGAGCGCGGCGCCACGGTCGTCGCCTCGATCGCGGGTCGCAGCGTGGAGGACTTCGCCCACGTCGCCGGGCGGCTGACGGCATCCGGCGGTGGGGCGATCAGCGCGGTCGAGGTCAACCTCTCCTGCCCGAACGTCGAGGACCGGGGGCTGGTGTTCGCGTGCTCGGCATCCGACAGCGCGGCGGTGGTCCGTGCGGTGCGCCGAGCCGTCGAAGTGCCGGTCCTGGCCAAGCTCACCGCCGACGTGACCTCGATCGTCGACATCGCGGCCGCCGCGGTCGACGCCGGTGCCGACGGCCTGACCCTGATCAACACCATGCTCGGCATGGCGATCGATCCGGAGACCGGCCGCCCCGCGCTGTGGAACACCTACGGCGGCCTGTCGGGGCCAGCGATCCGCCCGGTCGCGGTCCGCGCCGTCCACGAGGTGCACCGCGCGCTGCCCGACGTGCCCATCCTCGGCTGCGGTGGGGTCGTGCAGGTCACCGACGTGGTCCAGCTGCTGCGGGCCGGCGCGAGCGCGGTGTCGGTGGGCACCGCCAGCTTCGTGGACCCGTTCACGGCCTGGGACCTGCGTGACGGGCTGCGGCGGTGGCTGGCCGAGCGCGGCATCGCGCGTGTCACCGACCTGGTCGGTGCCACCCATCCGTGGGGGTGAGGCGTGGTCGTCGCGGGTGGGCGCGTCGGCCAGTCGCCGGGCAGCGGCCCCTGCGCCCGCGACCGGTCGGCCTCGACCGTCCTCGACAGGGCTCGACGACAGGGAGCGGACCATGACCGGTGATGGCGCCACCGCGGTGGCGGGCGGACAGGCGGGCGAGACAGCGCACGAGCGCATCGTCGTGGCGCTCGACGTGCCCTCGCTGCCGGAGGCCGAGGCGCTGGCCGCGCGGCTGGCGGGCGAGGTCGGCTGGTTCAAGGTCGGCCTGGAGCTGTTCTCCGCCCATGGTCCCACCGCGGTGGAGACGATCCGGGCCTACGGCCCGGTGTTCCTCGACGCCAAGCTGCACGACATCCCCACCACCGTGCAGCGCGCGGCGGCGCGGATCGCCGAGCTCGACGTCGGCCTGCTGACCGTCCACGCCGGCGGGGGAGCGGCGATGCTCCAGGCGGCCGTGGAGGGCCTCGGCGAGAGCGGTGAGCTGCTCGGCGTGACCGTGCTGACCTCGATGTCGGACGCCGACCTGGCCTCGGTGCAGGCACCACCGGCGGCGCAACAGGTGCCGCACCTGGCCCGGCTCGCGGTGGACGCGGGCGTCCCCGGCCTGGTGTGCGCCCCGGGAGACCTCGCCGTCGTGCGCGGCACGGTCGGGCCGGACATCCGGCTGGTCACCCCCGGGATCCGACCACCAGGCGGTGGCGACGACGACCACGCCCGCGCGGCGACACCCGGTGCCGCGATCGCCGCCGGCGC
>SKSM01000087.1 GCA_007122985.1 Nitriliruptoraceae bacterium | reverse complement strand
TGGACGACCTGCAGCAGCGACTGCTCGACCAACCCGGCGACCAGATCGAGCACCGCGACGCGGTCGATGTGGTCGTCGGCCACCACCGCCTCGGCCGCGTCGAGCTCGAACGACCCGGCGAACACCGACAGCCTCGCCAGTGCCAGCCGCTGCTGCGTGTCGAGCAGCTGGTAGCTCCAGTCCAGCGATGCCTCCAGGGTCTGCTGGCGCGCCGGTGCCCCCCGGACGCCGCCGGTCAGCAGCCGGAAACGGTCCGAGAGCTCCTCGGCGATCTGGTCGGGGGAGAGCACCCGCATCCGGGCGGCCGCCAGCTCGATCGCCAGCGGGATGCCGTCCAGCCGTCTGCAGATCTCGGCGATGGCCGACGCGTTGGCCTCGTCGATCCGGAAGTCGGTGTGCACCTGCCGGGCTCGCACCTCGAACAGGCGCGCCGCGTCCGTAGCCGCGACGGCGCCCGAGGAGCGCGCATCCGGCTCGGGCACCGGGAGCGGGCTGACCTCGAACGTCGTCTCGCCCTGGACGGCCAGCGGCACGCGGCTGGTGGCCAGCACGTGCAGCTGCGGGCAGGCCGAGGACATCGCGTCGACCAGCTCCGCGCACGCCGCGACCAGATGCTCGCAGTTGTCGAGCACGACCAGCAGGCGCCGGTCACGCAGCTGCCCGACCAACGTGTCGACCAGTGGCTGGTCCGGCCGCTCGCGGACGCCCATTGCTGCGGCGACGGTCGCAGCGACCATGGCCGGGTCGCTCACCCCTTGCAGCTCCACCCAACAGGCCCCGTCGGCGAACCGGGGAACCGCGTCCCCGGTCACCTCGACCGCCAGCCGGGTCTTGCCGCACCCCCCCGAACCGGTCAACGTCACCAGTCGGGCATCGCCGACCAGGTCGGCCACTTTCGCGCGTTCGCGCGCGCGGCCGACGAACGACGCGACCCCGACAGGCAGCCCACTCTGCATCTCCATGGGCCCCACCCTGCCCCAAGTCGGATGAGCACGCCAGACCGGGGGCCACACGCGAGCTGTGGCTAGGGGTTGCCACTCGGTCGCGGCGCGGTGATGATGCGCGTGGAGCAGAGACTCGCGTTCTGCCGGCGGGATGCGGCTGACGGCTCGGTCGCGCATGCTCGCCGGATGGTCGTGGGGTGATGAGGCCACGGTTGCACTGAAGAGCGACGTGATGGAGTTCCGGGTGCTCGGGCCGCTGGAGGTGGCGGCAGGGGGGCGGCCGTCGACGCCGGGCAGCGAGCGGCGGCGGACGGTGCTCGCGGTGCTGCTGGCGGCGGGTGGCGAGGTCGTCGCCAGTGGCCAGCTGGTGGAGGCGGTGTGGGGCTCCCGGCCGCCGCCGAGCATCGACTCCACGCTGCGCAGCCACCTCTCGCGGCTGCGAGGGGAGCTCGCTGCGGCCGAGCCCGGCGGCGCGCAGCTGGTGGTGGCCGAGCCCGGCGGCTATCGGCTGGAGCTGGGCAGCGTCGAGGTGGACGCGGCGCGGTTCGAGCGGCTCACCGACCGTGCCCGCCAGCTTGCGCAGGCCGATCCTGTTGCGGCGGTGGCCGTCCTGGAGGAGGCCGAAGGGCTGTGGCGCGGGCCGGCGTTCGGCGACCTCTCGGCCTGCGAGGTGGTGCGGTACGAGGCGGCACGACTCGAGCGATTGCGGGACGCGGCGATCGACGAGCGCATCGAGAACCAGCTCGTGCTCGGCCTGCACGAGCAGGTGATCGGTGAGCTCGAAGCGCGGGTGGCTGCAGAGCCGCTGGCGGAGCGTGCGCAGGCGCAGCTGATGCTCGCGCTGTACCGCAGCGGCCGACAGGCCGACGCACTGGCCAGGTATCGCGCCCTGCAGCAGCGGCTGCGCGACGAGCTCGGTGTGGACCCGGCGCCGTGGGTCCAGTCACTGCATGAACGGATCCTGCGCCAGGACGGCAGCCTGGCGCCGTCGTGGGTCCCGGCGGGGCGACGCGGAGCGGGGGCGAGCGGCGTCGCCGGCGGGGGAGGGACACCGCCGGTGGTGGGCGCCGAGCCGTTGTTCGGCCGCGACGAGGAGCGCGCGCGGCTAGCCGAGCTGGTTTCGGAAGGCCGGTTGGTGACGCTGATCGGGCCGGGCGGGGTGGGCAAGACACGGTTGGCGGAGCAGGTCGCCGCGGAGGTCGCCTGCCGCTTCGACGACGGTGTAGTCAGCGACTCGCTGGCGTCGGTCCGCGACCCGGACGACGTCGGCCCCGCGCTGCTGGCCGCCCTCGACGCGCCCCAACAACCGGGGCGGTCGGTCGAGGAGACGCTGGTCGCGACGCTGGGCCGCCGACGGCTGGTGCTGCTGCTCGACAACTGCGAGCACGTGTTGGCGTCGGCGTCGCAGCTGACCGCGGCGGTGCTGCGCGGCTGTCCGAACGTGGCGGTGCTCGCCACCTCGCGCGAGCCGTTGCGCCTGCCCGGTGAGTACGTCTGGCGGGTTCCACCACTCCGGGCAGCGATGCAGCAGGCGAGTGCAGCCGAGGTGGCCGAGGCGCCGGCGGGCGCGCTGCTGTGCAGCCGGGCGGCGGCCGCAGCGCCGGACTTCGCGCTGACAGAGGACAACGCCGGTGTCGTGGCCGAGCTGTGCCTGCGCCTGGACGGCATGCCGCTGGCGATCGAGCTCGCCGCCGCACGGCTCCGGGTGATGAACCCGGGCGATCTGCTCGAGCGGCTCTCGGACCGCTTCTCGCTGCTGACCGGCGGTCCGCCGCGCGAGGGCGGCCGCCACCGCACGCTCGAGACGGTCGTGAGCTGGTCCTTCGAGCTGCTCGAGGAGCGTGAGGCGCGGCTGTTTGCGCGTTTGTCGGTGTTCGCGGGGCCATTCTCGCTCGAGGCGGTCGAGCGGGTGTGTGCCGGCGACGAGCTGGAGGCCGCCGAAGTCGCCGGTGTGCTCGCCGAGCTGGTGGACAAGTCGATGGTGTCCGTCGAGCGCCGTGACGGCACGGTCCGCTACCGGTTGCTGGACACGCTGCGGGACTACGGAGCCGCGCGTCTGGCCGAGGCCGGTGCCGCCGACCGCCTGCGGCAGGCACACGCCGACTACCACCTCGCCCTGGCCGAGCAGCTGGGAGACATGGTGCGCGGCCCCGACGAGAAGGCTGCCTCGGTCGAGATCGATGCCGCGCTCGGCGACCTGCGCCTCGCCCACGAGTGGCTGGTCGCAACCCAGAACCTCGACGGCGCGCTGCGACTGCCAGCCGCGCTGTGCGAGTACCTGGTCCACCGGCTACGCGACGAGGTGGCCGCTTGGGCTGAGCGGGCCCTTGCCCTGCCCGGGGCGAGCGACCATCGCGCCTACCCGGCTGCGCTGGCCACCGGAGCCTTCGCCGCGCTCTTCCGTGACGACTTCGAGCTGGCGCGCGCCCGGGCACGCGCGGTGCTGGCGCGTGAGGACAGCGGCACGCTGGCCACCTACCTCGCGCTCGGTGCCCTGCGGGCGACGGCGATGCAGGACGGCCGACTCGACGAGCTGACCGCCCTCGACCAACGGTCCACAGCTGTCGCCGACGAGCTCGACGACGACTACGTCCGTGCCTCGCTCGGCTGGCAGGGACTGCTCGGCCACATCTACAGCGGCCGGATCGAGCGGGCGCGTGCCGAGGTGGCCCGGCTGGAGGAGGTCGCCGCGGCGTCCGGCAATCCCACCGTGCGGGCCCATGTCCACTACTGCCACGGCGAGATCCTGACGGACACCGACCCGGACGAGGCCGTGCGGTACCTCGAGTCGGCGCTGGAGCTGGCCCGCGACCTCGGCAGTCAGCTGACCGCGGGCGCGGTGCTGGTCGCGCTCGCATCAGTGCACGCGCGCCGCGGCGACACCGACCGGGCGCTGGCGCTGTTCGGCGAGGCCGTCCGCCACTGGCGCCGGTTCGGCGGCGACAAGCACGTGCTCACCGTCCTGCGCAACCTCGTCGACCTGCTGGTGCGCATCGACGCCGACGAGGCCGCCGCGAGGCTGCATGCTGCGGTCACCGCGACCGCCGTCCCGAGCTACGGGGCCGAGGCCGAGCGACTCGCGGCCGCCCGTGACGAGCTGGAGCGTCGGATGGGGGTTGAGGCCGTCGAAGCGGTCGCGCAGCAGGCGCGAAACCTGTCGGTCGACGAGGCCGCCGACGAGGCCGGGGCCGTCCTTGATGGCTTGTCACGTCGCTGAGTGGCCGTCGCTCGCCTCGCAGACGGCGCCACATCGCAGCCACATCGCTGCCACAACGCCAGACGGGCAGGGTGCGTGCGACGCCAATACGGAGGTGAGCCCCTATGACCACGCGAACCGACCTTCCCGCGATGCAACTCATCGACATCGGCGGGGTCGAGCTCGAGGTGCATGACACCGGCGGGCACGGCCAACCGCTCGTGCTCGCCCACTCGCCGGTGCGTGAGGAGTGGCTGCCGTTGCTCGCCGAGCCCGCACTCGCCGACCACCACCGGATCATCCACTTCCACCGCCGCGGCTACGGCGAGAGCTCGAATGCCGGGCTCCCGCTCGACCTGCGGGGGCACGCAGCGGACTGTCACGCGCTCATGCGACGACTGGGGATCGAGCGGGCCCACCTGGCCGGGTTGTCGCTGGGCGGCAGCATCCTGCTGCAGTTCGCGGTGGACTTCCCCGAGGCGGTCGCAAGCCTCGCGCTGCTCGAACCGGCCCTGCCAGAGGCCGTGGAGCACCCCGAGTATCAGCAGCTGCTCGCCGACACCGCCCCGCTGTTCGAGGCCGGGGACGTCGCCAAGGGCTTCGATGTGCTGATGCAGGGACTTGGCGGCGCCGACTACGCCACCCACTATGACCGGACCCTGCCGCCGGGCTGGTTCGACCGGGTACTCGAGGACCAGGACGTCATCTCCCAGGACGTCGAGGCGCTGCATGCCTGGGAGTTCACCGGCCAGGACGCTGGCATGATCTCCGCGCCGGTGCTCAACCTGAAGGCGAGCGCGAGCACCCCCTACCACCAGGACGGCTTCCGTACCCTGCAGGCGTGGATCCCGCACGCCGAGCCGGTCGTCGTGGAGGATTCGGCCCACGCGCTGCTTACGACCAAGCCGAGGGAGATCGCCGAGCACCTCGCCCGCTTCGTCGCTGCGCACCCGATCCGTTGATGCCGCCGCCGGCGTCCAGCTCGCCAAGCGGTCCGAACGGCCCAATGACGGCCCGTGCACGTCGGTGATCGTTGGCTGTGGTCGGCGTCGATGTTGTTCACTGCGTTCCGAGGTGAGGCCCAGTGGCAGGAGCCGGGATGGCCGCGACGTTGAGCATCCGTGAGGTTGCGCGTCGGGCCGGTGTGTC
>SKSM01000154.1 GCA_007122985.1 Nitriliruptoraceae bacterium | reverse complement strand
GCGGACATGTACGGCACGGAGCCCCGTGTTGCCGCCGCGATCGCGCGCACCGGGCTCGAGGGCGAGGTCTTCGTCGCGACCAAGCTGCACACCCGGGACCTCGGCTACGACGATGCCTTGCGAAGCGCCGCCGAACGGCGTGACACGCTCGGCGTCGAGCGTCTCGATCTGCTCTACGTCCACGTCCCGATCGATACCTACCACCCCGTACAGACGCTGCGCGCACTGGACCGGATCGTCGCGGAGGGCATCGCCGCGCGGATCGGGCTGAGCAACTTCCCCGTCCCGATGCTTCACGACGCCCTGGATCGGCTCGAGACACCGGTGTTCGCGCACCAGGTGGAGCTCCACCCCCTGCTGCACGAGGCCGAGCTGCACCGGCTGGCGGTGGAGCACGGCCACTGGCTGGTCGGCTTCGCGCCGACGATCGCGGGGTTGGCTGGCGAGGTCGCCGAGCTGCGGCAGGTCGCCGATCAGAAGGGACCACACCGTTCGCGGTGAGCCTGGCCTGGCTGCACGGTCGCGCGAACGTGGCCACGCTGTCGCACGCCGCCAATCCCGGGCACATGGCCAGCAACCTCGCGGCGACCCGGCGACAGCTCACCGGCGAGGAACGTGCACGCATCGATGCCATCGATCGTGAGTTCCGGGTCTATGACGATCGCTCCGACCCGTGGAACCAGCCGCTGCGGCTCGGGAGGGAGCAGGCATGAACGATGCCTTCCGGCTCGGGCTGGGCGTCGACGCGATCAACATCGACATCCTCGACCACGGCATCTATGCCGACCTGATCGCAGGCGCGTTCGACGCCGGCTACCGCCACCTCGGCTGTTCGCAGATCGGTGACACCGAACCGATCGTGCGCGAGGTGATCCGGCGCAGTGGCATCGACCGCGATGAGCTGATCATGGCGACCAAGATCCATCCGCGCGACCTCGGCCATGCTGACGTCGCCCGCAGCGCCGACGAGGGCCGCCAGCGCCTCGGGGTCGAGGTGATCGATCTCCTCTACGTCCACGCTCCAAAGGCCGCCTATGACCCGGCCAGCACGCTGGCAGCCTTCGACGCGCTGGTCGACCGGGGGATCGTCCGGAACGTCGGGGTCGCCCACTTCGATCCCGCACAACTGCTCGAGGCCGTCGAGCGGCTCGAGTGCCCGCTGTACGCCCACCGGGTCGAACGCCATGCCCTGCTCCGGCAACGGCGACTGCTGCAACTGGCACACGATCATGACCACTGGTTGGTGGCCGCGACTCCGTTGCCGCGGGGTTTCGTCGCCGAGATCGCCGAAGTCCTCGAGGTCGCCGACCGACGGCGCCGCGCTCGGCGGACGCGTGTGCAGAAGCGAGTCAACAACTTTTCTATTACGAACAGTGTAGATATATTGCACATGGTACGCACCAGTGCTGCCACAAGGGAACCGTGGCCCGCACCGAGGGCAGACCCATCAGGGTGAGGCGGACGATGTCGAAGACCAGCCGCAACGACCGCGAGGCCTGGGAGGACGTGCTCGACGACCCGGAGGAGCCCCTCTACCCCGTGGGGGTCGTTGCCGACCTGCTCGGCGTCGATCCCCAGGTCGTCCGTGGCTACGACCAGCGAGGTCTGATCGCCCCGGGACGGTCGTCCTCAGGGCACCGTCGGTACTCGCGGCAGGACATCCGCCGGCTGGTGCGTGCCATGCGGTTGGCGGGCGAGGGCATCCCGACCACGGGGATCGGTCGGATCCTGGAGCTCGAGGACGAACTGGACCGGCGGGATTGAGCCGTCGCGGCGAACCAGGACCGAGCGCACAGAGAATCAGCGTCACCTAGAAGCAAAAATCTCTCTCACTTGGAATAGGGATACGTCGAGCGGCGTTGATGAAGGGTGGCGACGACGGGTGACACCCCGAGACGCACGTCACCCGCCACTGCCCGACGTCAAGGGAGTGGAAACGACGAGGTGCAGACGATCGACAGGAGGTGAGGCGACATGCTGCTTCGGTCCGACCCCTTCCGTGACTTCGACCGCATGGCGTCCCAGCTCTTCGCTGACACGCGCACCCCGCGTGCGATGCCGATGGACGCCTACCGCGCTGACGACCGCCTCCACGTGCGGTTCGACCTGCCGGGCGTCGACCCGGAGTCGATCGACCTGACCGTGGAGAAGAACGCGCTGACCGTCAGCGCGACGCGGACGTTCCAGTACAGCGACGCCGACGAGATCGTCGTCAACGAGCGGCCACAGGGCGCCTACAGCCGGCAGATCTTCCTCGGCGAGGGCCTGGACATCGACCAGCTCGAGGCGACCTACGAGGACGGCGTCCTGCACGTCCAGGTGCCCGTGCTCGAGTCGGCACGTCCGCGCAAGGTCCCGATCTCCATCAAGAGCGGTGACCAGCAGGCGATCACCGCAAGCGCCGGATCGGGCTGACCCCACTTCCCTGCCGGGGCGCCGCAGCGCCGGTGCCCCGGCTCGCCTGCGTCGATGATCCGCGGGCAGAGGTGTGTCGGCCACATCGTGGAGACTGCCGTGAGCGATCAGCAGCTCGACCAGCCGGATCGGACAGGGACGGCGCCGACGACGACCTCGCCGCCACCACCGCCGGCTCCGCCCGCCCCGCGCGAGCGTGAACCGTCGCCGGCCCGGTTCGCCCTGCGGTCGGCCGCGGTGGCCGTGGTCGCCGGTGCCGTCGGTGCGGCGGCCGTGGTCGTGCCCACCGAGCTACTGCGCGAGGAGCCAGGGGTACCGCCCGGCGGTCCCCCCGAGGTCGTCGACGAGGCCCCGCTGGCGACCGAGACGCCGGGCGCGACGCCTGGGCCTCCGGCGGCCGGTGAGGCCGGCGTCCGCGAGATCGCACAGAACGTCGGCCCGTCGGTGGCGCGCGTCGACGCTGCCGGGCCGATGGGTCCCGGAGCCGGCTCCGCGGTCGTCTACGACGCCGACGGTGTGCTCGTCACCAACGCCCACGTCGTCGCCGGCGCGCGCGAGGTCAGCGTGACGCTGCCCGACGGTGGCCGCGAGCCTGCCGAGGTGGTGGGTGTCGACGAACGCTCCGACATCGCCGTGCTGCGCGTCGACGCCGACCAGCTGCCCGTCCCTGACTGGGCCGACGGCGACGCGGACCTCCAGGTCGGCGACCAGGTGGTGGCGATCGGCACGCCGTTCGGGCTGGAGGGCTCGGTGACCTCTGGGGTGGTCAGCGCGCTCGGACGCACCGTGCCGACCGGCGCCGGGGGGCCGCTGGTCGACCTGATCCAGACCGACGCGGCCATCAACCCCGGCAACTCCGGTGGGGCGCTGGTCGATGCCGACAGCCGGGTCGTGGGCATCAACACCGCCATCGCCAGCGGCACCGGCGGGTGGCAGGGCGTCGGATTCGCAATCCCCTCGGCGACCGTGCAGGCGGTGGCCGATCAGCTGCTGGAGACCGGGGAGGTCGAGCACGCGGAGCTCGGCGTCGTCGGCCAGACCGTCGATCCGGACATCGCCCGGCTCTACGGCCTCCCGGTGGACGAGGGAGCCGTGGTCGCCGAGGTCCGCGACGGCAGCCCCGCCGACCGTGCCGGGCTGCAGACCGGAGACATCATCGTCGCGGTGGACGGCGATCCGGTCGGCTCGATCGTGGAGCTCGCCGGCCGCATCCAGCAACGGCGGCCGGGCGACACGGTCACCGTGGAGTTCATCCGTGCCGGCGCGTCGCGCGAGGTCACCGTCGAGCTGAGCGAGCGCGTCGACGCATCCTGACCTCGCCCCGGTCGGTTCGCGGGTCGCCGGACAGGGCTGGCGGTGGGCTGTGACGGTTTGCCGTGCCGTCCCCGGCGGGGTTGGATGCCCGGTCGTTCGCGTTGGCGCGCCGACGGCGATCGCCATGGCGACCGCGATGGCGACCGACACCACCAGAAGGGCGACGATGACGACCGTGACCGGCGGCGAAGCGCTCGTGGCTGCTCTGGCCGCCCACGGCGTCGACACCGTCTTCGGGATCCCGGGCACCCACAACCTGCCGGTCTACGCCGCGCTGGACGTGCACGGCATCCGCCATGTCTCGCCGCGCCACGAGCAGGGCGCGGGCTACGCGGCGGACGGCTACGCGCGGGCGACCGGCCGGCCGGGGGTGGTGGTGACCACCACCGGCCCCGCGGTGCTCAACGCCGCGACCGCGCTCGCCCAGGCCTACTCCGACTCGGTGCCGGTGCTGCTGGTCTCGCCGGGCATGCCGCTCGCCCATCCGGCGGCCGGCAACGGTGAGCTGCACGAGGTCAAGGATCAGTCCGGCGCGATGGACCGCATCGTGGCCGCCAGCCGCCGGGTCACCTCGGTGGGCGAGATCCCCGGTGCCGTGGCCGAGGCCTTCGCCACGATGACCCACGGCCGTCCGCGTCCGGTGCACCTCGAGGTCCCGCTGGACCTGCTGCTGGCCGAGGACGTGGCCGTCGAGGTGGCACCGATCCCGCCGGCGACCCCGAGCCCGCACCCGGACGCGCTCACCGCCACCGCGGACGCCCTGGCCGAAGCCGAGCGGCCGGTGCTGCTGGTCGGTGGCGGCGCGCGTGGCGCGGCGCCGCAGGTGCGCGCGCTCGCCCATCACATCGGCGCGCCGGTGGTCGCCTCGACCAACGGCAAGGGCACCCTGCCCGAGGACGATGTGCTGTCGGTCGGGGCCGGACTGCATCTGGCCGCCGTGCGCGAGCTGGTCGCCGACAGCGATGTCGCCGTCGCCGTTGGCACCGAGCTCGCTCCCGCCGATGTCTGGGAGCCGCTGGGCCTCGATGACCGGGTGATCCGTGTCGACATCGATCCGACCCAGGCGGCGCGCAACGCCCGTCCCCGCATCGCGCTGGTCGGCGACGCCGCGGAGGTGCTCACCGTGCTGCTCGACCGGCTGGGTGCCTCGTCGCCGCCCGGCCCGGTCAGCGACAAGGCTGCGACCCGTGCGGCCGCCTGGCGTGAGCGCCACCACACCGAGGCCGCCGACCAGGGCGCGACCTGGCTCGGGCTGTGCGACGTGCTGGCAGACCACGTCGGCCGCGACGGCCTGGTCGTCGGCGACAGCACCATGGCCTGCTACTACGGGGCGCTCGCCAACCTGCCGTTGCACACCCCTGCGTCGTTGCTCTATCCGACCGGCCTCGGGACGCTGGGCTACGCGGTCCCGGCCGCGACCGGCGCGGCGTTGGGACGTCCCGACCTGCCGGTGGTGGCGCTGAGCGGCGACGGCGGGTGGATGTTCACCGTCGCCGAGCTCGCGGCGGCGGCCGCGGCCGGTGTGTCGCTGCCGGTGGTGGTGGTCGACAACGGCGGCTACG
>SKSM01000013.1 GCA_007122985.1 Nitriliruptoraceae bacterium | reverse complement strand
CACGATCACGATCACGATCACTCTCACGGGCCATGGAGCGCGATCAAGCACTTCTTCGCGCCCCACAGCCACGACGTCAGCGACTCCATCGACAGTGCGATGGAGGCAAGTCACCTCGGCGAGCGCACGACCAAGCAGACGCTGGTCATCAAGCTGCTCGGCGCTGCCCTGCAACTCGCCATCGTCGCCATCAGCGGCTCACTGGCCCTGATGGCCGACATGATCCACAGCTTCGCGGATGCCTCAACGACCATCCCGCTGTGGATCGCCTTCGTGTTCGGCAGACGCAAGCCGACCAACACCTACCCACATGGGTACCGGCGGGCCGAGGACCTCGTCGGCCTGTTCATCATCCTGGTCATCATCAGCACGGCAGCGATGGTCATCTGGGAGTCGTACCAACGCCTCATCGCTCCGGAACCCATCCAGCACCTTCCCTGGGTGACGGCGGCTGCGATCGTCGGCATCGTCGTCAACGAGATCGTGGCGCGACTGCGGATCCGGGTGGGACGTCAGATCGGTTCGTCCGCGCTCGTGGCCGACGGCCTGCACGCGCGCACCGACACCCTCTCGTCGGGTGCGGTGCTCATCGCGGTCGCTGGCGTGGCACTGGGCTACCCCATCGTCGACTCGATCGTGGGCTTCATCGTGGCCGCGATCATTCTCTGGATGATGAAGGACACGGCGCTGCAGATCTTCCGCAGGCTCATGGATGGTGTCGAGCCCGGCACCGTCGAGCAGATCCAGTCCATCGGTGGGGACGTGCGCGGCGTCGAGTCCGTCGATGCCGTGCGAGCCCGGTGGGGCGGGCACCGTCTGATGGTCGAGATCATCATCAGCGTCGAGCCGGACCTCTCCGTCGCCGATGGGCACACCATCGCCGAGCAGGTCCGCCACGAGGTGCTCCATCGGGCGAACCACGTCCACGACGTGCTGGTCCACGTCAATCCCGCCGTCGCCGACGGTTCCGACCCGCACGAGCTCACCCGCCACCACACGGCCCGCGACTGAGCCCGGCGTCTTCGAGCAGCAGTTGCCGAGCGAGGTACTCGACGACCGCGCCGGGGTAGCGCGGGTGGTACGGACGGGCGAAGGAGCGCAGCGTGAGGCGCTCCTGGATGCGTTCTTCGTCGTCGTCCGGCATCAGCTGGAGGGAGTGGTCAGCCCCCGCCAGAATCTGGAGCTCGACGTCGCGATTCCCCGCGTCCCACAGGCTACGCACGGTCGCGAACGCGTCAGCGACGGGGACGTTCATGTCGTTGGCACCGTGGATCACAAGTGTCGGGCACCGCAGCACGGCGAACTGTTCGGCCGGGGGCTCGTGGAGCTCGAACGCAATGCCGGCGAGCGCGTCGGCGATCGCGGGATCGTTCGCGGCGTCGTCCGGGTAGGCCTCATCCGGCCCCAGAACGTGCTCGATGGTGTGCCAGCGCTCGATGTCGGATCCGACGTGCGGGGCGTGCCGGTTCACCCACGAGCGGGCTGCTTGCCCACGGTCGAGGTAGCGCTGCGCCTGCTCGATGTTGAAGCGGAGCAACCCGACGATCGAGCGGTGCAGGGCGCCCTGCAGGACGGCGGCGTCCGGTGTCCGTCCCCCGGCGACCAGCCGGCACAGGACATAGGCGCCGGCGCTCTCGCCGGCCATGGCGAGTCGTCCGCCGACCTCAGGCCGCCGCGTGAGGTGGTCCCAGGCCGCGGCGGCGTCCGCGATCTCGCGGGCGCGGCCTTCGCCGCGCTCGCCGGTGCTCTGGCCACATCCCCGCCGGTCGAACCGCAGTGACGCGATGCCGCGAGCAGCCAGGCTCCGCGCCAGGTGGGCGTACATCTTGTGTACCGGCACACCCGGCCGCTCCCTCGGGTCCGGGTCCCCGTCCCGCAGGTCGGAGAACGTGCCGCCGAGCAGCAGGACCGCGGGCGCCCGTCCCGCCGAGCCGGAGGGCAACTCGAGGCTTCCCCGCAGGACGGCGCCGTCCACTTCGAACTCGATGTCGCGAGCGGACGTCGCCCGTTCGTTGGTGGGATGCTCGTCGGCCGTCATCCGGCGATGGCAGCAGGTCACGGAACCGAAGGGAAGGGCCGGGCACACCCAGCCGTCTGGATCCCGAGACCGCCGGTGACCGGCTGGTGCTCGGTCCGTCGCCACCCGATAGGGTGGCCAGGTATGGTATCCATCCCGCGTCAGCCGCCGGCTGCGGACCGCTGCGCCATCACCCCCCACATCCAGGAGCACCCATGACCACCGACGTCCTCGAGACCCCGACCGTGAGCTGCACGTCCTGCGCCGCGAAGATCGAGGGCCACCTCGGCGGGCTCGACGGCATCGAGTCCACGACGGTCGATCCCGACCAGAAGCGCGTCAGCGTCAGCTACGACGACACGACGATCGGCCGCAGTCGCATCATCGCCGAGCTCGAGGAGCTCGGCTACCCGGCCACGGCCGCCGAGGCCTGATCGCCGCCGACGCCGCTGGTGGCGCGCGTCGGCGGTCGACGACGCCCGGCGGTTCAGGGAGCGAGTTCGTCGAGGGTGAAGGCGCCCTCCTTGCGGTAGGCCTCGCCCATCACTGCCCCCGAGTGTCCAGCGATGCCGTGGTAGAGGGCGTTGGCCCGCTCGGACTGCACGACGATCGCAAGGCCCTTGTCTGTGTCGCTGGCATCGGGGTCCCAGTCCGGCAGGACGTTGCTGATGTGGGACCCCATGCGCTGCTGTAGCACCTGTGCGGAGAAGGCCATCTGATAGGTCAGTGACTCGAAGGCGGACAGCTTCACGTCGATGACGTCGGAGATCTCGACGATGCAGTTCGGCGATGACGGCGTCATGTAGTAGATGGTCGGGATGGGCGTCGGCTCATGGCCGCCGCACTCCTCGATGCGCCAGTCACGACCGGCGATCGCCATCGCTTCGGAGTAGAGCAGAGCGATCATGCGACGGTCGGGGTCGAGGTCGTGCTGGGCATGCTCGGGATCCTGCATGATGATGACGTCGGGACGAACCCGACGGAGCAGGGAGACCACCGGGACCTTGGCGTCGCCCGTGACCTCCACCTCGCCGTACTGGTAGCCGAGGAACTCCACCTCCGCGGTGATGCCCAGTCGGGCTGCCGACTCCGCGATCTGTGGCCGCGACTCCTCACGGCTCATGAGCACGGCCGCGTGGACCTCGTGCCCCTGTCGGACCGCCTTGGCAAGGGCGCCCCCGCACTCGGCGATCTCCATGCCAAAGCTGGCCATCATCAGAATCCGCATGCTCGCTCCTTGGTGTGTCGTGGTCATGGTCGGTTGCCGTGGTTGGTCGTGCGTCTGCGAGGCCCCATGGGAACCGGGCCGGCAGCTCAGTCCTCGAGGATCGCGAACGGGCCGAAGCGTCGCTGGCACTCCTGCGCATCGAGGACCGTGCGGCCGCTCGCTTCGGCACGTTCTCGCATCGTGTGCAGGTCGACCATCGGCGGAGGGGAGAAGCTCAAGACGAAGCTCGCGGTGTGATCGGTGGTGTTCGCGACACCGAAGGGCACGGTGCGCGGGATGTGTAGCGCGTCGGCCTGACGCAGCGCGAACCGGTCCTCGGCGAGCGTCACCTGCAACTCGCCCTGGAGCATGAACAGTGACAACTCGAACTGCTCGGCCTCCTCCGCGTCAGGGGGCATCACCCCACCAGCCGGGACGTGCGCGATGTAGGTGAACAGCTCCTTGCCGGCGACGAGCGGCCGGTAGAAGTACTGGTCGTCGGCGTGCTGGTAGGCCTCGACCTCGCTGAACCGGCGCGGACGCATGTGGTCTCCTCCCTCGGGTGGCCGTCGTCGGCCCGCAGCGTCGCGCTGGCTGGGCCGATGCACCGGACAGCTGAGCAGGTGGTCTGGCAGCGTTCACGAGTGTCACCGCGTTGTTGGTCTCGAATGTGAGACCCAGGCTGCGAAGAACCCGTTCGTGCCGGCAGTAGGGTGGCCCCTGCCGCATGCGGTACCCGCCCCGCGGGACCGAACCCAGGAGACCAGGAGCGCTTCGTGCCCGAGCAGTTCATCGACGGTGTCTGGCAGGACGCGGTCGCCGGCGCCACCCGCGACGTGGTCGACCCGTTGGACGGCAGTGTCATACGCAGCGTCACCGAGGGCGACGCAAAGGACGCCGACCTCGCGATCGCCGCCGCACGGCGGGCGTTCGACCAGAGCGACTGGCCGCAGCGCCCCGGCGCGGACCGCGGACGCCTGCTCAGCCGGCTGGCCGACGCAATGGAGGCCGACGCGGAGCACCTCGCCGGCCTGGAGACCGCCGACACCGGCAAGACGCTGGTCGAGAGCCGGCAGGACATGGCCGACATCGTCGACGTCGTGCGCTACTACGCCGGGCTCGCCGACAAGTGCGCCGGCGAGGTGATCGACGCGCCGCTCTCGTCGATGCGCTCGACCGTGGTGCGCGAGCCGGTCGGGGTCTGCGCACAGATCTCGCCGTGGAACTACCCGCTGCTGCAGGCCTCGTGGAAGCTCGCGCCCGCGCTTGCCGCCGGCAACACCGTCGTGGTCAAGCCCTCGGAGCTGACGCCGTTGACCACCATTCGCACCTTCGAGCTGCTGGCCGAGCTCGAGCTCCCGCCGGGGGTCGCCAACCTGGTGCTCGGCGCCGGCCCGACGGTAGGCGCGACGCTCGCCGAGTCGCACGAGGTCGACCTCGTCTCCTTCACCGGCGGGATCGTCACCGGGCGCGAGGTCATGCGTGCCGCCGCCGGCAACGTCAAGAAGGTGGCCCTGGAGCTCGGCGGCAAGAACCCCAACCTGGTCTTCGCCGACGCCGACCGCGACCTCGCGATCGACCAGGCGCTCAACGCGGTGTTCTTCCACGCCGGGCAGGTCTGCTCCGCCGGAGCGCGTCTGCTGGTCGAGGCCTCCATCCACGACGAGCTCGTCGATGCGCTTGTCGAGCGGGCGCAGCGCATCCGGCTCGGCGACGGCCGCGACCCCGCGACCGAGTCTGGCCCGCTGATCTCCACCGAGCACCGGGCCAAGGTCGAGGCCCACGTCGCGGGCGCCCTCGAGGAGGGCGCGACACTGCGCTGCGGCGGTCAGCGGCCGGCTGACCCGGCGCTCGCCGACGGCTACTTCTACCTGCCGACGATCCTCACCGACTGCCACCCGGGGATGCGCATCGTGCGCGAGGAGGTGTTCGGCCCGGTGCTCACCGTGGAGCCGTTCACCGACGAGGCGGACGCGCTCGCCCGTGCCAACGACACCGACACCGGGCTCGCCGCGGGCGTGTTCACCCGTGATCTCGCCCGGGCCGAGCGGGTGTCAGGCGCCTTGCGCTTCGGCACGGTGTGGATCAACGACTTCCACCCCTACT
>SKSM01000056.1 GCA_007122985.1 Nitriliruptoraceae bacterium | reverse complement strand
CGGCTGGGGACGCCGAGGTGGTGTGCGGGTCGTGGCCGGTGGTGGCGTCAGGTTGCCCGGGTCGGCCGTGCCGGGAGGTGGCTCCCGGCGGTGGTTCGGCGTCGTCCGGTGGGTGATCCGACGGCGCGGGCTCGTCATCGCGCCGGATGGGCGGTGCCGCACGGGCGGCCTCGGCGGCTCCGCCGACGCGGGTGTCCTGCAGCCGCGTTCCCGCCATCCCGCGGGCGCGCAGCAGGGGGTTGATCACGTCGTTGAGCCCCTCGCCGACCAGCGTCAGTCCCGTGACCAGCAGGATGATGGCCATCCCCGGCCACAGCGCCGTCCACCACACCCCGGAGGTGATGTCCTGGGTGGCCTGCTGGATGTCGAATCCCCACTCGGGGGCCGGTGGGGGCACGCCGTAGCCGAGGAACCCCAGCGAGGCGAGCGTCAGGACCGCGTCGGCGGCGTTGAGCGTGAAGATGACCGGAACGCTCTGCACCACGTTGAAGAACACGTAGCGGGTGATGACGGTGCGCTCCTTGGCGCCGAGCGAGCGGGCGCCTTCGACGAACGGCTCCTGCTTGACGCTCAGGGTGTGGTTGCGCACCACCCGGAAGTACTGGGGGATGTAGACGATCCCGACGGCCGCGGCAGCACTCGCCACGCCCGGCGTGAACACCTCGGCCAGCAGGAACGCGACCACGATCGCCAGCAGCAGGGGCGGGAAGGTGTAGATCGCGTCCATGGTCGTCACGAGCACCCGGTCGAGCCGGCCGCCGCGGTAGCCGGACAGCAGCCCCAGGGGCACACCGATCACCAGTGCCAGCAGCGTGGAGACCAGCACCACGGTCATCGCGACCCGGGCACCGCCGACGACCCGGGCGAGGACGTCGAAGCTGTCGCGGTTGGTGCCCATCCAGTGCTCGGCGCTCGGCTCCTCGAGCCGCGGCAGCTGCCCCGTCCCCGGGTCGTCGGGGTCCAGCTGGTACTGGGTCGCCTCGTACGGCGTGATCGACGGCCCGATCGTGGCCAGGAACACAAAGCCCAGCGTGATCAGCACCCCGACCACGATCAGGACCTTGGCGGTCCGCGTGGCGTCGCGGAACGGTGCGGCGGCGCGGGCGAACCGGACGCGGGCGCTCAATGCCGGATCCTCGGATCGATGAGGGCGTTGGCGACGTCGATGAGCAGCGAGATGACCACGACGACGATCGCGTAGAAGGTGATGATCCCCTGGACGCCGACGTAGTCGCGGGCGCCGAGGAACGACAGCAGTGCGTTGCCGAGCCCCGGCCAGGAGAACACGCGCTCGGTGAGGATCGAGCCGCCGAGCAGCAGCGCGAACTGCAGTCCGACGACGGTCACGACCGGCACGAGGGCGTTCTTGAAGGCATGGCGGTAGACGACGAGGCGCTCGCTGACCCCACGCGCGTGCGCGGCCTCGACGTAGTCGGATCGCAGGGTCTGGAGCATGTTGACCCGCACGAAGCGGACGAAGATGCCACCGAACACCAACCCAAGCGTGAGCCCGGGCAGCATCAGGTGGTGGATCGAGGTCCACAGCGCGGAGAGGTCCCGGGTCAGCAGGGAGTCGAGCACGTAGAAGCCGGTCACTCCGGTCGGTGCGTCGAAGCCGGTGGCACGGCCGCCGGTCGGGAACCATCCGAAGCGCACACTGAGGAACAACTGTGCGATCAGGGCGACCCAGAACACCGGCGCGGCGTAGGAGACGATGCCGAACAGCCGTCCGCCGACGTCGAACGGTGTGTCGCGCAGCCGGCCGGCGACCGCGCCGATGGTGACCCCGAAGCCGACGGCGACGAGCATCGCGACCGCCGTCAGCTCGAAGGTGGCGGGGAAGGTGTCGGCGATCACCTGCACGGTGCTGCGCCGGTCGGTGACGGGGTTGCCGAAGTCGCCGGTGACCGCGCCGAGCAGGTAGCGGCCGTACTGCACGATCATCGGGTCGTTGAGCCCGGCGGCCTCACGGCGCGCGTCGAGCTCCTCGGAGCTGATGCGGTCGCCGACGGTCGCGGCGATGGGGTCACCCGGCGCGACCCGGAGCAGCAGGAAGACGACGGTCAGCAGGATCAGCAGCATCGGCACCGTCATCGCGACCCGCGTGATCAGGTAGCGACGCATGGAGCTGCTGCCCACCGGTCGATCCTCCTGTGGCGCTCGTGTCCGGGGGCGGAAGCGCTGCTCCCGCCCCCGGATCGGACGTGGACCGTCCGGTCAGCTCAGCCGTCCGCTGACACCAACCAGTAACGGAAGATCTGCATCACGTCCATGGTCTGCTCGAGCCCCTCGACGCCCTCGCGGGCGAAGACCACCGGGGTCTCCTCGAGCAGGGGGATCAGCGGTGCCTCGTCGACGGCGATCTCCTGGATCTCGGCGAAGATCTCCGCCCGCTCCGCGGAGTCGGGGTCGTCGACCTGCTGCTGGGCGGCGATGAGGTCGTCCATCTCGTCGCTGCCCGGGAGCCCGAGGAAGCCGCCGCTGCCGTAGAACGGCTCGATGTAGTAGTCGGCGTCGAAGTAGCTCGGGTACCAGCCGAGCAGGAACGCCGGGTAGGTGTCCTCGCTGACGGGGAACGCCTCCTCGACGAACTGGGCCCACTCGCTGGTGTTGGTCTGGACCTCGAACATCCCGGACTCGTCGAGCATCCGGCGGATCTCCTCGGCCATCGACGGCTCCGTCGGGCCGTAGTGGTCACCGGTCTCGTGCCACAGGGTCACCTCGACGGGCTCGTCGATGAAGTCGGAGGGCTCGGCGTCGTCGTACTGCTCGAACAGCGGCTCGTACTGTGCGAACCCGGACGCGATCATCGAGTGCAATGGCTCGCCGAATCCCTGGAAGACGTTCTCGATGAGGCGTTCACGGTCCATCGCGGCCGCGAATGCCCGTCGCACGTCCGGGTCGTCGAACGGCTCGACCGTCGGGTTGAGCACGACGTAGCGGATCGCAGCGCCCTCACCCTGGACGACCTGGATGCCCTCGGTCGCGGCGAGGTCCGCCTGCTCGTCCGGTGCGAGGTCACGGAAGGCGACGTCGATCTCGCCGCCCTCGAGCGCGAGCCGCAGCTGGCTCGAGGTGTCGAAGAACTGCACGAGCACACGATCGTTGACCGGCGCCTCACCGTGGTAGTCGGGGTTGGCGACCAGGGTCATCGACTCGCCCTCACGGAAGTCCTCGACGAGGTAGCGGCCGGTGCCCACGAACTCCTCCTGCCGGAAGTCGTCCGGGTCCTCACCGGTCTCCGAGACGGGACCGTCCGGTGCGGGGTAGTGGCCGTCACTGGGCAGGATCGTTCCCACCGTGTACGCCAGGCGTGACAGGAAGGTGATGTTGGGCTCGGAGAGGGTGATTTCGACCGTCAGCTCGTCCGGGGTCTCGATCTCCTCGATCCCTGCGAGCAGGAAGCCGGCCCCCTGGGGGTGCTCCATGTTGATGGCGCGCTCGAGCGAGAACTTCACGTCCTCACTGGTCATCTCCTTGCCGTTGGAGAAGACCACGTCGTCGCGCAGCTCGAAGGTGTAGGTCAGCCCGTCGTCGCTGATCTCCGGCAGGTCGGCGGCCAGGAACGGGGCGACCTCCGTCTCGCCCGGTGGGAAGCCGACCAGGGTCTCGCCGACGTTGAACAGTGCCTGTGAGGAGTTGGTGTCGTAGACGACCGCCGGGTCGAGGGCCGTCGGCGCATCGGTGGTGCCGACGATCAGGTCACCACCGTCGGCGGTGTCCTCCTCCTCGGGCTCGTCGTCGGTGTCGTCGACGTCGTCGGTGTCCTCGACGTCGGTGTCGACGGGGTCAGCATCGTCGTCGGTGGTCTCGTCCGCGCCGCAGGCGGCCGTGATCATCCCGAGGACGATCGCGACCACCGCGAACCGCAGGTGGCGTGTGTTGAGCATCGAGCGTCTCCCTCAGTCGGTTCGCCTGTCACCCCGCGCCGCTCCGCAACTGTGTCCGGCGGATCGGCGCGGTGCCGGTGCAGGCGCTTGCGTCGGAGCCTGGCGGGCCGTCGACGCCCCCCGAATCTCCCTCGGACGGTGGGTCGGTGACCGCGCTCGGACACTGACCGTCCGCCGCCCGCAAACTAGGTGGGTCGTAGGTCGGTTGCCGGGGAGGCGTGCGCTGAGCACACGGGGCCGAGGGGGCCGGCGCCGGCGGCTGGCTGTCCGGTATCGGGACGAGCGGCCCCCGCTTCGGGCCGTCGGTCCCTGGCTGCGGTTCACGCGGTGGTGCACGCTCGGCCCGCGGGGGCGCAGCCGCAGCGGACGCGGACGATGCGCAGACCGACGAGGCCCGCGCGAGGACCAGCCGGGCAGCCGATCGGGAGGAGCCGTGATGGACCGCGTGGTGGTCGGACTCGACGGGTCGCCGACGGCGACGGCGGCGACGCGCTGGGCGGCGCAGGTCGCGGGGGGTTCGGGCTGGTCGGTGCGGGCGATCTGGGCGTGGCAGTACCCCGCCGCGACGATCCTGCCGATCGGTCGGGCGGACCTGCCCAACCCCGAGGAGGTGGAGCGGCGGCTCGGTGAGCAGGCCCGGGAGCTGCTCCACGAGGCCCTCGGTGACCGTGCCGACAGCGTCACGCTCGAATTCCGGCGTGGCCCGGCTGCGGGGGCGCTCCTGCACGCGGTGCGTGAGGGCGCGCGCATGGTGGTGGTCGGCTCGCGCGGGCTCGGTGGGTTCGAGGGGATGCTGCTCGGCTCGGTGAGCCGCCAGCTCGTCGAGCACGCACCGTGCCCGGTGACCATCGTGCGCCACGAGCCGGCCGTGCCCGACGACGGCGTCGCGCACGTCCTGGTCGGGATCGACGGCTCGAGGGGCGCCGCGCGTGCCCTGGCCTTCGCCGGCGAGCTGGCACGGGCGATCGGTGCCGAGCTGACCGTGGCCAGCGCGGTGTCGCCGAGCGACCTGGTGCAGGCCGACCACGAAGAGCCGCACACGGGGCTCGACGAGCACCGCAAGCGGATCTGGGAGTGGACCGAGCCGTTGCGCGAGTCCGGGATCGAGCACCAGGTCGCCGTGGTCGACGGAGACGCCAGGACGGCGCTGCTCGATCTTGCCGGGCAGCGGGGCGCCGACCTGCTGGTGGTCGGCTCACGCGGGCTCGGACCGGTCGGCAAGCTGCTGCTCGGCAGCGTCGCGAGCTCGTTGGTCAAGCACGCACGGCTGCCCGTGACGGTGGTTCCCTCCGGGCGGTGACCCGCCGCGGCGCAGTAGCGTCACCGGTGCGTGCCAGGACGGCGGGCGAGCCACGACCGGGAGCACCGCATGCGACGACTGGCCGTCGTGCTCACGGGGGCGGCCGGGGTCGTGGTGCTGCTCGTGGTCCTGGTCTGGCTGCTTGTCGCGGAGCTGGCCGACACCGCTGCGGACGGCCCGACGGCGCCCGGGCCCGCCGCGCCGG
>SKSM01000290.1 GCA_007122985.1 Nitriliruptoraceae bacterium | reverse complement strand
GCCGTTCGATGATCTGTCGGGTCGGCCCGATCTCCACGATCTCACCCTGATACATCACCGCGACCCGGTCACACATGTAGCTCGCCGTGGCCAGGTCGTGGGTGATGAACAGCATCGTGAGGCCGAGCTCCGCGCGCAGGCGCAGGAGCACGTTGAGGATCCCACTGCGTACCGAGACATCCAGCATCGAGGTCGGCTCGTCCGCGACGAGCAGGTCGGGCTGCACCATCAGGGCCCGGGCGATCGCGACCCGCTGCCGCTGACCACCGGAGAGCTCGTGCGGGTAGCGGCGGACGAAGTCCTTCGGTGGACGCAGGTCGATCAGCTCCAACATCCGCTCGGCGAGGTCCAGCTTCTCGGTCGGCGGCATGTCGGGCTCATGTGCGCGCAACGGCTCCAGGAGTATGTCGATGACGCGCATGCCGGGGTTGAGCGCGTCGTAGGGGTCCTGGAAGACGATCTGGATGCGCCGCCGCAACGCGTGCAACCTGGCCCCGCGAGCGGCGGCGATGTCCTCCTCGCCGAGCAGGATCTGTCCGCCGCTGGATCGCTCCAGGTTGAGCAGCAGCCGGCCGGTGGTGGTCTTGCCGGAACCGGACTCGCCGATCAGTCCGAGCACCTCGCCCTTGTAGATGTCCAGACTCACGCCGCGCACGGCGTGGACACCAGCGCCGGAGCGGCGCAGGAAGGACCTGCGACCCGCAAAGGTCTTCTCCAGCTCAGAGATGGTCGCCAGGGGCTCGCTCATGCGGACTGCTTCCCGACCAGGTCCCCGTCACGGATGCAGGCGACCAGGCGTCTGTCACCCTGCGCGCCGGGGACGGTCTCGATCAACGGCGGGATGTCGTGATCGCACTCGTCGATGGCAAAGGGGCATCTGGGCGCGAAGCGACATCCCGGCGGCAGGTGTCGAAGGTCGGGCACGAGCCCGGGGATCGGCTCGAGGTGCTGCGGCTCCGCCGTGAGCGCGGGCACAGCCGACAGCAGGCCCTGTGTGTAGGGATGCCGGGGGTCGGTCCGCACGTCTTCGGCCGGAGCGACCTCGACGAGCCGCCCGGCGTACATGATCGCGATCCGATCGCTGACGCGGCCGATCATGTGCAGGTCATGGCTGATCATGATGATCGACAGCTCGAACGCACGCTGCATGTCGCGCAGCGCCCCGATCACCTGGGCCTCGGTCAGCACGTCGAGGCCGGTCGTCGCCTCGTCGCAGATCAACACCTCCGGCTCACAGCTGAGCGCCATGGCGATCGCCACGCGCTGGCGCATGCCCCCGGAGAACTGGTGCGGATAGTCCCGCGCCCTGCCGGGATCGACGCCGACCATGTCCAGCAACTCCCTCGCGCGCGCCAGGGCCGCCTGGTGCGTCGCCGAGGTGTGCAGCTCGATCGCCTCCGCGATCTGGTCGCCGACCCGGTAGACCGGATTCAGTGCGTGCATCGCGCTCTGCGGGACCATTGCGATGCGGTCCCAACGGGTCCGGCGCAGCGCCTTGCCCGACAGGCTGAGCAGGTCGATGTCGCCGAGCATCACCTGTCCCCCGGCGATGCGGCCGGGTGCCTCCAGGTTGTTGAGCAGCGCCTGGCCGATCGTGGTCTTGCCGCACCCCGACTCCCCGATCAGACCGAGCGTCTCCCCACGACGCAGTTCGAAGCTGACATCGTGGACGGCGCGCACGACCCCGGTCGAGGTCGAGTACTCGGCCGAGAGGTTTCGGACCTGCAACGCGGCGGTCATCGGCTCCTCAGCTTGGGGTCGGCGACTTCCTCGAGGGCGAGACCGGAGAAGGCGAACCCGGCAACCACCAGGGTGATCAGCAGGCCGGGCGGGACGACCCACCACAGCCAGGCATCGGTGAGGAACGCTCCTCGGGCCTGGGCGTAGAAGAGGATCGTCCCCCAGCTCTTGGTGACCGGGTCGCCCAGACCGAGAAAGCTCAGTGACGCCTCGATGAGGATCGACTGGCTGGCGGCGATCACGAACTGAGACAACGCCAGCGGTATCACACCGGGCAGGACGTGCTGGCGCAGGATCACCGCCACCGGGGTCCCGATCGCCCTGCCCGCCTCGACGAAGCCGCGGGTCTTGATCGACAGCACCTGAGAGCGAATGATCCGGGCAGGCTGCGCCCAGGTCAGCAGGCCGATGACCAGGATGAGGTTCCAGAAGCTGGGGCCGAGGTACGCGGCCAGCAGGATCATCAGGGGCAGGAACGGGATGACGAGCACCATGTCGACCAGGCGCATCAGCGCGGAGTCGATGCGTCCACCGAAGTAGCCAGCGACCAGCCCGACGACGCAGCCCACCCCGATCGACACCATGGCCGCGAGCAGTCCGATCAGCAGCGACACCCGCGCTCCGACCAGCAGCTCGCTGAAGATGTCCTGCCCGACGTCGTTGGTGCCCAGCAGGTGGACGCTGCTCGGCCGCTGGAACGGTGCCCCGACCAGCTCGTCCGGATCGAACGGCACGATGAACGGTGCGACGATCGCGAGCAGTGCGAAGAACACGAGCAGCCCGAGCCCGACCACGGCGATCCGATTCGCGCGCAACAGCTCCCAGTACTCAGCGACGCGGCTGTTCTCCTTGGGCATCGCTGTCACCTCACTCGCACGCGCGGATCGAACAGCGGGTAGAGCAGGTCCGCCACGATGTTGGCGATGATGACGGTCATGGTGATCAGCAGGAACGTCGCCTGCAGGACCGGGTAGTCGCGGGTCAGCACCGCCTGGAACAGCAACCGCCCGATACCGGGGTAGGCGAAGACGGTCTCGATCACCACGGCGCCACTGAAGATGAAGCCGAGATTGAGCATGAAGATCGTCAGTACCGGCAAGAGCGCGTTGCGCATCGCGTGCCGGTACTTGACCAGCCGCTCCGGGACCCCCTTGGCACGCGCCATGGAGATGTAGTCCTCCCGGAGCACGCTCAGCATCGAGTAGCGCATCGTGAAGAAGACGCTGCTGACGCTGATGAACACCAGCGAGGTGAGCGGCAGCACCAGATGTCGCCCGATGTCGACGATGCGCTCCCAGCCGGTCAGGCCGGCGTAGGTGCTGTAGGCGCCGTAGACCGGGAACCAGCCCAGTTGGGCGGCGAACACGGCCACCAGGATCATGCCGATCCAGAACGACGGCATCGCCGCCATGAACACGAACGTTGCGAGCAGACCTGCGTCCGCCCGGCCGCCGCGTCTCCATGCGGCAACCGCTCCGACCAGGACGCCGATGATGGTGGTCAGCACCAGGTTCGCGCCCGCGAGCAGCAGCGTCCACGGCAGGCGCTCCATCAGGATGTCGGTGATCGGACGACGCTGCTGGAACGAGTACCCGAAGTCGCCCTGGAGCAGGTTGCCCATGTAGCGGGCGAACTGATGTGGCAGGGGCCGGTCGAGCCCGTGCTGGGCCATGACCTCCTCGCGCTGCTCGGTGGTCATCAGCCCGACATCCTCGCCGGCGAGGAACGCGAGCGGCGTGCCGGGCATGGCCCGCGGCAGCATGAAGTTCAGCACCAGTATGACCACGATCAGCATGACGTACTGGAGCATGCGCCCACCCAGCAGCCTGCCCAGCATCAGGCAGCCCTTCGCCCGGCGGTGGGGCGCGTCGCTTGCTCGGTCACGGCTTCTCCGCTGGCCGCGGTCGTGCGCTGGCCCGGTGGATGTAAGCACATGGCGACGCGAATGTGAATAGGATGCGTCACAGCGGACGCCGATTGGAATACTTCTATCCTGCGCGCGGCTCGCTCGAGTCGCCACCCGGTGCAGCCGGCGGACACGAACGGGGGTCGTCGATGAGCCAGGAACCCGACACCGAGCTGGTGGCCACCGATGCCGGCCACCTGGGCGCGCGCGTGAACGGCCGTCGTCTCCCACCGACACAGCGGCGGGCGGTGCGCCACATCCTCGCCAACCCGGAGGAGGTGGCCTTTCTGACCAGCACGGCCCTGGCCGAGCGGGCGGGTGTCAGCCAGGCGACGATCAGCCGGGTCGCGGTCGCCCTCGGGTTCAACGGATTCGTCGAGCTGCGTGATGAGCTGCGCCGCCAGCTCTACGACGACCAGCAGCCGATCACCGGGCTCCAGCCGGCCGTCAAGGCCGCGATCGACCACCTCGAGTCCCTCCAACGCATGCTCGACGATCCAGAGCCGCTGGCGCGCGCGATCGAGCTGCTCGCCGCGTCGTCTCCCCTCCCGGTCGTGGCGCTGCGGATCTCCGCGCCACTCGGGCAGCACGTCACCTACCGGCTCGCGCGCTTCCATCCGGACGTGCGGTCCATCGATCAGGGCGGCAGCAGGGGCGCAGAACTGGTCGCGCTGGCCGCCCACGCCGGCGCACAGGCGCTGCTGTGTGTCAACCTGCCGCGGTACGCCGCGGAGACGACCGAGCTCGTGACGCTCGCCCACCAACGCGGCCTCAAGGTCATCATGATCACCGACGACCCACTGGCACCCGGGGCGGACCTCGCCGACGTCGTGTTCGCCGTCCCGGTCGGGACCCGGCTGGTGTTCGACTCCCACGCCGCGCCGACGGTGCTGGCGTCCATCCTGGTGGACGGCATCGCGGACGCGCTCGGACGCGACAGCCAGGAGCAGCTCGAGCTGCTCGAGGACCTCGCCACCGAACGGGGGACGTTCATCGATGGGTGACCTCAACCCCGCCGGGAGGACCGTGCGTCTCGTTGGTGAGACAGCGATGTACCACCGCCCCCGGCTCGATCCGCCGTCGGTTGCTGGAGTGTCGAGATGACCGCGATCACCGTCACCCCCGCCCCCCTGAGCGCAGACCAGATCGTCGCGGTCGCACGGCACGGCAGGTCGGTGCGCCTCGGGGACGCTGCCCTGGACCGGCTGCGCACCGCCCGTGACGCCGTCGAGACGCTCGCCGCCTCCGACGAGCCGGTCTACGGCGTGTCGACCGGGTTCGGGGCGCTGGCCACCCGGCACATCCCGGCCGACCAGCGCGCCCAGCTCCAGCGCTCGCTGGTGCGCTCGCACGCGGCCGGCTCCGGCGCGGAGGTCGAGGTCGAGACCGTGCGCGCGATGATGCTGCTGCGGCTGCGCACGCTGGTCTCGGGCCACACCGGGGTCCGTCCGGTCGTCGCGCACACCCTGGCCGGGCTGCTCGATGCCGGGATCACCCCCGTGGTGCCCGAGCACGGCAGCCTCGGCTGCTCCGGTGACCTGGCACCGCTGTCGGCCGTCGCGCTGGCGCTGATCGGCGAGGGCGAGGTCCGCGACGCCGCCGGTCAGCTGCGCCCCGCCGCGCAGGCGCTGGACGCCGCCGGACTCGCCCCGGTCGAGCTCGCCGCCAAGGAGGGGCTCGCGCTGATCAACGGCACCGACGGGATGCTCGGCCAGCTGGTGCTCGCCCGCCACGATCTCGGGCGGCTGCTGCTGGTTGCCGACATC
>SKSM01000336.1 GCA_007122985.1 Nitriliruptoraceae bacterium | reverse complement strand
CCCCGGCACACAGCCGCGTACGCCAGGCGCACAATCCGAGGGCGATGTCACAATCTCCGGTCGCCCGAGACAACTCCCTGTGCGACCACGGCATAGGGACGCACCAATGCACTGTCCAAGTATGACGGGCCGAGGCGGCCGGCGATGCTGACCGTCAAGCGCATCCACGCTGGTCGCGGCGCGGTGGACTACTACCTCAACCAGACCCGCCACGGCATGGCCGACTACTACCTGACGGACGATCGGGACGGCGACGATGCGTCGCGGCTGTCGGCGCCGGCGGCGTCGTGGTGGGGCGGCGGCGCCGACGTGCTGGAGCTGGCAGGCGAGGTGCAGCGCGCCCAGTTCGTGCCGCTGTACGCCAAGGCCGTTCATCCCGGCGGCGGCTACCTGGGTCGCAAGTTCCGTCTCCCCGAGGAGGTGGACGCGGCCAAGGCCGACGCGTTGCGTGCCGCGGCCGACATCACCGACCCGTACCAGCGGTGGATGGCCAAGCACGAGATCCGCCGGCGCGGCGGGCACGCCTCGGTCGCCGCGTGGGACTGCACCTTCTCGCCGCCCAAGAGCGTGTCGCTGCTATGGGCCGCTGGCGATCGGGACATCCAGACTCAGGTGTGGGCCGCGCACCTGGCCGCCGTCGAGGCCGGGCTCGGGTACCTGCAGGAGCATGCCGCCTACGTCCGCGCTGGCGCGCAGGGAGTGCGGGTGCTGGACACGTCCGGGCTGCTGGTGGCCCGGATGAACGAGTGGACCTCCCGCGACGGCGACATGCACCTGCACACCCACTGCCTCATCCTCAACCGCGCCCAGACCAGCGTGGACGGCAAGTGGCGGGCACTGGACGGCCGCGCGCTGCTCTCGGCGCGCACCGGTGCCGGCGCGCTCTACAACCGCACCGTTGAGGCCGAGCTGACCCGCCGGCTTGGCGTCGGCTGGCGGGACCGGCCGGACGGGCTGCGCGAACTCGACGGGGTGGACGACGAGCTGATCGAGGTGTTCTCGTCCCGCCGGCGTGCGATCAGCGCTGCGGTCGCCGATCTTGCGGCTGCCTACCGGGACAAGTACGGCGTCGACGCTCCGCCTGCGGTGGTGTCGGCGATGGCGCAGACCGCGTGGGCAGGCACGCGCCAGCCCAAGCGCAACGTGAAGCCACATGAGGCGTTGGGGCAGTGGGAGGCCACCGCCCGCCGCCGGGGTCGCAGCCTCGCCCAGCTTCCCCGCAAGGTGGTCGGGCACGCGGATCGCCGACAGACGCCTGCCCTGAGCGATGCCGAGGTGGTGGAGCAGGTGCTGGAACAGCTCGCGGAGACCGGACGAGCGACCTTCACTCGGCACGACCTGATCCGTGCGGCACTCGACATCCTCTCACCCGGCGACCTCACCCCGGCTGGCCTCGAGCAGCAGGCCGAGGCGCTCGTCGCGACCATGATCCGTCAACCGGAGCTGATCGGGGTGACCGCACCCGAGGTCATCCAGACGCCGCAGGAGCTCCAGCGAATCGATGGCACCAGCGTCTACGGACAGCCCGACCGCCACCGCTGGGCGCTGAGAACCACACTCGACCAGGAAGCGTGGCTGCTTGACGTCGCGACCGAACCGTCGGGGCCAGGCCCGGATGGCGACGTCATCGGGGCGTCCATCGTCGAGCACCACCTCGGGGATGACCAGGCCGCGGCTGTCCGTGAGCTGCTCGGTGCCGACCGGCGGATCGGGCTGCTGGTCGGTCCGGCCGGTGCCGGCAAGACTCGCACCCTGCGCGCCGTGGTGGCGGCATGGCAGCAGACCGGCCGGGACGTGCTGGGTCTGACCGTCTCCCAGTCCGCCGCCGAGGTACTCGCGAGCGAGGCGCAAGTGCGGGCGGAGAACACCGCCAAGTGGCTGTACGAAACCGGTCGTGGCCGGTGGCAGCTCCCACAGGGTGCGCTCGTGCTGGTCGATGAGGCCTCGATGATCTCCACTCGTCAGCTCGTCGACATAGTCACCCAGGCCCGCCAGGCAAGTGGGAGGGTCCTGTTGGTCGGCGACCCCGCCCAGCTGGCTGCGATCCACATCGGCGGCGCGTTCGACCTGCTCGCTGACCGGCAGGGCGCCGCACCGCTGCACGAGATCCGCCGGTTCAACGAACCATGGGAAGCCCACGCCAGCCTGCAACTTCGCCGGCGCGATCCGGCTGCTCTGGCCGAGTACGCGATGCGAGGGCGTATCCACGGCGGAGCTACCTCCGACATCGAGGCAGAACTGTTCGACGCCTGGCGCACCGACGCCCTTGATGGCGGAGACGACCGGCGCAGTGTGCTGATGATCGTGACCACCAACGATCAGGCCGCCGTCCTCTCCGAACGCGCCCGTCACGCCCTTCTCGAAGCGGGGGTTGCAAGCGACGGGCCGACCGTGCGGCTTAGGGACAACGTCGCCTCTGTGGGCGACCACATCGTCACCCGCCACAACGACCGACGGCTGCGCACCTCCACCCGCGGGTTCGTGGTCAACGGCGACGTCTGGACCCTCATCGGGGTCTATCGCGACGGTGCCTGCGACGCCCGCCGACATTCCGACGGGTCCACTATCACCCTGCCCGGCAACTACCTCGCCGACCACGCCCACCTCGCCTACGCCACCACTACCCACCGAGCTCAGGGCATGACCGTCGACGTCTGTCACGCGGCGATCACCGCCGACACCTCCCATGAACAGCTCTATGTGGCCGCCACCCGCGGACGGGACGGCAACCACCTGTGGGTCATCGTCGACTCTGACCGCGACACCATCCGCGACCGCGACGACCTGCCTGCACCCGAGGAGATCCTGTCTCGGGCGCTTGAGCGGCGGGACGTCGACCGGTTGTCCGCCCACCAGGTCATCGACGACTCGATCCGCGACACCTCCTCTCTCGCGCGACTGGGAGCAATCTTCGAGGACGCCGCGCGTACCGCCACCGACGAGTGGCTCAACCACACGCTGACCGCACGCGGCATGGCCGCTGCCTTCAACGATCCGGAGTGGCCCGCGCTGATCAGTCGCATCCGCGAGGCGGCTCTGGCCGGCCACGACGTGGATGCTCTCATCGAGGAGGCCATCCGAATGCGGCCCATCGACGATGCACACTCGACCGCCGCCGTGCTGCACTGGCGGCTCGACATCCTCAGCTCCACCCCAGCCCCCCGGCCACGAGGACCACTCGCATCCCTGCCGCCCACCGACGGGCCAGCCATCGAGGTCGCTCGGCAGGCCGGCGAGCTGATCCGGCAACGTTGGCGCGACCTGCGTGCCGCCCTCGCCGCCACCACCCAACCCCTCCCCTGGGCACCAGAACTTGGCCCGCGACCAGCCGACCCAGCCGACGAGTCGGCCTGGCTGACCGCGGCCACCGCGGTCACCGCCTACCGCGAGCGCTACGAGCTCCCCAACCACACCACAATGCTCGGAGCCCGCCCTCCGGCGTCACGCCCCGACGCGCGCGCCGCCTGGGTGCATGCCCAATTCCAGGCCGACCGTTACCTCGCCCGTCGCCTCCACCAGCTCGATGACCAGCACCTCGCCGACCTCGATGCCCGCCAGCAAGCCATCATGAACAACCCGCCGGCATTCGACCCCGCCGAGCTCAAACAGGTTCGACACTCCCTCTCCGCCGCAAGCCGCTACTCGACCACCGAGACCGAGCACGACAGCACCACAACGACCAAGCGCGCCCGCCTGCAGGTCGAGCGCCTCGAACGCGCTGCTCGAGCCCACCGCGACTGGAGGCGGGACGCGACCGAAGCCGACAACATCCGCCGGCAGATCGCGCTAGAGCAGCAGCGACGACGGCGACTCCTGCCCCAGCGGTCAACCCTCATCCAAGCCGCCCGCTAGTCCCCTCCGCGGGCGCCTCCGCCGGAGCGGCAACCGCTCGAAGTTGCGGCGGATCCCGCTGACGGACGGTGGCGTCCCGTACCCGCGCGCGAGTCCCCGCTGCGGGCGGGTCCGGATGGTTCCGCAGAAGCACCTGTCCGCCCATAACCGTCCGTCGGCGCCGACGATCACCGGAGCAGCCGCGACCCGCGCGCGAGTCCCCTGATGGCGCGCGTGTGGCTCGTCGGCCCGAGCCTGCTCGAAGCGCGCGTAACAACCGCTCGGGATCGGGCGACACCAAGTGGTGGACGGGCGATGTATCGCCGGAGCCGGCTTCTTCTCGATGCGGCGGCTGTGAGGTGGTGAGCTCCGGACGTGAGACCTGCCTACCGGTTGCTCCCGGGTCGCGACGGAGTCGGGTCGTTGGCCTCTGGCGTCCGGTCGGGATGGGGGGGAGGCTTCCACTTGCGGTAGGAGATGATTCGCGAGACCAGCCCTGGCCGCCTATCTCGCGTGTGAGCCACTGGCGATCCCGGGCTGTGCCCAGATAGCGGTGCAGCAGAGGCGGCGAAACGTCATGGGTGGGCGGGTGATTCATGACACGAGACTGGGCGCTCGCAGGAACGCGGGCAAACCGAGGAGCTATGGGCCGGTGCTCTAGTGGGAGAGGCGCCATGATTCGTATGAGTTCGAAGCTACTGATCCTGGCGGTCGCCGCCATGGCCGCTGGGCTGGTTGTCGGTGCGGCTGGCTGCGGCGGCAATGGCGGTGACGACGCCGCAGCGCCCGCCGTTGAGGACGCCGAAGCGCCCGCGGTTCGAGAAGGCAAGATCACCGACGTGTACTCGGGGCCCCTGACGGACGACACTCCCGAGGTCGTCGTCACAGTCCGCCTCGACAGCGGCGAGGACGTCTCAGCCGATGCCAGCTCCTGGCCGGCGATTGATTCGGGGGACCGGGTGGAGGTCGAAGAGACCGACGGCTGGGCAGGGGGCTGGGTGGTCCTGCGCATCATCGACGATTGAGCGATCGAGATGAGCTAGGGCTCGCGAACGCGCGTCGGCTCCATCTCGTCCCACCGAGCGGCACACGCACGCCGGTCTGTAGACCAGGTGCCGTCGCGCACGGACACGAGCCCCAACAGCGAGCAGCGTCTTGCGCGAGATCCGCGTACCGAGCAAAGCGACGTCCTCTCGCTTGGCCAAACAGCTCCGAGGGCTTGACGCCAAGCGACGGCTGGACGATGTGAGTTGTGGACCACCTCGACGTCGAGTCATGCGGCCAGAACCACCGCTCTTGCGAGGGTCCGCGCTGGCCGCCGGCAATTCGCTACTGCTCACGAGGTCTCCTCGGCAAACTCAGCGAGCCGTTCTCACCCGCCGGCCAAGGACGCTGAGCCCACCCCGAGGACTCGCCTCCGTCGATCTCGTAGCTCTCACGATACGAACACGGGGCGTCGCGTCACCGAGCTCTAGAGGGCTTGGACCGGCGAATCCGTCACGGTTGCGTCAAGTCTTGGCCTTCGGGTCAGCTTCCGTGTCGGTGCGAGCTCCCCAGGTGAGCTGTGCTCAACGGGTGTCGTGGATGAGCGGT
>SKSM01000038.1 GCA_007122985.1 Nitriliruptoraceae bacterium | reverse complement strand
TCGAGGGCTTCACGGGCGTGTGGGTCGACGAGGCGAAGGTCGCGGCGATCGGTGTGCGGGTGGCCTCGAAGGGCGTGACCTCGCACGGGTTCGCCTTGAACGTCACGACCGACCTCGACGACTTCGCCGGGATCGTGCCGTGCGGCATCAGCGACCGTGAGGTCTGTTCACTGGCGTCGCTCGGCGTCGACACGACCATCGACGAGGTCGGCGACCACGTCACCCGGGCCGTCGGTGAGGTGTTCGGCGCTACGCTGACAGCGGCCACGCTCGACGAGCTCGAGCACCTCGATCGAAGGCCCGTTTCGTGAGCGATCCCGTGATTCCCGAGGGCGCGCGCACCCTGTCGGTGCTGCCGAACGGGATGACCCGCGACCGTGCACAGCGCGCCGGGGTGATGCGCCGCTCGGTGGACACCTCGCTCCCCGCGGGGCGCAAGCCGGACTGGCTCAAGGTCAAGGCCAGCTTCGGCGACAACTTCACCGACGTCACCAAGCTGATGGACGGCCTCGAGCTCAACACCGTCTGCGCCCAGGCCGCCTGCCCCAACATCTACGAGTGCTGGGAGATGCGCGAGGCGACGTTCCTCATCGGAGGTGAGGACTGCACCCGACGGTGCGGCTTCTGCCAGATCAAGACCGGCAAGCCGAAGGGCTACGACACCGACGAACCAGCCCGCGTCGCCGAGGCCGTCGAGCACCTGGGCCTGCGCTTCGCGGTGGTGACCATGGTCGCGCGCGACGACCTCGACGACGGCGGCGCCTGGCTCGTCGCGGAGACGATCCGCCAGATCCGCGGCCGCACCCCGCAGGTCGGCATCGAGGTACTGCCGAGCGACTTCGGCTACGGCCAGGCTCCGGCCAAGGGTCGGCTCGCGCTCGAACAGGTGGTCTCGGCCGAGCCGGACGTGTTCGCCTTCAACCTGGAGACCACCCGCCGGCTCTTCCCACTGATCCGCCCCGCCTTCGACTACGACCGCGGGCTCGAGTTCCTCGCACTCGCAAGGGCACGGTTCCCCGCCACGACCGCGGTCAAGTCCAACCTCATCGTCGGGATGGGCGAGACCGACGACGAGGTCCTCGAGTGCCTGCGCGACCTGAAGACCGCAGGCGTCGACAACCTCACCATCGGCCAGTACCTGCAGCCGTCGGCCGAGCACCTGCACCTCGACCGCTACGTCACCCCAGAGACCTTCGAGCGGTTCCGGGAGTACGGCGAGGTGGAGCTCGGCTTCAGCCACGTCGAGTCCGGCCCGATGGTGCGTTCGAGCTACCACGCCGGCCAGCAGGCGATCGACGCGAAGGCGTGGGAGCCGTCCCCCGGCCAGCCCGGCGGCGGACCCTGCTGAGCGCTGCGGCCGGCGCCATGCCGTGGGCCGCGCTGCGCTGGCAGCACGGCCCACGGGGCACCGACGTCAGTCGCAGGAGATGTTGGGGTTGTACGGGCTGAAGGTGCCGAGCGGGTTGCCCTGCCACACCCAGGCGTGGAGGGTGTAGAACGGCGGCCCCTCTGTCTGCGGAGGCGCCGGGTCGGCGAAGGTCTCACCGAACAGCTCGGCTGGCTGCCACGATGCGTACTCCACAGCCACCAGCCGCAGTGAGCCGTTGGGCCGCGGCGCGTAGACGAGGATCTCCGGGTCGAGCGGGTCGAGGTCGTCGGCGCTCGCTGCGACCCCGCGGGCGTAGTGGTAGCCCATGTTCGGCACACAGCCGCTCCCGGGCACCAGGCCGTAGCCCGCGTCGCGTGCCACCTCGACGTCGTGGTAGGCGGCCGTGGCCTGGCGGACCTGGGCGAGCAGCCGGTTGGTGTCGGCGTGGTCGCCGGGCCGGGCCTGGACGGGCACGGCCGACAGGCTCAGCGCCGCGATGATGAGCAGTACCAGGGTGAATCGTCGTCGCATGTATTGCTCCGTTCCTTGTCGGTGCGACCCGGTCTGTGGGCCGCGACATCTCAGAACTCCTCGGGACATGGGTGGTCCAGGCATGGGTGGTCCAGGCATGGGCGGTCAAGGGTCGAGCCGTCCGACCCGATGCCGGGCAACGACAGGGGCCAGGTGACGGCCGACTCAGTGGTGGGTGACGACCCGGCTGCCGAACTGTCCTGCGTAGTGGTCGTTGAACAGCCGCGCGAGCAGCTCGCTGCGGCTGCCGACGCCGGTCTTGTCGAAGATCGACTTGAGGTGGTGTCTGACCGTGTGGACGGAGATGCACAGCCGGTCGGCCATCGCATCGGTGCTCTCGCCACGGGCCAGGGCCTGTACGAGTTCCTGCTCGCGGGCCGACAGGCCGTAGGCCAGGGCGACCAGACCCGCGATGTCGGATGGTCGGCTCGGTTCGACGATCACGGCGAACAGGCTCTCCTGGTCGTCCATCCGCTCGGCGTGGAGCGTCACCCAACGTCCGTCCTCGGCGCGGACGCGGACCCGACGCCGGCTTCCCGGCCCGCTCGTGGTCAGCTCACCGAGGGTGAGCAGCCACGGGTGGCGCAGCGAGCCGTTCGGCATACCGAGCGCCGCGAGCCACCGCTCCCCGGTCGGAGTCACCGGCCGCGCGATCCGGTCGGGACCGACCAGCAGCAGGCCGGGCCCGTCGAGATCGGTCGACACCAGCTGCTGGCGCACGACCAGCCGCCGCAGGCCCCGCGCCACGACCGATGACAGCGATGCCAGCAGCAGCGCGTCCTCGCGTGAGAAGTCGGACGCCTCGGTGCTGCGGTGGACGCTGGCCACCCCCCAGGTCGTCGCCCCGTCGCGGAAGACCACGCGGACCTCGCGCCCGAATCCTGAGGGCTGCAACACCTCACGCCACCGGGCAGAGCTCGTCACGTCGCCGTCGGCCACCCGCGAGAGCACCGCCACCGGCTCGCGCGACCGTGCGAGCTCAGCGAAGGACGCGACGTCCGGTACCTGCAGCTCGTGGTGGAACCAGGGGTGACAGGTCTCCTCGGCGAAGCCTTCGACGTACCCGTCGGTGAACAGCACCGTGTCCGGATCGGTGACCAGCCAGGCCCCGGCATCCTGGGCGAGCGCCGGACGCAGCCGCTGTGCGACACCCTCGAGCAGCTCGCCGGGGCTGGCGGCCTGCTCGCACCACCGTGCCACCCCGAGACGCGTGCGTTCGATCCGATCCACCCCAGCCATCGCCACCGCCCACCCTCCTGACGACGCTGACGCTACGCCGTCGTGGCAGGGCGGTCCATCCCCCAAACGGGTGGTTGCTCTCGAACCGCCGCGGGCGGTGCGGACCCGGCTGATCGAACCGGTGGCTCCGACCCGGGCGCGATCACTCCTCGTCGGACTCGAACTCGCCTGATTCGGACGCGTCTGGGATCATGTCGGCGAGCTCGTCACTGCGGCCGCGATCGCCGTAGCTGGACGCCTCGACGGCACGCTGCTTCGCCTCCTCGTCCAGGGCGGGCAGCCGGAACGGCTCGGCATCAGCGCCGCCGAGCGCGGCCGCCTGCTCGGTGCGCAGCCAGACCGTCTGCTGTGGGAACGGGATCTCCACCCCCGCCACATCGAAGGCGTTCTTGACCCGCCGCCGCAGTTCCCGGGTCACACCCCACTGCTGGGCCGGCTGGGTCTTGATCAGCAGGCGGATGTCGACCGCGTCGTTGCCCAGTGCCTGGACCCCGAGGATCTCCGGCTGGTCGAGGAACACCTCCCGGTACTCCTCCTCCTCCGACATCGCGATGGCGACCCGCTCGATCAGGTCGGCGGCGGCGTCGATGTCCGTGCCGTAGGCGACGCTGACGTCCAGCATCGCCCGGGCGAACTCGTGGCTCATGTTGCCGACCTGGCGGATCTCACCGTTGGGTACGTGCCAGAGGGTTCCGTCCAGCGCGCGGATACGGGTCGATCGCAGCGAGATCCCCTCCACCACGCCGACCGCACCGCTGACATCGATCACGTCACCGACGCCGTACTGGTCCTCGATGAGCATGAAGATCCCCGACAGGAAGTCCTTGACCAGTTCCTGTGCACCGAATCCGATCGCGATGCCGACGATGCCGGCGCCGGCGATCAGCGGTCCGAGGTTGATACCCACCTGACCGAGCACCATGATTGCCGCCGTGGCCCAGATCGCCACCTTGACCACGCTCTTTCCGACCGCTCCCAGGGCATCGGCCCGTTGCGCCCGACGCAGGTCGTCGACCGCAGGGTCGCCACTGTCCCCGGAGAGTCGATCGCGGAGCCGCGACGTCGGGGACGCTTCGGTCTTCATCCGTGTGACGAGCCGATTGATACCGCGCGTGGCCAGCGCGCTGAGAACGACGGCGATCACCAGGATCAGCACGATCGCCAGCCCGGGCGAGACCAGGTTGTCCACCACGAACTCGAAGGGCTCTGGAACCACGCGGTTGATCAGGTCGGCCAGCCCCTGCGAAGCAGTTCCGACGGCCGAGTCGGACTCCCCCTCCGTTGCGAGGACAGGCACAGTGATGGTCGTCGAGGCCATGAACGAGCTCCTGATCGCGGGGCGGGCCGGTGAGGTCGTGCTATCCGAACGGCGGTCCGACGTCGGCGCAGGCTACTTGTCTGAGCCGGCGCAGCCGCCGCGTAACACGCCCGTAACCGACCGGAAAATCTCGCGCCATCGTCGCTTCGTAGCGTCCGACCCGCTGGATCTGCCTGGGCGCCCGCCCGTGGCAGCGAACGAGCACAAGGAGCCGGACGTTGGACACCTCGTCACCGACAGCAGCGGACGTCGTCGCACGCCTCGAGTCGGAGGGCTATGAGTTCCTCGACCTGAGATTCGTCGATCTGCCCGGGCTGGTGCAGCACTTCTCGGTCCCCGTCTCGGCGGTGTCGGAGGCGGTCTTCACCGACGGGCTGTACTTCGACGGCTCGTCGGTCCGGGGGTTCCAGGGCATCCAGGAATCCGACATGCTGCTGATCCCGGATCTGTCGACCGCACAGGAGGACCGTTTCCGCGACCGCAAGACCCTGATGGTCTACTGCCACGTCCACGATGCCATCACGGGCGAGGCCTACTCGCGCGACCCCCGCCACATCGTGCGCAAGGCGACGGCCTACCTGCAGTCGACCGGCATCGCCGACACGGTGTTCATGGGGCCGGAGGCCGAGTTCTTCATCTTCGACTCGATCCGCTTCCAGGGCCAGCCCCACCACTCCTTCTACGCCATCGACTCGGTGGAAGGACCCTGGACGAGCGGGGCAGACGACGACGGACACGGCAACCTCGGCTACAAGCCGCGCACCAAGCAGGGCTACTTCCCGGTGCCCCCGATGGACCACTACCAGGACCTGCGCTCGGAGATGACCGCCCAACTCGAGGCGTTCGGCATCCCGGTCGAGGTGCAGCACCACGAGGTCGGCGCGCCGGGCCAGGGTGAGATCGACATCCGATTCGATTCGATCGCGACGATCGCCGACAAGTTGATGACGTTCAAGTACGTCATCAAGAACACCGCCTGGGCGGCCGGCAAGACCGTGACGTTCATGCCCAAGCCCATCTTCGGCGACAACGGCTCGGGCATGCACACCCACC
>SKSM01000047.1 GCA_007122985.1 Nitriliruptoraceae bacterium | reverse complement strand
GGCGTCGTAGTGCGCGGCGGCGACCGACGCGTGGTGGGCCGGCGCCCACGCCCGCAGGCGGTGCTCGAGTCGGCCGGCGGTCGCGTGGTCGGTGCGCACGGCGACCACCTGCACGCGACGGCGCCGGACACGACGGGCCTGGTCCACGGCCGCGGTGACCGCCTGCCCGTAGGCACGCACCAGGCCACCAGCGCCGAGCAGGGTCCCGCCGAAGTAGCGGCTGACCACCGCGACGACGTCGGTCAGCCCCGCACCACTGAGCACGGCGAGCATCGGGGCCCCGGCGGTACCGGCCGGTTCACCGTCGTCGTTGGAGCGCGTGATCCGCCCGTCGGGGCCGAGCACGAACGCGACGCAGTGGTGGCGGGCGTCGTGGAACTGCGCGCGGACCTCTGCGACGACGTCGTCGACGGCGGCGCGGTCCGTGGCCGGGGCGAGCGTCGCGATGAAGCGCGACCGCGTCACCTCGACCTCTGCGCGGACACGCTCGGCGATCGAGTCCAGCAGCGGCACGTCACCGCCGGACCGAGCCTCGCTCGCTGCAGCCACGCAGGTCCTTTCCGGTGCGGGTGGCCGACGGCGTCACCGTCGTGGGCCGAACCGACCGTAGCGAGGCGGCCACCTCGACGTGCACGCCTGCACCAACGCACGCCGGCTGTGCTCGAAGGCCGCAGTGGTCGATAACCGGGCAGCAAGCCCCTCTCGACCGCATCCGCTGGGACCGCCGTGCCACACCGGCTCGCAGGCACCGATCCGACCGCCCCGCGCGGCCGACGGGCACGTGCCCGCGCCCTGGCGGTGTTCTTCGCGGCTGGTGCCGGCCTGGCGCTGCTCGGCCTCGTGCTGCCCGGATGGCAGGTCACCCACGAGGCCATGGTCCTCGGCGTGGTGGGGGTAGCGCTGGCGGTCGCCGCGGCGCTGTACGTGCTGTGCGACCACGTGACCGTGCGCCTGACCAACGTGGTCCTGGTCGTCAGCTACCTGTTCATCGCGCTCGGGCAGGCGCTCGCCGGCGGTGGCAGCGGCACGGCCACCTACGCGCTGCTGTACGTGTGGACCGCCCTGTACGCGGGGCTGTTCCTCGCTCGCCGTGCCATCGTCGTGCACCTCGCGGGCTGCACCCTCGCCCACGTCGCGGCACTGACCTGGCTCGGCACGTTGCTCACCGAGCTTCCCGCGGTGCTGGTCACGCTCGGCACGCAGATCACCGCCGCCCTGATCGTCCACCGGCTGGTCGGTCGCCTCTCCGAGCAGGCCGAGACCGACGTGCTGACCGGCCTCGGCAACCGGCAGGTGTTCGACCGTGCGCTGCGACAGTCGCTGGCCGTGGCGGCCCGTGAGCCAGCACACACGGTCTGCGTCGCGGCCCTCGACCTCGACGGCTTCAAGGCGTTCAACGACGCTGCCGGGCACCTCGCGGGCGACCGGGTCCTGCAGCAGGCCGCCGTGCGGTGGGGCGCGCTGACCCGCGACACCGACACCCTGGCGCGGGTCGGCGGCGACGAGTTCCTGCTGGTGATGGTCGGCAACGACCTCGACGAGGCCCGACGTACCGTGCATCGGCTGATCGAGCAGACCCCCGAGGGGGTCGGCTGCTCGGCGGGCATCGCCCAGTGGAACGGCTACGAGTCGGCCGAGCTGCTGGTCGACCGCGCGGACCGTGCGCTCTACCGCGCCAAACAATCGGGCCCCGTGCAGGTCGACGCAGGTGCCGTCGACGTCACCGTCACCCGAGGCTGAGCAACGCGCCCGTGCACCGGCGCGGCCCGGCCGGCCGGTGGTGTCGCCGGGTCAGATCCGTGCCAGGGCCGCCGCCGGGACGTCGTAGGCGCGTGCGATCGCATCCAGGTTGCCGGTGCGCGCGCCGGCGCACTCGCGTTGGAGCATCAGCCGGTACAGCGCCGCGACGACGGCCTCGAAGCGCTCCTCGCGCCCCGCCTGCGTGCTCCCCGGTGCCAACTGCGCTGCCCGGTAGGCCGACACAGCCTCGGCGAGCGTGTCGCCGGCACGGCCGAGGGTGCGCGAGGTCTCCTCGAGCAGCGCGACCGCGGCGTCGACGTCGCCGTGACCAGGATGGACGGCATGGGTGCCAGGATGCTCAGCTGCCAACCGGTGCCTCCTCGCCGGCATGTCGCGTCCGGTCGAGGGTAGAGCGACCGACCCGTCGCCGTCCTCACCCGCGGGCAGGGGCGTCGCCGTGCGACGCCCCTGCCCGCGGGACGGGCTCAGCTCCCGCCGCGGTACCGGTTCGCCGCGGCCGAGCGGACCTCGCTTGGATCGGCGCGGCCGACCGGCCAGAGGATGATGGCCAGGTGGACGACGACCGCGACGACCACCAGCGACCACCCCGCACGGGCCGTCTGCCGAACGACCACGTCCGGAAGCCCGGGCAGTAGCTCTGCGAGCAGGACCACGACGACGCCGAGGTTGAGCACCACCGCGCGGGTCCGCGGCAACTGCTCGGTGCGGGCGATGATCAGGTCCCGTGCCGCGAAGTCACGACCACGCAGCAGCGGCGCCACGTGCAGCAGGACCGTGAGGATCAGCTGTGCGAGGACCCCGACCAGGAGCGCGACCGCCAGACCCACCGACCACCCCGGTCGGCCCAGCACGAGCAGGACGGTGTCGACCACCACCGCAACGGGCAGCCAGATGATCGACGCGGCGATGCTCCAGCGCAGCGGTGAGCGGTCATGGTCGCGGATCGCCCGCAGCAGCGGCAGCGCGACGACGAACACCGCCTGGACGTAGGCCGCCATGCCCAGCACGAACAGCAGCCGGGCGGGGCCCTCGGCACCGTCGCCGATGGTCAACCCGATGCCGCTGAGCACCAGGCCGAGCGCGGCGGCGCCCAGGCCGAACACCGCCCGCTGCAGCGCCGCGGAGGCCCGCTGCTCGGCGCCCTGCTCGATGCGCACCCGCAGCATGGCCGGGCCGAACACCACCAGGGTGGTCAGCACCGTCACCCCGGCCCAGCCGAGGACGTTGAGGTGGATGTGGGCGTCACGGACCGCGATGAACAGCTCACCCGGCACCCATCCCGCACCGATCGACCCACCGAGTCCGGCGGCGACCAGGAACACCACGTGGGCGTCCTCGTAGCGCCGCACGACCCACACGAAGCGCTCGTTGCGGGCACGGTGCCGCAGCCGACGCAGCGTCAGCACGTTGGCGCCGACCACCAGCATCACCCCGGCCGTGCCGATGACCAGCGGCCAGTGAGCGCCCAGGGCGCGGCCGCCGATCATCACCGTGACGGACACGCCGAGCAGCAGGGTCAACGCCCACGTGGTGACCAGACGCTCCGGCAGGTCGCCGGCACCGGTGAAACGGGCGGCGAAGTTGCGCGAGAACGACCAGATCAGCACCGACAGCACGCCCAGGGTGAACAGGTGGGTGACCAGCCACCGGCCGCCGACCAGCGCGTCGCCGGCCACCAGCCAGATCAGGCTCAGCACCCCGAAGGTGATCGCGACACCGATCGCGGGCGCGTTGCGGGTGAACGGCGACGCTCCGAGCGTCGTGGCGCGGTGGCCCTCCAGACGCTGGGTCCCAGGCGTCGTCGGGGCAGCGGTGTCCCCGCCGCTCACTCCCGCGCCTCCAGGTGACCGATGCAGCTCGCGGCATCGCTGAACGGTATGAGGTCGGACACCTCGACGTCCGCCCCCAGGCCCTCGAACGCACCACGCATCAGGCCGAGGTGCACCGAGCACACCACGTCGGGGTGCTCCCGGGCGACCTCGAGGAACGGACAGCGACGCAGGCGCACGCAGACGCGACCGTCCGCCTCGGTCTGCAGGCTCGGGTCGAAGCCGAGCCGTTCGAGCAGCTCGACGACCTGCTGGATCGCCGCGTCGCTGTCGATGTCGGCAGACGGCGGCGGGGTGTCGACCAGGTAGCGACCCCAGGCCGACCCGAGCTGTCGGGCACGACGTTCCGGCTCGTCCAGCTCACGTCCGACGAAGCCGACGAACATCTCGGCCAGCAGCCGGTACCCCGGGTCGGTGCGGGGCGTCGACGGCTCGACCGCCGTATAGGTCAGGCGCGGCCGTCCGGGCCCGTGGCGCTGCTCGGGCGACGAGCGGATCAGCCTCGCGTCCTCGAGCACCTTGAGGTGCCCGCGAACGGTGTTGACGTGCAGGTCGAGGTGATCGGCGAGCTCGGCCACGTCGTGGGTCCGCTGCTCGAGCAGCTCGAGGAGCCGGGCGCGCGCGGGGCTGGCCAGCGCACGGTGGATCCGCGCGTCGGACGTGTCGAGAGCGGTGTCCGTGGTCATGCGTCGACTATAACACGGTCTTCTCCGTATTTTCTAGAGCTACCGTGCATTCAACCTCCGGACGGCCACCGCCGTCCGCCGATGGCAGGGCGTACGGTGCGTGGATCAGCGACAGGAGCGCAGCCGGTGCCCGTACCAGAAGCCGTCCTCCCCGACCTCGACCAGGTGCTGCACGACGTCGCCGACTACGCACGTCCCTACGCCGTCGACGGTCACGTCGCCGACTACATCCCGGTGCTGGCCGAGTCCGACCCCGGCCGATTCGGCATGGCGGCCGTCGAGCTCGACGGGACCGAGCACACCGTCGGCGAAGTCGACGAGCCGTTTCCCATCCAGAGCATCTCGAAGGTGTTCTCGCTGGTGCTGGCGATGCAGAAGGCGGATGCGGCCGAAGGGGTGGCCGACGAGCTGTGGTCCCGGGTGGGCCGCGAGCCGTCCGGAGACCCGTTCAACTCCCTGGTCCAGCTCGAGCACGAGTCGGGCATCCCGCGCAACCCGATGATCAACGCCGGCGCCCTGATCGTCGACGACGTCCTGCTCGACCACTGCGAGGACTCGCTGCACTCGACCCTGGAACTGCTCGAGACGCTGACCGGTGAGCCGGTCGAGGTCGACAAGCAGGTGCTCGACTCCGAACAGGGCGCGGCGCACCGCAATCGGGCGATGGCCAACCTCATGGCGTCCTTCGGAAACCTCCGCCATCCCAGCGACGAGGTCGTCGACGCCTACACCCGCGCGTGTGCCATCTCGATGACGACGCGCCAGCTTGCACGCACCACCCGCTTCCTGGCCAATGACGGCGTCGAGCCCGACACCGGCAAGCGGATCCTCTCGCCCGCGCACAGCAAACGGGTGGCGGCGATCATGTTCACCTGCGGCACCTACGACGCCGCCGGCGAGTTCGCCTTCCAGGTCGGATTGCCGTGCAAGAGCGGTGTCGCCGGGGGCATCATCTCGCTGGTTCCCCGCCACCTGGGCGTGTGCGTCTGGTCGCCGCCGTTGGACACCGCCGGCAACTCGCTCGCGGGGCGCGTGGCGCTGCGCAGGTTCGTGGAGCGCTGCGACCTGTCGATCGTCTGACCCGCCCGACGGGCGTCCGGGGCGCGAACGGGGCGCGGACGGATCGACGCACCGGGCGCCGGACCCGGACGCAGGCGGCTCGCGCCCCCTCCCCCGTTCCCGGGCCCGTCCCGGGTGAGCTCAGGCGCGACGCGTCCGGGCGCCGCCCCGTGCCGACCCGCCCCGACCGG
>SKSM01000339.1 GCA_007122985.1 Nitriliruptoraceae bacterium | reverse complement strand
GCGAGCGTGCGACGTCGCTACGAGCGGCTGCGTCGGTTCCCCGACGGCCTGCTACCGATCGGCGATGCCGTGTGCAGCCTGAACCCGATCTACGGCCAGGGGATGACGGTGGCGGCGCTCCAGGCAGTGGCGCTACGAGACCATGCCGGACGGGAGGGGAAGGCCGAGACACGCCGATGGTTCCGACGGGTCTCACGGATCGTCAACGCCCCGTGGGACATGGTCGTCGGCGGTGACCTCGCGATCCCCGAGGTGGCGGGGGCACGTACGGCGAAGGTGCGCCTTATGGGCGCGTACATGGCGCGGCTCCACGCTGCGGCTGCCACGGATCCCGCGCTCGCGGTGGCCTTCGCGCGGGTGATGGCGCTGGTCGATCCGCCGCCATCGCTTCTACGGCCGGGTACCGCGGCACGGGTACTGCGCGGCGGTCGCCGGGCAGCGCTCCGCGCCGGTTCCCCGCCGGCGACGTACGCCGACGCGACAACGCGCGGTGTTGACCCGCACGAGGAGGTTCGACGGTGAGAGACGTTCGCATGCTGATCGCCGCATTGCTGGTCCCCGGGCTGGTTCTGCTGACGAGTGTCACCCTTATCTGGCTCCTGCTGCGCTCATCGACACCGGCCCGGTGAAACGACGGCGTGAGAGGTTGTGGGGATGCGGATCGAGGTGAACGGTGCCCGGTTGTGGTTCGACGTCGTCGGCTCGTCGCTCGTGGCCAATGGACCACAGCTACAGGCCCGACCGACACTCGTAGCAATCCATGGCGGACCCGCCGGGTACGACCACTCCTACCTGCGCCCGTACCTCGACCGGCTCGCTGACCGGGCGCAAGTCGTGTACGTCGATCTCCCCGGCCACGGTCGCTCCGATCACGGTGACGCGGCCACCTGGAGCCTGGAACGCTGTGCCGATGACCTCGCGTTCTTCTTCGATCGGATCGGGATCGCGCAACCACTGCTGTTCGGCCACTCGATGGGCGGGTACGTCGCCCTGCTTTTCGCGCTGCGCCATCCCGGCCACGCCGGTGGGCTGCTGCTCCAGGTCACCGCCGCTCGTCACGACGTGTCCCGCATCGTGGACGGGTTCCGGACCCGGTACGGCGACGAACTGGCCGACACCGCGGCCCGGATCTTCAGTGGGGACACGACCACCAGCGAGGAGAACCGGCGCGTGCTCGACGCCTTCGGGCCCCACCGGCCCGACGACAACACCTACGCCCGGGTGATCCCGAACCCCGATCTGCAGGCGGCAACGCCCCGGCTGGCGGGCTTCGATGTGGTGGCGGAACTCCACCGCATCGAGCTGCCGACGCTGATCACCGTCGGAACGCTCGACCCCGTCACCCCGGTCGCCGCAGCACGTGAGATCGCCGACGGGCTGTCCGCAGCACCTTGCAACCTCGAGATCCTCGACGACGCGGGACACTTCCCCTGGCTCGACAGCCCGGACCGCTACTGGCCGCCCCTCGAGCGGTTCATCACGACCTGCTCCCCCGCCGGATAGGAGCCCCGTCGGGACTGTTCGTTGGGCTGCGCCGGCGACGACGGCCACGACACCGTGGAGCTCGCAGTGCTCGCGATCGACGGGTGAGCATCCCTGGCTGACTTGCCGCAATAGACCTGTAGGTCGGACCCGGCGACGCGGGATGTCTAGCCAGTGAGCCACCGACAGACGGCTCACGGGAACCGAGAAGAGTCGCTATCGCATCGTGCGAAGCAGCCGCAAAAGCCCTGGACGAGTCACGGTGATGGTGTCCCTCCAGGGTGTCATTACCGGCGTTTCTGACCGGTCCAAACGCTGGGTCGATAGCGGTCCTTCGCGAGGACCGCCATCCCAAACTTGGGATAACCATGAGGCGGTTATTCCCGGCGCTGGGCCGGAGAGTTGCGGATGGTCGACCCAGGTGACTGCCGGGCGAGCCAACATCGTCGTGGTAGTGAGCGGGCCTGCTGATCTGCGGACGCGCCGCCAGCTGGCCACAACGAGCCCGTTCGATGAGGGCCGTGCGTGTCGGGACGCGACGCGTCCTCGTGGGGAAGTTCTTCAGGCGGCTCACGACAGCAGTGCGTCCCATTCGTACTGGTCGTGGAGGTAGGCACGGATGTCGCTGATCAGCCCGTCGCGGAACGTGTAGAGCTCCAGAGCCTCGATCGCCACGGGGCCCTCAGCGGAGCGGGCGGTGAGGTGGATCTTTGCGGCGCCCGTGTCTGCGTTCGCGACGAGCGCGCCGATCTGGTCGAGGCGTAGGGTGCCGCCGGTTCGCTCGACGAGGGCCTTGAACAGGTCGATGACGGCGCTGGGGCCCTCGTGCGTGCCGGATAGCGGGTGCCGACCGGGTTCGTGGAACGCGACGTCGTGGTGGAAACAGGCGGCCATGGTGTCGAGGTCTCCGCGCTGGAAGGCTTCGTAGTAGCGCTGCAGCAGGTCGTTGTTCGGGTGTGTCATGAGTTCTCCTCTCACATTCGTGTATCGCTGGGCGGGTCGGCGTCGGCGCCGGTGGCCACCGACGGGCACCGGGTGCGTGCGACTCAGGCGTGCTGCCCGGCAGTCAGGAGGAACTCGGCGGGGATGACCACCCGGCCGTTGGCGTTCACCTGGCGGGCGAACAGGTCGGTGAGCTCTGCGTGCAGGTCGGGCCAGCGGCCCTCGGCCATCGCGAGCTCGCGCGCCTGGGTCACGGGGCCGAGGTTGTCCGTGTAACAGGCGACGGCCGCATCGACCGACGGGTGGACGATGTCGAAGGTGGCGTGTTCGAAGGCCAGGTTGAGCCCGGTGCCTTCGAACAGCTCACGGACGCGAGCCTCATCGCCCCAGGCCAGTGGCGGGTCGACGAACTCCGGGTCCTCGGGGAGATACCCGGCGACGATGCGGAAGAACTCGCCGAACACACTGTCAGGGGTCCAGGCGCTGATCCCGAGACGACCGTCGGCGGCGAGCACTCGGACCAGTTCGTCGGCGACGACCTCATGGCGCGGGGCGAACATGCACCCGAAGGTTGAGAGCACGACGTCGGCGTGGCCGTCGGGCACCGGGAGTGCCTCGGCGTCGCCCTCGACCCAGTCGACCGTGACGCCGGCATCCTCGGCGCGGCGGCGGGCGACCTCGAGCATCCGTGGGGTGAGATCGACCCCGGTCACCTGGGCACCCACCGCGGCGGCGGGGATCGCCGCGTTGCCCGTCCCGCAGGCCACATCGAGCACCCGCTCGCCCGCGGCGACATCGAGTCGGCGGACCAACTCCTCACCCACGGCGTACAGCCCCTCGGCGCGGAGCATCGCGTCGTAGTCACCCAGCGCCCACACGGAGCGCGCGGCATCCTTCACATCGATCAGCTGCTGCATCGCAGCATCCTTCCTTGACGGGAACGACACGAGTGTCGACTGAGCAGCCGCCCGGCGGCTTCGCCTGAGCGGGCCAACTTCGCCGGATGCCGGTCATGGCCCGATCGGGCCACGGCGGGCTACAACAACTCGAGGTGAGCTGCCTGCGCGACCGCGGCCGATCGCGAGGAGCAGCCCAACCGCGTGTAGATGTTGGCCAGGTGGCGGTGAACGGTGTGCTCGCTGAGCACCAGACGCTGCGCGATCTGCTGCTCGGTCAGCCCCTCAGCCGCCAGCTGCAGGACCTCGATCTGCCGAGGGGTCAGCGGGCACGGCGCTGGTGTGCTGTCCTCGCCAGCCAGCTCAGTGATCAGTTCCGCGGCCCGGTCGGCATCGGGTCCGGCCCCCAGTTCAACCAGCGCCGCGTGTGCCTGACGCGCCTCGGCGAGGGCGATCTGCGCGCGGGAGGTCGCTGCGAGCGCCTGCGCGAGCTCGAGGCGCGTCAACGCGGCCTCCAGTGGCGTGCCGGCCCGTTCGAAGGAGGCGAGCGCATCCGCGTAGTGTCGGGCCGCGGACTCCCCGTCACCATCAGCGGCCGCCAACCTCGCCTCGCACAACCGTCTCGTTGCCTGCAGCGAGCTCGTACCGACCGTCGTCGCGAGCTCGCACAGCTCATCGAGGTGATCTGCGGCCTCATCCCGGTCGCCCAGCTCGAGCCGGCCTCGCACGCCGACCTCGAGCGCCTCGACACGCTTTGGGCTGGCCCGGGGCAGCTGACGCAGTGACCGCTCGGCCAGTTCGACCGCACCGGCCGCGTCGCCGGCATCGAGGTGCAGCGCCGCCCGGCCAGCCTGCGCCAGCCACTGCTCACCCGCCTGCTCGAACGCACGCCGCGCCTCCATCGGGCGGCCCTGGCGGCGTCGCAGGTCACCGAGCCGGGCAAGCACGTCCCGATGCCACATCAGCGGACCATCACCGAGCCGCTCCGCGGCAGTCACGAGCTCCCCCTCCGCTTCGGGCCACCGGCCACAGCGCGTGAGGATCCACCCCTGATGCGAACGACAGTTGCCGACCACGAACCGGGCACCGATGCGCTCACTGAACGCGGTGACCTGCTGACACCACTGCGCCCCACGCTCCTCGTCGCGCAGCTCCTCACAGGCCGACAGCAACAGGCAGCACGCCCAGGCCGCCGGTACGAGCTGCTCGAACTCACCGGCAAGCGCGGCCGTCGCCGCCTCCTCCAGGTTGCGCAGCGCCGCCGCGATCTCGCCTTGCTGCAGCAGCACGACCCCGTCCAGGGCGATGCCGAACATCTGCAGACCGATCGCCCCCTGGGACCGACCGATCCGCTGGGCCTCGCCCACCAGCCGCAGCGCCGCCTCCAGGTCCGCGACCCCCAGCGCTACGTAAGCGTCGAACACCGCCTGCCAGCCGTGCTCGGGGCACTCGTCGAGCCCGTCGAGCAGGCGCCGCGCGCGAGCGAACCACCCGTCGGCCAGCGCGGGCGAACCCGCATACCACAGGTGGTCGTCGCCGATCCACTGTGCCATGCGGGCAGCCCCGCGCCGATCACCCGCAGCCCGATAGCCGTGATAGGCGCGCTCCCGCGCCGCGAGGCAGGCCGGAAGCTCCTCCTGCCACCAGTGGGTCCAGCTCAGGCCCTCATGCGCAGCCGCGTCGTCCGACTGCTCCAACGCCGCCGCGAACCACGAACGTGCCTCGCCCCAGGCGCCACGGGCGAGCGCCTGGTCGCCCGCAGCCACCGCCTCCGACACCGTTACCGACTCGGCCATGCATCCGACCCTACCCCCGTCGCCACCCCGCTCGTCGGGCCCTCCCGCAAGCGACATCACCGACCCCAGAGGCGAGATCAACCCTGCCCGACCGCACCCAACCCTGCACAGGCCAGCACCGCCGTGCCCACATGCTCAACGACGCAGACGATCGCCGTAGCGTCGACCGCCCACGTTCCGGCATCGGACCCGGGAGAGTGCCCCACGGGGATCTCGGAGCGGTCACCCTCCGATCCGCGCCTCCGCCTGCAACGCCGACCCCCTGAGACCGCACCCGAAGGACCGCGTTACGAGACCGCGCTCTCCCGCTTCGACGCGCACGCTTGCGGTCAGCTGACCGACATAGGCACAACCGCCGTTGTCCCGCGCTCGGGAGGGCGGTCCCCGCGGCGGACAGCCGAAACGGTCCTGCGGGCCAAGG
>SKSM01000058.1 GCA_007122985.1 Nitriliruptoraceae bacterium | reverse complement strand
GCCTCGACGGCGATCAGCCGCTCGCGGGCGTCACCCTCGCGGGCACGCGCCTCGTCGAGATCCCGCTCGGCCTGCGTGCGGTCGCGCTCGACCGTGTCCAGCCCATCACGGAGCTCACCGGGCTGCGCGAGCGCCACCGTCGGCAGCAGCGCCATCAGTGCAAGTGCGGCCACCGTACGTGGCAGCCATCGACCGGCCGAACCCCAACTGTGCACGCGTCGCCGACTCCATCTCACGGTGCCGACACCGTCGGCCACCGTCAGTTGTCGATGCTACAGCAGCAACACCAAGCACGTGAGCCACCTGAACCACACCATCGGCCAGGGGCAGAAGCGGCTTGAGCCTCGCGGCCGACCTGTCGGTCCCAGCGCACGCCCGCGGCCTGTGCGAACGCCCGCGACTCAGACGTCCAGGAACCGGCGCAGCGCCAGGATCGAGGAGATCGCCGCGATCCCGCCGCCGGCCAGCAGCAACCACGGCCCGACGCTGACGACCTGGCTGGCACCGATGAACGGCATCAGCTCGATGTCCTGGGCCAGGCTGTCGGCCACCCGCGGCACGGTGCCGTAGAGCAGACCCCAGGAGACCAGCGCCCCGATCACCCCGGCGATCACACCCTCGAGCACGAACGGCAGGCGGATGTACCAGTTGCTGGCGCCGACCAGGCGCATCACCGAGGTCTGCTCACGTCGGGCGAATGCCGCCACCCGGATGGTGTTGGCGATCAGCACCCCGGCGGCGATCAGCTGGATCGCCGCCACCGTCAGCGCGGCGTTGCGGACCACGTTGGTGAATCGCAGGAACTGGTTGAGGACCTCGCGCTGGTCCACCACCTCGTCGACCCCGGGGTAGGCGGCGAACTGGTCGCGGATCACGTTGAACAGGTTGGGGTTGACCAGGCTCACCCGGAACGAAGCCGGCAGGGTGTCGGGGTCGATCGACTCCACCAGTGACGGCTGGTCGGCGAACAGCTCGGTGAACCGGTCGTAGGCCTCCTGCTTGGACTCGTAGAAGACCTCGTCGACGACCTCGTGGTCCTGGAGGTCCTCGCGCAGCTCCTCCTGCTGCTCCGGGGTGACGGCGGGACAGGTCCGGTCGTCACAGAGGAAGATCGAGACCTCCACGCGGCCGACCCAGTCGTCGGTGGCGAGCTCGACCTGCTCGTTGAGCAGCAGGCTCGCGCCGAGCAGCGTCAAGGACACCGTGACCGACAGGATCACCGCGAAGGTCATCATCAGGTTGCGACGAAGACCGATGAAGGCCTCGTGCAGGATGTAGAGCCAGCGCACGTGCGTCACGCTCCTCGCTTCGCATGGCCCGCGCCGGTCGGCGCGCGCCGGCCGGTCAGCCGCCGTAGCCGTAGACGCCGCGGGTCTGGTCGCGGACCACGTAGCCGTCGTCGAGCTCGATGACGCGACGTCGCATCGAGTCGACGATGTGCTGGTCGTGGGTGGCCATGACCACCGTCGCCCCGGTGCGGTTGATCCGGTCCAGCAGCTTCATGATGCCCACCGAGGTGGAGGGATCGAGGTTGCCCGTCGGCTCGTCGCACAGCAGGATCCGCGGGTTGTTGACGAAGGCGCGGGCGACCGAGACGCGCTGCTGCTGCCCGCCGGAGAGCTCGTGCGGGTAGGCACCCTGCTTCTCGGTCAGCCCGACGAGCTCGAGCACCTCCGGCACCCGCTTGTCGATCTGCCGGCGGTTGCTGCCGATCACCTCCAGGGCGAAGGCAACGTTCTCGTAGACGGTCTTGTTGGAGAGCAGCTTGAAATCCTGGAAGACGTAGCCGATCTCACGGCGCAGCACCGGCACCTTCCAGCGACGCATGCTGGCGAGGTTCTTGCCCGCCACCCAGACGTCGCCCTCGTCAGCCATCTGCTCACGCGTGAGGATCTTCATGAAGGTCGACTTCCCGGAGCCCGAGGGTCCGACCACGAACACGAACTCGCCCTTGATGACCTCGATGGACACGTCGTTGAGCGCGATGACCTGATCGTTGGCCCCGCGCTTGTAGGTCTTGGTGACGTTCTCGAGTTTGATCACGTCCGCATCGTTCCGATTCGAGGGGTGGGTCCGGCACGTGGGGCCGGGCAGCCGGTCCGGGAATTGGGCCCGGCAGGCGGGTCCGACAGGCGGGTCCGACAGGTGTGTCCGGCACGCGTGTCCGGGCGCCGGGTTGGACCCTGCCGAGGTCGTCTCCGGCCGACGCGAAAGCGTACCCGTCCGGCCAGTTCGTTCAGCACAGCCGGCACGCACACAACAGTGGCCGTTCGACCACGCGTCGGCGGAACCGCCGCCCTCGCCCGGCCGTTGGATCGCCCGAACGCTGACACCCCGGCAGCGCCTACTCCTGCTCGGCGGTCTCACGCACCCGACGGCGCAGCTCGGCCTCCATCAGCTCGTCCAGCTCGCCGTCGAGCACCTGGGTCACCTTGCCGGTCTCGTAATCCGACCGCAGGTCCTTCACCATCTGGTAGGGGTGCTGGACGTAGGAGCGGATCTGCGACCCGAACCCGACGTTCTGCGCCCCGCCGCGCAGCTCCTCGAGCTCGTCGTCGCGCTTCTGCCGCTCGAGCTCGGCGAGCTTGACCTTGAGCACCCGCAGTGCGACGGCCTTGTTCTGGTGCTGGGACTTCTCGTTCTGACAGCTGACCACGATGCCGGTCGGCAGGTGGGTGATGCGCACGGCGGAGTCGGTGGTGTTGACGCTCTGGCCGCCCGGTCCCGACGAGCGGTAGACGTCGACGCGGATGTCCTCGTCGGGGACCTGGACGTCCTCCTCGACCTCCGGCAGCACCGGGACCACGTCGACCAGCGCGAACGAGGTCTGGCGCCGCGCCTGGGAGTCGAAGGGGCTGATCCGCACCAGCCGGTGGACCCCGTGCTCGACCGACAGCCAGCCGTAGGCGTCCGGGCCGCGGACCTCGAAGGTGGTGGACTTCAGCCCCGCCTCCTCACCCCAGGACTGGTCGTAGACCTCGGCCTCGTACCCGCGCGACTCGGCCCACCGCAGGTACATCCGCTGGAGCATGTGGGCCCAGTCCATCGCATCGACGCCGCCCTCACCCGCGTGGACCGACACGATCGCGTCCGAGCTGTCGTGCTCGCCGCTGAGCATGGTGACCACCTCGAGGCGGTCGAGCTCGGCCGAGAGCTCCTTGAGCCCGGTGGTGACCTCGTCGGCCGACCCGGCGTCGTCCTCCTCCTGGGCGAGCTGCTCGAGGACCTCCAGATCGTCGATGCGGTTGGCGAGCCGGTCGAAGCGCTTGAGCTCGTTCTCCACACGCGACAGCTCGGTCGTGACCCGCCGCGCGCGGTCGGGGTCGTCCCACAGGCCCGGCTCGGCCGCGAGCTCCTCGAGCTCACCGAGCCGGTCGCGCTTGCCCGCGATGTCGAGGTCGGCCTCGAGCTGCGCCACGCGCTGGCGTTGCACGGCCAGCTCGTCGGCGTGGCTGACGGCCATGGCAGGTTGCTCCTCGCAGGCAGTTGAGCGGTGGGACGCCCACCTCGCAGTGGATCCCGGCCGTGATGCTATCGACCGGCAGCCACCGGCCGGCCGTGGCGCACGCGCCGACGCCGAGCGCCGGGCGCACGCGCGCACGGGGCGACACAACCTCGCGCGCTCGTCGGGAGTCGGACACACAGAACGCCGTCGCGGCCGTCTACGACCGCCGGAACACCGATCCGCCACAGCGCGTCCGGGCGTGTCCGGCCACGGCGACCAGGACGAGCGACGCCGGGCGACGAATCCCGCCCGAGGCCTGACGGCATCCCCACCGACGAACCACGGACGAACAGCGATCGAGGAGCGAGGCGATGGGACACCTGATCACGATCGTGGTGCTCTTGGCGGCCGCGACCATCGGCACCGGCCTGGCACTCCCGCTCACCGAGCGGTTCGACCGGTCCCACCGGCACCACGACGAGGACGACCCGCGCGCGGCGGAGCTCGCCGCCTGCCGGTGAAACCGCGCACGACCGGCAGCGACGCGTGCCCCGGTAGAACCCGTTAGCGTCGCCACCCGTACGGGGCAGCTGACGCCCACCGGGGAGCCGGCAGGCATGGACGCAGTGCACGGGCATGGTCCTCACGGGTCCGGCAGCGAGAACCGACGTGACCGCGTGCTGGTGGTGGGCGCCGGCAGCTCGGGGCTCGCAGCTGCCAAGAACCTGCGCGAACGTGGCTTCGTGGTCGATCTGGTCGAGCGCGACGCGGCCATCGGGGGCAACTGGAACATCGACGCCGACCGCAGCCGGGTCTACGACTCGACCCACATGATCTCCTCCAAGCCGTTCACCCAGTTCCCCGACTTCCCGATGCCGGACGGCGACCCGGACTACCTGCACCACACCCAGGTCCGCGCCTACCTGGAGCGCTACGCGGCCCACTTCGGGCTCGACGATCGGGTGGAGCTGCACACCGAGGTGGTCTCCTGCCGACCGCTGGCCACGACCGGCTGGCGGGTCACCCTCGACGACGGCGCCAGCCACTCGACGCGAGACTACGGCCACCTGGTGGTGGCCAACGGTCACAACTGGTCTCCCAAGTGGCCGAGCTATCCCGGGCAGACGCAGTTCACCGGCGAGCTGCTGCACGCGGCCGACCACCGCCGCGCCGACCGGTTCGACGGCCGCCGGGTGGTGGTCGTCGGCGCCGGCAACACCGGCTGCGACCTAGCGGTCGAGTCCGCTCAGCGTGCCACGGCCACCTACCACTCGACCCGGCGCGCCTACTGGTACGCGCCCAAGTACGCCTTCGGGCGACCGTCCGACCAGGTCAGTGACCTGATCTTCTCGCTGCGCCTGCCAATGCGCATCACCCAGGCCCTGTTCCAGACGACCGCACGCCTGACCGTCGGACGCCACGAACGGTTCGGACTGCCCTCGCCCGACCACCGGTTCCTCGAGACCCACCCGATCGTCAACCAGCAGCTGCTCTACTACGTCGGCCACGGTGCCGTCACCCCGGTTGGCGACATCGCACGGTTCGAGGGCGACGAGGTGGTGTTCACCGACGGCACCCGAGTCACCGCCGATCTGGTGGTGTTCGCCACCGGCTACCTGATCCGGCTTCCATTCCTGCCGGACGACGCCCTCCCGGGCGAACCCGGCCGACCCCGGCTCTACCGCAACCTGCTCCACCCCGACCGCGGCGACATCAGCGTGGTCGGGTTGATCCAGCCGGACTCCGGCCAGTTCTGCCTGGTCCACTGGCAGACGGTGCTGCTGGCGCGATTCCTCGAGCTCCAGTGCCTCGACCCCGGGGCCGCCGACGAGTTCCTGAGCACAGCACGCGGTCGGCTGGACGAGCGCTCGCTCGACGGGCTGGCGTTGCTCGACTCCACCCGCCACTACGTCGAGGTGGAGCACGCCCAGTACATCCGGGCGCTCGCCGACGACATCCGCGAGCTCGAGGCGCGCCTGGCGACGGCGGTCGCGGCGTGACCGACACCGGAAGGTCCGGCGGCGCCGACCGGCCTGCCAGCCCGGGCGGCGGCCGGGCGCGCGGGGACACGCCGACCACCCTGTCCCCGCGCCG
>SKSM01000180.1 GCA_007122985.1 Nitriliruptoraceae bacterium | reverse complement strand
TGCCGGATGCGTGCCCGCCCCGGATCGACCAGCAACGCGAACAGCGGGTCGTCGACGGGGCGACGCACGGCTGCGGTCGTCGCCGTCAGGTCGGTGTCGGCTACGAACCGCCACAGCGCGGCGTGTGCCGCCGGGTCGAGCGCGACGAGCTCCTCGATGGCGGCTCTGCCCGCAGGACCGTCCTCGGTCCAGTCGGTGGCAACCCGGTAGGTGGCGTAGCCCCGGTCGGCCAGAAGTGCACATCGCAGCGGACCGTCGCGGTCGCGGACGTGGACCGGGTCGGCGAGGATCCGGCCCCGCCACCAGCGCTCGTCGTAGGACAACGCGCCCGGCCGCACCGCCCGGTTGGCGTCGTAGATCGCCGGGAATCGCTCGGCAGCCGTGTCGAGGTCGACCAGCGCCACCTCGTCGACCGGGCCGTCGAGGTGGAGCGCGGCGTGCTCGCGACGCAGCTCGACGTCGACGGTGGGTACGCCGGGCCCGAACCCGAACCGGCCGTAGATCGGCGACTCGGTCGCCCACAACGCCGCGAACGGCTCGGCGTGGCTGGCTGCGTCGTCGAGCAGCCGCTGCATCATCCGTCGCAGCAGGCCGCGGCGGCGGTGGTCGGCGCGCACGCTGATCAGGGTGATGCCCGCACAGCCGGCGGTCGACCCGCCCGGCAGTGACACGTCGAAGGAGTAGGCGGCGGCGGTGCCGACCACCTCCCCGTTCTGCGCGGTCGCGGCGATGAGTCGGTCCTGCTCAGTGACGCGGCGGCGGCGTTCGATCGACTCGTCGGTGGTGACGATCCCGAAGGTCTGGTCGAACGCGGCTGCCCAGGCGGCGAAGTTGTCGTCGTCGACGCTGCGCAGCTCGGCCCCGTCGCTGCGGTGCCGCGCGCTCATGCCGCCGCCCCGACCGGCAGTGCGCGACCGTCGACGCTGTGCCGGCGGATGAACCCGCCGATCTCGCGCAGGGCGTGGTGACCCTCCGGGATGCCCGGGAAGATCGGGAAGATGTGCCACAGGCCGGGGAAGCGCCCGACCGATGCGTCCACGCCGTGCGCGCGACAGGCGTCGACGAACCGGACGGCGTCGTCGAGCAGGATCTCGTCGGCACCGACGTGGACCAGCACCGGCGGCAGACCGGTCAGGTCCGCATACAGCGGCGAGACGGCCGGGTCGTCCAGCGGCATCTGCCCCGCGTACGCCTTCGCGGCGCGGACGGCAAGCGCCGCCGGCAGCCACGGATCACGGTCTGCGAGCTCCACCAGCGAGGGACCCGATCCGGCCAGGTCGGTCCACGGCGACAGCCCGACGTAGCAGGCGGGCTGCGGGAGCCCGAGCTCGCGGGCACGTACCAGCAGCGACGCCGCAAGCCCGCCGCCGGCGGAGTCACCGGTGACCGCGATGCGTTCGGGCGGCACCGCGCGGTCCTCGAGCAGCCACCGGTAGACGGCCAACGCGTCGTCGAGCGCCGCGGGGAAGGGATGCTCGGGCGCGAGGCGGTAGTCCGGCAGCAGCACCGCCGCACGCGCCTGCTCGGACAGCCGGGCACCGAGCCCCCGGTGGGTCGCCGAGGAGCCGAGGCAGTAGATCCCGCCGTGCAGGTGCAGCACGATGCGGTCCACCCGGGCGAACGGGTCCTCGCCGCCGTCGGAGGGGAGCTCCCCGATACTGCGACCGACCGGACGCACGGCTGCAGTTCTGGCGGCGTCGGCCACCACCACCCGGCCGGGCACCGGCGCCCGGCTGATCGGCAGGATCCGCGTGTGCCGGGGGTCGGGCGCGTGGGCCGCCAGCGACTCCGTGGCCGCACGCATGCGCAGTCCGTAGCTGACGAGCTCCTCGTCCGGGGCATCCGGCTCGGGCAGCCCGCCGGCCCCGAGTCGCCGCACCGCCTGGACGGTCCCGACGAAGGCCAGACGGACCAGCCGTGCGCGCAACGACGGGGACGGATCGACCAGGCGTGGGTCGGGTGGGGCAGAACTCACCGCCGGCCTCCTGCGCGGACCAGACTCCAGCACGTGCTCAGAGCTCGACCACGTGCAGCCAGTCGCGGTAGGCGTCGACCTTGCCGCGGACCACGTCGATGAACGTCGACTGCACGGCCTCGGTCACCGGCCCACGCGGCCCGATGTGGTAGCCGGCGACCTCGCGCACCGGCGTGAGCTCGGCCGCCGTGCCGGTGAGGAAGATCTCGTCGGCGAGGTAGAGGTCGCTGCGCTGCAGGGAGGTCTCGATGACCTCGAAGCCGAGGTCGCGTGCGATGGTCATGACCGCCGCGCGTGTGATCCCTCCGAGCGGCCCGTCGTGCAGCGGCGGGGTGCGGATCACACCGTCGCGGATCACGAAGATGTTCTCGCCGGTGCACTCGGCGACGAAGCCGTCCTCGGAGAGCATCACCGCCTCGTCGTAGCCGGCGCGCTGCGCCTCGACCTTGGCCAACGAGGAGTTCAGGTACTGACCGTTGGCCTTGCCGGCCGGCGGGATGGTGTTCTTGCCGATGCGTCGGAACGAGCTCATCATCACGCGCACACCGTTGACGAGCGCGTCCTCGCCGAGGTAGGCGCCCCACTGCCACGTCGCGATCGCGGTCTGCGGGGTCGACGGCAGCGGGTTGAGCCCGATCTCGCCGTACCCGAGGAAGATCGTCGGCCGGATGTAGCAGCCCTCGGTGTGGCCGTTGACGCGGATGAGCTGCTCGATCGCGGCGGTCAGGTCCTCGAGCGACCACGGCGCCTCGTCGAGCGGCGGGTAGAGCCTTGCGGAGCGCTGCAGCCGTGCCAGGTGGGGGTGCAGCTGGAACACCGCCGGGCCGGCGTCCGTCGGATAGGCACGGATGCCCTCGAACACGCCGTACCCGTAGTGCAGCGTCGGCGTCAGCACGTGGACGGTCGCCTCGTCCCAGTCGACGAGCTCACCGTCCATCCAGATCTTGTCGGCCTTCGGGAACGGCATGTGGGTCCTCTCCCCCGGGGTCGCTCGCGGGACGTCGGTCCGGCGGGATCGCGTGGCGGCCGGTCGGGGCCGCCGGGCGTCACCGGCGCACGCCGGGTCGGGCGCAGGTTGCGTTCATCAGGTCTGGGCGATCAGTTCTCGGCGACGAGCTCCACCAGCCGGTCGCCGACGTCCACGGTGGAGTATCCCACGCCGTCGGGCACCGCACCGTCCCGCTCGGCCAGCAGCGCGCCGACCGCCCGGTCGATCCGCTGTGCCGAGCGCTGCTCACCGACGAAGTCCAGCAGCTGGCCGAGGCTGAGCACCGCCGCGACGGGGTCGGCCCGACCGGTGCCGGCGATGTCGGGAGCGGAGCCGTGCACGGGCTCGAACATCGACGGGTTGGTCCGCGTCGGATCGAGGTTGCCGGAGGAGGCGAATCCGAGCCCGCCCTGCACCGCCGCACCCAGGTCGGTGATGATGTCGCCGAAGAGGTTCTCGGTCACCACCACGTCGAAACGCTCCGGGTCGGTGACGAAGTACAGGCAGGCTGCGTCGACGTGGACATAGGCGCGCTCGACGTCGGGGAAGTCGGCGTCTCCGACCTCCTCGAAGGTGCGCATCCACAGGTCGCCGGCGTAGCTGAGCACGTTGGTCTTGTGCACCAGGGTCAGGTGCCCGCGCCGACGGCGCGCCGCCTCGAAGGAGTAGCGCAGGACCCGCTCGACGCCGTGGCGGGTGTTGACGCTCTCCTGGGTCGCGACCTCGTGCGGCGTGCCGCGGTAGAGGGTCCCGCCGGCGCCGGCGTAGACGCTCTCGGTGTTCTCACGGACGCAGACGAAGTCGCAGCGTTCGGGCGTCAGTCCGGCCACCGGCGAGGCCACTCCCGGGTACAGCTTGACGGGCCGGAGGTTGACGTACTGGTCGAACGCGAACCGCAGCTTGAGCAGCAGGCCGCGCTCGAGCACCCCTGGCGGCACGTCCGGGGCCCCGACCGCGCCCAGGTAGATCGCGTCGAACCCGCGCAGTTCCTCGAGCACCGCGTCGTCGAGCACCTCGCCGGTGCTGAGATAGCGGCGACCACCGAGGTCGTAGTCGACCCGCTCGGTGGTGAACCCGTCGAGCTCGGCCAGCCGGTCGAGCACGCGGCAGCCCTGCTCGACCACCTCCGGGCCGACGCCGTCACCGCCGACGGTTGCGATGCGGTAGGTCACTGGAGCGCTCCTCGACGGCGGCGAACCGGTCAGCGGGCGGTGTGCGCGCGGCCGGACTGCGGCGCGACACCGTACTCGCGTCCCGGCCGGCCGGTGCAACCGCGTGTCGCACGGCGGCTCGAGGTCGCCGTCAACCACGCAGTGATAGCTTAGGCTTCACGGGACACGAGCCGGGCGCCCGTCGCAGTGGTCTCCCGGCACCGAAGAAGCTCGCGCCACCGCACGTCAACGACAGCCTGTGACAGCCAGTGACAGTCAGTGCGTGACCGTCGGTGACGGGACGATCAGCGGGAGGCAGTGTCCGCCCGCCGTGTCCGGGATCCAGGGTCGGCAGCGCCGACCTGAGCGGGGCCGCGCCGCCGGTGCGGCCGCGCACGAAGCAGATCATGACGCAGACCGATGCAGATGATGGAGGGGAATGTGAGCGAGGGGCCGAACACGCCGCCCGGGTCCGACGAGACGCCGAGCGGGCAGCCACCACCACCGGGGCAGGGGCAGAGCCCACCGCCCCCCGGTCAGGGCCAGACACCACCACCGGCGCCACAGGCACCACAGGGACAGGGCAGCACGGGGATCGGTGAGCCCGCCGACCTGCTGACCAGGGTCCTGGCGCGCGTCATCGACGGTGTGCTGCTGGCCATCGTCAATGCCGTCGTCGTGACCACGCTGCTGATCGGCGCCGTCTTCGGCGGGGGCACGGGCTTCTTCGGCGGCTTCAGCCTGCCGGGAATCGTCGGCTCGGTCATCAGCGCGGCCATCTACGTCGGCTACTTCGCCCTGCTCGAGTCGAACCGTGGGCAGACCCTCGGCAAGATGCTGATGAAGGTCCAGGTCCAGGGACCCGATGGCCAGAACCCGACCATGGAGCAGGCGATCAAGCGCAATGCCTGGCTGGCGCTGACGATCATCCCGCTCGTGGGCTGGCTGCTGCAGCTCGCCGCGGCGATCTACATCATCGTCACCATCAACAACAACACCCAGACCCGTCAGGGCTGGCACGACGAGTTCGCCGACGGCACCAAGGTCATCAAGATCGGCTAGGGCACGCCGTCCCCGACGGGCCACGACCACCACGGTCGTGGCCCGTCCTCGTTCCGACGCCGTCGAGGTCCGGTCCATGTCGCTTGACAAGCGCGCCCTACGTCGGGCACTGCTCGAGGCGGAGCCGTGGCTGGCAGCCACCGAGCTCGGCCCGCAGGCGGTCGACGCGGGCTCCTGTGACCGCTGTGACGGCGCCCCGCGGCTGCTGCCGCTGTGTGGCCCCGCAGGGGCCGACGCCGTCTGCCGGCGGTGCGCCCTCGATCTGGGTGACGACGGCTGGTGCGACGGCCACCTCGACGAGGGACGCGCCGCACGGCGGTGGGCGACGCAACTGCCCGACCACTGGGCTGATGCGACCGTGCTGTGGT
>SKSM01000144.1 GCA_007122985.1 Nitriliruptoraceae bacterium | reverse complement strand
TGGGCTGAGCATGCCGCGGCGCTCCTCGAGATCGGCCTTGTGGACCAGCTCCAGTTCGTCGGTCATCGCCCGGCCCGTGAGTGGAGCGTCACGGTCGCTGAGTTCCACGATCGTCGGCAAGGATCGTTTCGGTCGCGTCGTGATGCGTACGACATGGACCCACTCGAACCGTGAACGGTTGCGGCCATCGTTGGACACGATGACGACCGGCTTCGGTTCCTCGTCGTCGAGGTAGCGGAACGACCAAAGGCTGCCGCGCAGCAGCTCGTTCGCGGCAGTCACGCGGACGCGCGCCGACGCCGTCTGGCGCTGGTGGTCTGCTCAACCCACGTGCGGGTGTCGTCGAAGTCGCCGGCGTCCACGGCCTCGTTGTAGGCGCCCTCAAGTAGCGCCTCGCGGACGCGGCCCACCCCGAGCAGCACGAGCGCACGGAGTTCGGCCGAATCGGAGGCCAGCCGTTCACCGACGATCCGCTCCAGCGCAGCATGCTCCGCTGAGTCCTCATCTAGGAACGGCGCAACCACCGGCGTGTCGGTGTGGTCGAAGTTGATGGTCTTGCGGCTCAGCGTGTCCATGCGACACATAGTGCAGCACTCGCTGCAGCATTGCAACTGATCCCTCGTACCGCGGCGCAACGCCCGTTGCTGCAACCCGCCCGTCTCGCCACAATGCTGTCTGCAGTGTGGACTTTGGCCCGAAGGGCCGCAGTCAATCCGCTGCGGACCAACGCCCGCGACGCCGCTGCAACCGCACGTTCCCCATGCCTCCCCGAGTCGTCGACACGGGTCGAAGACCGTTGGTGCACACGCTCGTCTTGTCCTCTGGCGAGGTGTCACCGCCGTGCTCGAACGGCGTGTCGCCTGCCAACCGGTCAGCCGCTCCAGCTGTGCCGTCACCCCGTCACACCTCGATCACATGCGAGGGATCGGGCTGCTCGTCCCGGGGCGCCTGGCCGTAGTCACCGAACGGGCCGTCACGTTCGGCGATCACCGCGCCGACGCCCTCGCCTTCCGCGCGCGCGATGAACTCGAGCGCGTCCGGGGTGTTGCGCATCAGCCCGTCGAGGATCGGGCCGAGGGTCTGGGTGCTTGCCAGCCCCATGTTCTCGTATGCCTGGTTGACGATCAGCTTCATCGCCGCCAGCTGCGACGACGGGATCGACGCCAACTGTTCAGCGTGCTCGCGCACCGTCGCCTCGAGCCGGTCGAACGGGACGGCCTCGTTGATCAGCCCGACATCGGCCGCTTCACGGCCCGACAGCGGCTTGCCGGTCAGCGCGTACTCCTTGGCCCTGGTCAGACCGAGGCGGTAGAGCCACATGCCGGAGAGGTAGGCGCCCCACATCCGCGAGTACGGGGTCCCTATCCGGGCGTCGTCGGCGGCGATCACCAGATCGCCGCACAATGCGGTGTCGCTGCCGCCGCCGACGCACCAGCCGTGCACCTGCACGATCACCGGCTTGGGGCTGCGCCACATGCTCATGAACTGCTGGGTCGGTGCGATCTGGGGAGCGGTCGCGAACGCGAAGTCCTTGCCCGGGTCCCAGCGGCCGTCGGTGGCGATGTAGTCGTCCCAGTGCTCGAAGCCGCCACCGAAGTCGTAGCCGGCGCAGAACGCCCGTCCGGCACCACGCACCACGATCACCTTGACCTCGGCGTCGAGGGTCGCGGCCTTGACCGCCTGCTCGAACTCCTCAGGCATCGGTGGGACGATGGTGTTCAGCCGCTCCGGCCGATTCAGCGTGATCGTCGCGATCGGTCCGTCGGTCTCGTACAGCAGTGTCGTCGGATCCATGCACATCCTCCTGGCTGGGACAACCCGAGCCAGAAGTGAATCCGATTCATGCGCTTGGACGCGCACCGACCTGTCGGGCGGCCGGACCGCGCCGACAGCCGGCATCGTGCTCAGCGACGCTCGCGACCCGCCTCGGCCTTCGCGTCGTAGATGACGTGTTCGACCGGGACGTCGACGGCACGCTCGACCTGGCTGACCGCGTCGAGACGCAGCCACCGCGACACCGCCGCCGGCAACGTGGAGACGATGACCCGGTCGAAGCGCTGCCCTCGGCGCAGCACGTCGCCGACGGCGTCGGCCGGTCGGTGGTCTCCCACCTCACCGGTCACCGTCGCATCGAGCTCACCGAAGCGGGCGAGCGCGTCGTCGAGCCGCTCACGTGCGAGCCGATGGTCCGACTCCTCGTCATGGAACGCCTCGGTCGGATCGACGCTGGCCGGGACCAGCACGTGGATCTCACACGGCCCCTCGGCCACCAGCTCCCGCAATCGCTCGAGCAGCTCGTCTCCGCCGAGTGTCTGGTTGGCAACGACGAGGTAGCGGTTCACCTCGCACCTCCCGTACGCGTGACTCGACCGTACGTGGGTCGCCGCGTCAGGGAAACCGTCGGCGCACACCGACGGGCGGAAGCCGCCTGCCGGCGGGCTGCTCTGCCCGTCGTGTGCCGGATCGTCGGGCGGATCGTCGGGCGGGTCGTCGGGAGGGTCGTCGGCCGGAGGGCGTCGCCTCAGCTGTTGCGTCCGGGCGGACCGTCCGGCACACCGCCGCCTGGCGCACCGTGGCCGCCGGCCTGGTCGTTGCCGCTGTTGCCCGGCTCACCGACCTCACCGCTGCCACCGGCACCACCGGAGTTGCCCGGCCCGTCACCTGACGACCCGTCACCCTCGTCCGACCCGGCACCCTCCTCGGAGCCCGGCCCCTCCTCCTGCTGGTCAGAACCCGGGGCCTCCGTGTCGCTGTCGTCCGACCCGGCGCCGTCCTCGTCGTCCGGCACACCGCCGCCTGGCGCACCGTCGCCGCCGGCCTGGTCGTTGCCGCTGTCGCCCGGCTCACCGCCGCCTGGCGCACCGTCCCCGCCGGCCTGGTCGTTGCCGCTGTTGCCCGGCTCACCGACCTCACCGCTGCCACCGGCACCACCGGAGTTGCCCGGCCCGTCACCCGACGACCCGTCACCCTCGTCCGACCCGGCACCCTCCTCGGAGTCCGGTGCATCGTCCGAACCGTCAGCGACGTCCGGCTCGGGGTCAGGCTGTCCGGAACCGCCGCCTTCCGCGCCATCGCCCGACCCATCACCGGCGCCGTCAGCGCCGTCGGAGCGGTCACCAGACGCACCACGGCCCGGCGGGTCGTCGGCAGCGCCGTCGCCCGGCTGACCCTCCGAGCCATCGGAACCGGCATCCGAGCCCTCGGAACCGGCGTCCGAGCCGTCGGACACCTCGTCGTCAGTGATGTCGGGCGCGCCTGCGTCGTCAGCAGCCCCATCGTCGGATCCGCCGCTCGCGTCAGTGCCCGGCAACGATGCAGACGAGTCACCGGTGTCCGTCGTCGGCGCGGCCGAATCGCCCGCCTCAGGCGCTGTGTCGGCAGACCCCCCGCCCGCAACGGTGTCGCCGTCGGTCGTCGTCGCACCGGAGCCATCGCCGGAGTCGTCGACCGCTGTCGCCGATGCAGCCCCGGACGCGCTGGGCAGCGGACCGACCGGGTCGCCCTCGGGAAGGTCAACCTCGGCCGCGATGGAGTAGGCGACCGAGCCACTCTCGGAGCCTGCCTCACCAGACGCCTGGTAGTCCGCAGGCTGGACAGCAGTCGCTGCGGTGCTCAGGACGATCAGGGCCGCACCGGCCGCGAACAACGCCACCATGGAACGTCGTTGGGTGACCGTCGCACCCATCAGCTCACCCAGGCGTTCGAGGACGGTGACGGCGTCCGCCTTGAGGTGGCGTGCGAGCAGTTCGACGTCGTCGCGCCGAAGGGCGACCGTCGGCTCGTGGGGGAGGCCGCGCAGCTCGCGTACGAGCCGCAGATAGGCGGTCAGCAGCGCATCCTGGTCGCCCGGAACGAAGGTTCGTGTGATACCGGCCGTCGTCAGGGCACCGGCAGCAGTGTCGATCTCGATCGGGACCCGCTCGCCCAGCACGGCCTCCAGATCGAGCCCGTAGGCCTCCACGATCGGCGCGACATCCAGCGAGGCGAGGTCCGCGTCACCCGCCTCGACAGCACGCAGCTGCGAAGCGGACGCTGCGCCACCGGTCGCACGCGCGACTGAGCGCACCGACTGCCCACGATCCCGGCGGGCGGTGCGTAGCAGGCTCGCCAACCGAGCGGCGAACGCACTACTGCTGGTGTCGACGGTTGACGCTGACATCCCGGTGCCTCCTGATGTGCTCACCGCTCATGTCGGCAGATCGAGCACCGGGGTTGAGTACCTGGGGCGGCAATGGAGGCACAGCGGGCACCGACGCGATTCTGAGCGCGCCTGCGGCGACCGTTCAGCGGCCGGATGGCCACCACCGGGGCCCTGCCGAGGCGCTACTGCGACGTCGACGGGTCAGGGGTCATGGCCTCGGCGAAGCGCAGCAGTTCGACGGGTATCGGGAAGATCAGCGTCGAGTTCCGATCGGACGCGACGTCCGCAAGGGTGGATAGCAGGCGCAGCTGCATCGCCCCTGGTTGGGTCGCCATCACCTCGGCGGCCTCCGACAGGCGCGCCGCCGCCTCGTACTCACCCTGAGCGTGAATGACCTTCGCGCGGCGCTCACGCTCGGACTCGGCCTGGCTGGCCATCACGCGGCGCATCATCTCGGGCAACTCGACGTCCTTCACCTCGACCAGGCTGACCTTCACACCCCAGTCGTCGGTGATGCCGTCGATGATCTCCTGAAGCCGGGCGTTGATCGCCTCGCGGTTGATCAGCACCTCGTCGAGCTCGACCCCGCCGATCACCGAGCGCAGCGTGGTCTGGGCGATCTGTGACGTTCCGTAGTGGTAGTCGCTGATCTGCACGATCGCGTTCACGGGCTCGGTGACGTTGAAGTAGGCCACGGCATTGACGCGCACCGTGACATTGTCCTTGGTGATGATGTCCTGAGGTGGGATGTCCATCGTCACAGTTCGCAGACTGACCTTCACCATCTTGTCAACGATGGGGATGATGAAGAACAGCCCCGGTCCCTTGGCTCCGATGACCCTCCCCAGCCGGAAGATCACCCCCCGCTCGTACTCCTTGACGATCCGGATCGCTGCGATGACGAGCAGCACCAGGATCAGGACCGCCAGAGTGACGCCGATGAACGTGCCGTCGAGTTGCATGGCTGCTCCTAGCCGGGGTCGTCCCCGTGGTCCGCAGGCTGGACCGACTCGCGCCAGGTCGGCGCGACGATGAGATCGAGGTTGTCACGCCCGACGACCGTGACCTGCTCACCGTCGACGAGCGTGGTCGACGGGTCCTCGGCACGCAGGCGCCACCACGTCTCGCCGACGCGGGCGCGGGCCTTGTCGGCGGCGGCGTGCTCGACACGAAGCGTCCGGCCGATGATGTCGTCGGAGCCCGCGACTGAGCGGCGGCCGTGCGCCCGCGCGACCAAGACCCCGGCGAGGACGGCGAGCACGAAGACCAGCACCGCCGTCGGGGCGAGCACCCACCAGTCGACGGTGACGCCGGTGTCTCCCTGGAAGAGGAACAGTCCACCGAGTATCAAGGCCGCCGTCCCCCCGGCGGCTCCGACCCCGATTCCCGGTGCGAACAACTCAGCCACAAACATCGCCATGGCCAGCACCAGCAGTGCGACGCCGGCCCAGTTCACCGGCAGCACCGCCATCGCGAACAGCGCAAGCACGATCGAGACGACACCGACCACGCCGCCCAGACCCAGCCCGGGATTGGCGATCTCGTAGAGGATCGCCAGCGTTCCCAGCGACAGCAGAATGAACGCGAGATTCGGGTTGGCCAGCAGCTGCAGGAGCTGACGGCCCACCGACATCTCGGCCTCCACGGCGGTCGCGCCGGCGGTCGCCAGGGTGACGGCCTGCCCCTGCACCGTCACCTCCCGGCCGTCGATCCCGGCGAGCAGCGCGTCGAGGTCTGCGGCCTCGAGATCCACCGCACCGATCTCCACGGCGGTAGAGGCGGTGACCGAACGACCCTCGCGAACGGCCGCGACTGCGAACTCGACGTCGCGTCCGCGCTCCTCGGCGATCGCCTCGGCGAACGCGGCGGTGTTCTCCACGACCTTGTCGCCAACCTCAGCGCCCTCGAGGTCCACCGGCGTGGCGGCACCGATCGTCGTGGCAGGCGCCATGACGGCGACGTGGGCGGCGTAGGTGATGAACGTGCCGGCCGATCCCGCGTCGGCTCCGGCCGGTGCCACGTGCACGACCACGGGCAGTGGGGCGTTCAGGAAGCGCTGGACGATGTCGCGGGCCGACTCGAGCAAGCCGCCCGGTGTGTCGAGCCGGACGATCAGCGCCTCGTGTCCGGCCCTGGCCGCCTGCTCGATGGTGTCGTCGAGGTGGTCGGCCATCACGGGGGTGATGACCCCCTCGACCGTCGTGGTGGCCACCGTCGGGCCCGTCTGAGCGGCACTCGGACCGACGACCAGTAGCAGGGTCCCCAGGGCAAGGAAGACCAGCGCGGCTGCGGCTGGCAACCGCGACCGGGCGGCGCGCAGCTCGACCTCCATCCTCGCCTCAGCTCGCTACGACGAGGGTAACCCCGTTGCCGCGGTGCAGGCCGGGTGTTCGCGATTCCCGGCCGGTATCACCGGTGACCAAGCTTCGTGCGCATCGGGTTCGGCCGTCAGCCGTGATCGGCCTGCAGGTCCGCGCAGCGAGCCCGCACCTGCCGGCCCGGCTCGGACTTATGGCCTTTGACGAGCATCCAGGGCTGCTGCCGCAACTCGAACAGTCGGAGCACGAGCCAGCGCAGGTGGTTGACCTCGGGATCATCGACCGCACCTGCGAGCTTGACTTCGACCGCCACGACTCGGCCATCGTCACGCTCAATGATCAGGTCGATCTCGTGCCGTCCGCCCTTGATCCGAAGGTGGAACACCCGGGGAGTGTCCGATAGACGATGTATCGGGGCTGGCCTGACCGGCTGAGATATCTCTCGGCCAGGAGAGACAGCATGATGAGCGATACGGAGCTGGAGAGGGGACTTGGCCCGCCTGTGCTGGGAAGTTTCCCACCGGACCTTGGGGTTGGTCACCCATGGTGGGCTCCTGTGGTGGGATGGTGCGCTCGACCCTACCTACCGCACGCAGCTCGCTTCCGGCCCGTGACCTCGCCACGGTGGAGGAACTGCAAGGCTTCGTCGCCCAGGGCCTCAACGAGGTCGTCGCCCCCAACGTCGCCACCGATCTTGCTAGCTGGGAGGGCCTCGACCTCACCAGGCCAACCCCAACCAGCCCCGCCGCGCTGGCCACCATCGCCGTCCCGGTCCTGGTCCTCCGGGGTGAGCGGACGCTCCGGTCCACCTGGATGGAGCGCGGAACCCGGCACATCGCCGAACACGTGCGCAACGCGGAGGTACGTACCGTTCCCGGAGCCGGCCACGCAGCCACGCGCATGGTGCCCGAGGCGCTCGCCGCCGAGCTCGTCCGCTTCGTCGACACGCCACGGGAGCCAGCCCCGCAGCCGTGACCACCAAGACGTCGCCGGCGTTCGGACACCCCGGGCGCGCACCGTGGCGTGGAGCGCTGCGCCTCCGAGAACCGCGCGACGCATCGGCTCGACGAGGTCCACCAACCCCTGCAGATCGCCTGGCATCTACGTCCGGCTGCGGTCGATCTGAGGCATCCCCTATGTCACGGGGGAGGTCTTAGGCGGAGGGTGCCGGTGTCGCGATCAGGAGATGACGCCATGCACTCGCTCCACCCGCTCGATGTCGACGCGCACGTTGCCTACGTGCAGGAGCGCCGGTCTGCCACCGTACATCCACGACGTCGGCCAGGCCGACGCGCCGCCCTCCGCACGCTGTTCCACAGGGTCGCCGAGGTGGTCACCGCTTGCTGGGCACCACGGCAGCAGCGTGGTGCAGCCCGTCGGACCCTCGAGGCGTGAGGGAGGAGTGCGTCGGGATCCGCCCGCTGGCGTTGACGCTCGGTCGGACCTCAGCCCACCTACGATCGCCACGCAGGAGGCCAGCCGGTCAGGTCACAGCGCCGCATCCACCTCGGACCCAGGGGATCGATGACACGCCGAATCTCCAGCCCCAAGCTGATCGGGCGACAGCGGGAGCTGACCGAGCTCGACGGCCACCACCGGGCGGCACGGGACGGGGAGCCCACCGTCGTACTGGTTGGGGGCGAAGCCGGTGTGGGCAAGACCCGGCTGCTGCAAACCCTGGTCGAACGGGCGCAGGCAGATGGGACGCGAACGCTGCTCGGACACTGCCTGGATCTGGGCGGGGGTGCCGCACCGTACGCGCCGGTGACCGATGCACTGCGACAGCTCGTCGGGCAACTCGAGCGTGACGAGGTTTCACGCCTGCTCGGGCCGAGCCGAGCCGAGCTCGCCCGGATCCTGCCGAGCCTCGGCACCGGGTCCGCAGAGCCGGTGGACGGCGACGGGGCGGAAGCGCGCATGCGGCTCTTCGGGGCGCTCCACACCGTGCTCGCGGCGTTGGCGCGTGAGCGACCGCTGCTGCTGGCGTTCGAGGACATCCACTGGGCCGACCCGTCCACGCTGGGGCTCCTGGAGTTCATCACCCGACATGTCCGTGACGAGCCGCTGCTGCTGGTGGCGACGTTTCGCAGCGATGAGCTCCATCGCCGGCATCCGCTGCGGCCGGTGCTCGCCGAGCTGGGGCGGTTGCCGGTCAGCGCGCGTGTCGACCTCGGGCCGCTCACGGCCGAGGATGTCGCACGGCAGGCGGGGACCATCCTCGGCGAGCGCCCGCAACCGGAACTGGTCGACGAGCTCGTTCGCCGTACCGCTGGCAACGCCTTCTTCGTCGAGGAGCTGCTCGCGGCGCGGATCGACGCGAGCGACCACGAGCTGTCTCCACTGCTCCATGACGTCGTGGCTGCACGCCTCGAGCGGCTGCCCGAGGCGACCCGCCAGCTGCTCGGTGTGGTCGCGGTTGCGGGGCCGACCGCTGAGCATGCGCTCCTCGAAGCGGTGACCGACACACGCGGAGCGGCGCTCACCGAGGTGTTGCGGCCAGCCGTCGAGCAGCACATCCTCCTCATCGATGGTCAGAGCTACCGGTTCCGTCACGCGCTGGTGCAGGAAGTGGTCGAACACGAGCTGCTCCCGGGTGAGCGCACCCGGCTCCATCGCGCCGTCGCCGGGAAGCTGACGGACGCCCCCGACCTCGCGGGTCGCCATCGGCAACACCTCGACGCTGAACTCGCCCACCACTGGGATGTCGCCGGGGAGCACAGTCGAGCGTTCGTCGCCACTATCCGTGCCGCGGAGCAAGCCCAGGAAGCGGCCGCGTTCACCGAAGCCGTCCAACTGTACGAACGAGCCCTCGAGCTCTGGGACGTCGCCGCCCGCCCGGCGGACGCACCCCCGCGGGTCGAGGTGCTCGAAGCGGTCGCGCAAGCTGCCGGTGACGCGGGGCACGTTCGACGTGCGCTCGGGCACCTCCGAGCCGCGCTCGACGAACTCGGGGTGGACGACGAACCCGAGCGTGAAGCGGACCTGCGCCGCCAACTGGTTGCGTTCCTGTGGAGCCTGGGTGAGGCCGACGAGGCGTCCGCGGAGGCGCAGGCCGCCAGCGAGCTCATCCGAGACCGGGAGCCGAGTATCGCGCAGGTGCGGGCGCTTGCGACGCACGCGCTGCTCCTGCTGCGGCACCTCGACCAGGACCCCAGCGCGGCCATCCCGGTAGCACGCGAGGCTGTCGCCGCGGCAAGGAAGCTCGCTGATCACCTCCCACGGTCGATCGCGTTGCGTGCGCTCGGTATGGCGCTGGCCTGGTCAGGTGACGCTGCCCAGTTGGACGAGGCGGTCCAGCACCTGCGCGAGGCCCTCGAACTCGCTCGTCAGGCCGGCAGTCTCCACGAGACCCGGGCGGCCTACGTCGTCTTGTCCGACGCGGCCTTCTTGCACGACCAGGTCACCGACGGCACGGCGCTCCGCGATCTCGCCGAGGAGTACCTCACCTGGATCGACGAGGTCGAGGACCGCGTGAACGAGGCCTACGGCTACGTCAACATCGGCTACGCGTTCCTGTTCAGCGGTGAGTGGCAGCGCACCGACGAAGCACTCGAGCGCATGGCGCGATGCCACCTCGAGGGTTTCGTGCTCGTCGTCTTCCACGTCCTCCGAGGCACGTTGCGGTGGATGCGCGGGCAGAACGACGAGGCGGCGGACGACGCAGCGCACGCCCGCCAGATCGGGGTTCCAGCGCGGGTCTACCACGACTTCTTCCCCTTCGAAGCCGAGGTCGCCGCCGCGCGCGGCAGGCTCGAGGAAGCGCGAGCCATCGCTGACGAGCACCTCGTAGTCGACGCGCATCCGACCGAAGTGGTGACCAAGCTCGGCACCATGCGGCCGCTGGTGCGGGCAGAGGTCGATGCGGCGCTCGCATCTGAGGCGGACCGCGACGAGCGCGTCGCACACGCCGCAGCCGCAGTCGAGCAGATGCGGGACCTCGTCGAACGTCACCCTCCGGCCTCACCGACGACCTTCCAGCTCGAGCATCCGTACACCTACCTCGCGCTGGCGGAGGCGGAGCTCTCCCGCGCCACGGGTCCCGAACCGGCGGCCTGGTGGGACGCGCTGGAACAGGTCTACTCCCCCTACTGGCGCGTCTACGTGCGCTGGCGGCTCGCGGAAGCATCGCTCGCGGTCGGTGATCGCGATGCAGCAACCGAGCAGCTCGAGACGGCACACGCCGAGTCCCGCCGGCTCGGTGCCGACGGAGTGACCGACGATGCCGAGGCGCTCGCCCGCCGTGCGCGGCTACGGCTTCCCGGGGTCGAGGACGCAGCGGAGCCCGGCGAGGTCGACCTCACCCCGCGGGAGCGGGAGGTCGTCGCCCTGCTCGTCGAGGGACGGACGAACCGGGAGATCGCGGAGACGCTGTACATCGCGGAGAAGACCGCCTCGGTGCACGTCTCCAACGTCCTCACCAAGCTCGAGGTCGACAATCGCAACCGGGCGGCGATCCGCGCACGGCAGCTCGGCCTCCTCCATCCCGAGTAGTTGCCTGCCCGCGGAAGCCGGCATCAGCGGCACGGCGGCATCATCGATGAACTCCTGGGCGCCCCCGCGATGTTGTCCCGCGGCGGTCGTTGGGCGTTGGTGGGATGGATCCGACCCAGCCCGTCCACCACTTCCCTGGACACGAACGCGCGTCCGTCAGTCACCCTGAGCCCCAACATCGCGTCGCCGGTGCGGTTCGTCAGGATTGCCCGGGTGGCTGGCGAAGTGCCGGTGATCGCACCACACTCCGGACGTTGCGGGTGGGGAGGTGGACGCGGTGCGGTTGGTCGACCTGGTGGCTGGGGTGTCGCGGTTGACCGATCTCGGTTTCGGGTTGCCGGCCGGGACATCGCTGCGGTCCTCGGCGCTCGCCGTGACGCTGGCCCGGTCGCTGCAACTTCCCGACGAGGACGTACGGGCCGGGCTGTACACCGGTCTGCTGCTCCACGCCGGGTGTGTCGGGTATGCGCACGAGACCGCGCGGCTGTTCGGGGACGAGTTCACCGCCCAGGTGGCCGCGGAGCGGGCCAACCGGGCCGATGCTCGTGACGTGGCCACGACGTTGGTGCCGAGGGTGCTGCGCGGTCGGCAGCCGTTGGACAAGGTCAGGTTGGTGGTCGCCTCGGCGACGAGGGGGCGACGGCAGGGCCAGGCGTTCGACGTCGCCTCGTGCGAGGTCGGTCGGAGCGCCGCGCGACGTCTCGGACTGCCCGGAACCGTCCAAACGAGCGTCTACCACGCAAACGAATGGTGGAACGGAGGCGGGGTTCCGGCTGCCCTGGCGGGTGGCGACATCCCGATGGGGGCACGTCTGGCGGCGGTCACGAGCGTCGCGGCGTTGTTCGAGGACGTCGGTGGGGCCGCGGCGGCGGCAGAGGCCGTGCGTCAGCGCGGTGGTGGCATCCTCGACCCGGGGATCGCTGACCACTTCGCCGACCGTGCCGAAGGGTTGCTGGACGAGGTCGATGCCACGGACCCCTACGAGCTGGTGCTGGAGGCCGAACCCCACCCGGTGGCCTCCGTGCTCGACCCGGCACTTGCCGAGGTGGCGGCGGTGTTCGGTGACCTCGCCGACCTCAAATCTCCTTACCTGCACGGTCATTCGCGTGGCGTGGCTCGGCTGGCTCGCGGCGGTGGGGAGCACCTCGGGCTCGCGAGCGGCGACCTTGACGAGCTCGAGCTCGCTGGACTGTTGCATGATGTCGGTCGGGTGGCGGTTTCGGCCTCGGTGTGGGAGAAGCCCGGTCGCCTCACCGGGGACGAGTGGGAGCAGGTGCGGCTGCACGCCTACCACTCCGAGCGGATCCTGGCAGGTTCACGCCGATTGGCGCCGCTCTCCAAGCTGGTCGGCACGCACCACGAGCGGTGCGATGGCAGCGGCTATCACCGCGGCTGCACGGACGCGGAGCTGTCGATGCCGGCGCGGATCCTCGCGGCGGCGGATGCCTACCAGGCGATGACGCAGCGGCGGGCCCACCGCCCGGCCCGCACGCCGGAGGACGCCGAGCGGGAGCTTCGCAACGAGGTGAGCAAGGGTCGGCTGGATGTCGACGCGGTGACCGCTGTGCTGGCTGCGGCTGGTCACGATCCGCCGCCCACCCGTCGGGAGCTGCCGGCGGGGCTCACCGACCGGGAGGTGGAGGTACTGCAGCTGGTCGCGGAGGGCTGCAGCAACCGCCAGATCGCGGAACGGTTGGTGATCTCACGGCGTACGGCCGAGTATCACGTGCAGCAGATCTACCTGAAGATCGGGACATCCAGCCGGGCCGCGGCCGCGATGTTCGCGATGGAGCACCGCTTGCTCGACGGCAAGGACCGGTAGTTCTACTGGGGCGCCAGACCCGACCGTCGCCGCATCCTCGCTGGACGACCCAGCCGAGGAGCGAGTCCATGGGAACCGACCGGATCCACCGCGCCACCTCACCCGACGGGACCACGATCGCAGGACGCGTCCACGGCCAGGGGCCACCGTTGGTGCTGGTGCCCGGCGGGCCGACCGACGGGGAGACCTGCTGGCCGCTGCTGCTGCCGCTGCTGAGCGAGCGCTACACCTGCTTCGCGCTCAACACCCGGGGGCGGTCGCTCAGCGACGACCACTCGGACCACTCCCACGAACGGTTGGTGGAGGACGTGATCGCGTTCGTCGAGAGCATCGGTGACGACGTGGTCCTATTCGGCCACTCAGCGGGCGGCGTCCACGCGCTCGAGGCAGCCGCGCACACCCCGGCGTTGCGCGCCCTCGCGCTCTACGAGCCCGCCCTCTCCGAACTCGCCGACGCAGATGTCGCGGCACGCATGGGCGATGCCCTCGAGCAGGTCGGTCACGCCGCTCAGGAGGGGCGGTTGACCGATGCAGCCCAGACCTTCCTGGAGGAGGTGGCGCAGGCCACCGACGACGAGCTCGCGGCCGCTGCGAAGACCCGCGCGGTCGAGGGCATGGCGCCACTCGTCCCCGTCGTCCTCGACGAGGTCGCCCAGGCGGGTCCGCCGCAGCTGAGCGACCACGGCCTGCTTGCACACATCAGGGTCCCCGTGCTGATCCTCTACGGCGGCCGATCCTGGCCCCTCTTCCGGACCGTCGCCCGCCACCTCGAGGAGCGGCTCGCCGACCCCCGTGTGCGGGAGGTCCCGGGCGTCGCCCACCTCGCACCGGAGTTCGAACCCGAATCGGTCGCAGCCGAACTGGTTCAGCTGCTCGAGGAGCTCCCCGCACCGCAGCCAGGATGACGACCGGCACGACCGAACCAGGCCACGCCCAGCCGGGCCGGGGTCGGCCCCGTCGTAGGTGGCGGGTGCCGCGCCGGGAGATCTCCCGGGAAACGGAGCTGGAGAGGGGACTCGAACCCCTGACCTGCCGCTTACGAGGCGGCTGCTCTGCCGTCTGAGCTACTCCAGCGAGGAGGCGGGGAGGGTAGCGGCGGCGCGCCGGCCACGACCACCCACGGGTAGCGTCGCCGCCCTGGGCGCCGCCCCAACCGCCCAGCAGCTCCATCGCCAGAGGAGACCAGGAGCCCGATGCGGATCGACGGCACGTGGCGCAGCACCGCGGCGGTGGACGACGTGTGGGCCGTGCTGGTCGACCTGGCGGGCTGGCCGTCGTGGTGGCCGGCGATCCGCGAGGTGGAGATCACCGCCGGGTCTGCGTCCGAACCGGAGGCGGCCAGCATCACCTTCGACACACCCGCACCGCTGCGCCCGCTGACCCTGGAGATGACGGTCACCGACCTGCGCGCCCCCCGCTACCTCGCCGCCTCCTCGCACCACAACTCGATCGGCGGCGACGCGGCATTCGAGCTCACCGAGGACGAAGAGGCCACCAGCGTGCGCTTCGACGTGGAGCTGCAGATCCGCTCGCCGTTCCTGCGGCCGATCGGGATGGTGCTCGGCCGTGCCGACAGCAGCGCCGGCCGACAGCGGCTCGCCAAGGCCGGCGACGACCTCGCGGAGCTGGCAGGCGGCTGGCCGCTCGAGCACGACCTCTGACGCCCGCGCGGGCGACCCCGACCCGGAACCGCCGGCCCGAACTGCCTTGACCGCCTTGACGTAGCCGACGGGCCGACGCACGCTGGCAGCTGCCGGACCCCGACGTCACGCAGCCTGGAGCGCCCACCATCATGGCGACAGCCGCCGAGTACGCACGGCTCGCCGCAGCGGCCTACGAGCACGAGCTGCGCGACCAGATCGAACGCCACGGCACTCCGCAGGCCGACGCGGAGTCCACCGGCCGCCGGGCAGCCGCCCTGTCGGTCGCGGGACAGGCGTGGGACGAGCAGGCCGGCCCCTTCTACGACACCGACGGCGCCCGCTCGGCGCTTGGCGGCGTCTCCAAGCAGGCCGTCTCGCAGCGGGTGCGCGAGGGCCGGCTGCTCGGCCTGCGCCTGGCCGCCGACGGCACCAGCCGCGACCGGCTGGTCTACCCGGCCTGGCAGTTCCGCCCCACGGTCCTGCGCCACCTGCCCGACGTCCTCGCGGCTGCGGGCTACGACCCCCGACGCGACGTCACCGGCTGGACGATCGCGGCCTGGCTGACCACCGCGAGCCCCGACCTCGACGCAGTCGCGCCGCTGGCCCTGCTCGAGGCCGGCCACGTTGACGCGACGGTGGCCGCCGCAGGCGAGGTCCGCTCCTCGCTCGGCAGCGACGAACGTGCCGCCGCGCCCACGGGTACCACCGCCACAGCAGCGACCCCGTGACGGAACCGACGCGCACCCAGCTCGCCGCGACCGGCCTGGCCGACCCACCGGACGACCGACCGGCGCTGACCGGGCTGCCGGCCGCCGGCCACATCGACCGGCTCCACCGCCTCTCGGAGTACGCCCGCCCGTGGTGGTTCGCGCACGTCGACGCCGTCGACGACCCGCACGGAGGGCGGTTCGACCTGACCCCGCCACAGGGCACCTGCTACCTCGCCGAGACCTTGGACGGCGCACTGGTGGAGAAACTGCTGCGTGCCCGCAGCAAGGTTGTGGTCGCCGAGCGGCTCGCCGAGTTGTTCCACGCACAGATCGAGGTCCGGGCCGCACCCGCGATCGCCGACCTGACCGCCGCGCGCGCCACCGCGCTCGGGCTCAACGCCGAGATCCACACCACCCTCGACTACCGCGTCACCCGCCGGTGGGCCAGAGCACTGCGCCGCGCCGGATGGCGCGGCCTGCGCTACCTGCTCCGCGGTGACCTCACCGGCACACAGGCCGGGCGCGCACTGTTCGGCGGGGCCGGCCTGCACCGGCGCGCCCCGGCCGGCCTGACGACCACGGTCGCGCCGCTCGACCGCCACCGCGCCGAGCAGCTGCTGCACGCCCGTGGGGTGCAGGTCCGGCCAATCCCCGCGCACGTGCCGATCGCGCCGCCGCCCGAGGACGGACGGCACGAGTGAGCAGCCGACGGCTCACCACGCCGACCAGTGCGCGTCAGGCGGCTCTGCTGGCGAAGATCGGCAGCGCGAGCTTGAGCAGCAGCCGTTCGAGCTGCAGCTCCGGCACACCGTTGCGGTCGAGCGCCGCACGGCAGGCCTCGATCGCCGCCAGGCCCTGCACCGCAGCAGGTGGCGGGAGCCGCTGTGCGTCCCGGCGGGCTGCCACCTCGGCGTCCAGGTTCACCAGCTGATCGGCAGGGGCGCCCGAGCCGATCGCCAGCACGTCGCGCAGATAGCTGGCCAGGTCGTCGAGCACCAGGTCGAGCGCGCGGCGCTGCTCGCGGCGCTCCAGGCGCTGATGGCGCTCGGTCACCCGCTTCTTCATCCCGGGTGGCCAGCCGCGGCCGCGCTCGTCGACGCCGAAGTCCTCCTCGAGCCGCGCCAGCTCGTCGGCGTTGCGCTCCCTGACCGCGGCCGCCCGGCCCTTCGCCCATGTCGTCAGTTCCTTCGCCAGCGGGACGACCGCACCCGGTCCCTCGGTCGTCAACCGGTCGAGGACGCCGAGGTGGCGGGTCCGGGCCGCGGCGACGTCCGGGTCGGACAGGTCAGCCAAGCGCTGTGGCAGCCCCAGGGACGCCCGGGCGAGGGTCGCGCGCTGCTCGTCCGGGATCCCCAGCGCCGCCGCCTGCTCCAGCAGCTCGTGCGGACCCCACGGGACCAGGTCGAGCCGGCGACACCTCGACTGGATGGTGTCGAGCAGCGCGCTCTCCTCCTGCACGTCCAGCAGCCACACCACCGTCGGCGGGGGCTCCTCGAGGACCTTGAGGAAGGCGTTCTGGGCGGCCTCGTTCATCCGGTCCGCCGCGACCACCCGCAGCACCTGCCGGCGCCCCTCGGTCAACGACCGGGTGGCGGTCGGGATCCACTCCTCGCGCACGTGGGCGACCACGTGGTTGGCGCCCTCCGGCTCGAGGTCGGTGACCACCGGGTGGACCCCGCGGGCGATGCGCTCGCACGTCGAGCACACCCCGCAGCCACGGTCGGAGGCCGGCGCCTCGGGACAGTTGAGCGCCGCCGCCAGCGCCCGGGCGAGCTGCTGCTGGCCCAGCCCGGACGGCCCCACCAACAGCCAGGCGTGCGCGACCTCGTCGCGACGAAGTGCGGTCCGCAGCGCCGCGGTTGCCGCCGGCTGGCCGCGCACGGCCGTCCACGCGCCGTCGGTCTCGGTCACCGCGAGCGCTCCGGCGCACTCACCTCGTCGGTGGTGTCTGGCTCCTCCACCGGCCTCGCCGCCGGCAGGTCCAGCCCTCGGAAGGCCCGCGCACGGATCTGTGCGTGCAGCTCCTCAACCGACCGGGTGCCGTCCAACACCAGGTAGCGCTCGGGCTCGGCCTCCGCGAGCTGCTGGTAGGCGGCACGCACCGATCGGTGGAAGTCGAGGCCGGCCGCCTCGAGCCGGTCGGGCTCCATCTGGTCGCCCGCGCGCTCGAGGCCCTGGTCCGGTTCCAGGTCGAGCAGGACGGTCAGGTTCGGCGTGACGTGGCGGGTCGCCCACTGGTTGACCTGCGCCACCCGGTCCTCGCCAAGTGCACGACCGGCCCCCTGGTAAGCGATCGAGGAGTCGATGAAGCGGTCACACAGCACCACGTCGCCGCGCTCGAGCGCGGGCACGATCACCTCGTCGACGTGCTGCGCGCGCGCCGCCGCGTACAGCAGCGCCTCGGTGCGGGCGTCCATGGCCGCATCGGGGTCGAGCAGCAGGTCGCGCAGCCGCTCGCCGAGCTCGGTCCCACCCGGCTCACGGGTGACCACGACCTCGCGCCCGATGCGCTCGAACGCCGCGCGCAGCAGCCGGATCTGGGTCGACTTTCCGCTGCCGTCCCCGCCTTCGAACACCACGAACAGCCCGTTGTCCACCCCGGCCGGCCGCGCCTCCGCACCAGCGAGATCGAGGCCTTCGACCGGCTCGAGCTCGCTGCGCAGCGCCGCACGCAGCTGCCGGCCGACCAGGACCGCGCCGAC
>SKSM01000219.1 GCA_007122985.1 Nitriliruptoraceae bacterium | reverse complement strand
TCCGAGCAGGCGGACTACCTCGGCATCGACACCTCCGGCCCGTTCAAGGACGACGCCTACCGGTACTGACCCGCGACCGGGCGCCGGTCACGACGGCCGGTCACGAGGACCGGTCACGAGGACCAGTCACGAAAGCCAGTCACGACGGAGGCCTTTCCGGCGTGGCGCAGGTGCTCTATCGTGGCAGGCGTGGCGTGCGTGGCCGACGTTGCGTGGGAGCGCTCGCGTCGCGGATCGGCCCTCACGTTCCGGCGAGCCGGTGCCGATACACCCGGGGAGACCGGCGCGCGACGCCGGTGACTGCGCAGCGGACCAGTTCTTTCGACCAGGAGACCGACGTGGGCGCGAGGGCACGTAGCCGATCCGTGGCGTTGCCGGTGGGGCCGGCCCGGACACTGCTGGTGGCGGCGTTCGCCGCTGCGCTCGCAGCGCTGGTCGTGCTGGGTGTCACCGCCGCCTCGGCCGACTCGCACGACACGGACGGCGACAACCCGCAGGAGCTGCTCGAGCGCCTCGACACCCTCGAGAACGACCTGCCCGACGATGGGCCGGTCAGCGAGGTGCTGCTCGAGGAGGAGGTCACCTGGGGCGAGGTCGTCGGCGATGCGACCGGCGTGCGCTCGACGCTCGACACGCTCGAGCCGGAGCTGCGCGCGCTGTTCGTCGACGCCGACGAGGCCGACGGCTCCGTCGCCGATGCCGTGGCCGAGGTGTCGCGTGGTTGGCTGGACATGTGGCAGGGCGCGGCCTCCATCGCGACCGCGGAGGGCCACGACCTCGACTTTCCCGTGGGGACCACCGACGACCTGGGTGTCGCGACCGGCGCCGACGAGCTGCGCGGCGCCATCGAGGTCGGCGTGGAGCTCGCGCTCGCCGGACACGCCCGCCACCTCGCCGGCTACGTGGAGCTGCGTGAGCTCGGCGAGGCCGAGCCGGGAGCGCAGGCACGCTTCGACGAGCGCGCCGACGCCGCCGAGGCGTACGACGCGCAGGTCCGGACGCGCGCCGTGCTGCTGCTCTCCCAGCAGACCACCAGCGTGCTGGTGCCGGTGACACGGTTCGCCTCGAGCGCTCCGGGCGTGGAGAGCCGCGCAGCGTCGGTCGAGGTCGTGTGCGTCGACCGCGAGGCGCTCGAGGAGCTCGGTGGCGTGGTCACCGACGAGGTGCTCGCGCAGCTCGAGGCCGTGGAGCGCGACGACTGCCCCGACCTGCCCGAGCCGCTCGAGGACTGACACCGCTCGGCCGTGCGGTGCCGCGGCGCCCACGCCGCGTACGCTGACACTGCAGACGCTCAGAGGCGGTGTGCGTGGAGGCGATCGACAAGCCAGACGAACTGCTCGCACTGCACGACGTGACGGGCGAGCTGTTCACCACGTTGCAGCGGTGGTTCGAGGTCCCCGACCGGGTCACGATCTCGTTGCAGGACGTGGACAGCGCCGTCGCGGAGCTCGGCGATCCGGTCATGATCGCGGCGATGGCGATGCGCAAGCTGCAGGCCCTGCGGCTGCTGTCGCAGCCGGGGGTTCGCACCTCCACCGACGTGGTGGTGGCGATCGTCCAGGACCTCGACCGTGCGCTGCTGCAGGCGCCGACGATGCGCCTGCGCCGGGCTGCGGAGCAGACCGACTGGGATCGCGCGTTCGAGCAGCTCGTCGAGCAGCCGCAGGAGACCCAGGACGCACCCACCGCGGGCGACGAGGAGGACGCGGAGGTCACCCGCTTCCGCGAGCTGCACGGTGCCCTGCACACCGCGCTGCGAGCCACCGTCGAGGCGAGCGACGGCGAGATCCGCTACCTGCTGTGATCCGGAGGCCCGGCAGGGCCCTCACGCATGCGGCCGGGAGGGGCATTCGGCCTCTGCCTCGAAGTCCCTTCGACTCCTGCGCGAGCTCGCTCGGTGAGGGACGATGATCGCGCGCGACGCGCACTGGGCAGCCACGCGGCCCCAACAGCTACGACGCGTGTAGTACTTTGCAACTGTCGTGCACCCTCACGCCAGGCGGTACCGGGTGGTGCCACCCGGTCGAGACGCCGCCTTGCGCTGGGTGCGGACACCCACAACCGCACGCGCCCCAGACTGGCGCTTGAACACGTCACCTGCGGGCAGGAGGACGATTTGATGAGGATCAGGACACGCCGCGCGCTCGCGGTCGCCCTGGCGGGAGCGCTCGTGCTCGCCGCCTGCGCCGAGGCGCCAGAGGAAGAAGAGGTCGACACCGAACCCGAGGAAGAGGTCGAGGAGGAAGAAGAGGAAGAGGTCGAGGAGGAGGAGCCTGAGGAGGCTGCCGACCCCGTCGACTTCCTGGCCTGCCAGATCACCGACACCGGCGGCGTCGACGACCGCTCCTTCAACCAGACGGTGTGGGAGGGCTTCCAGCGCGCCGAGGAGGAGCTCGGCATCGAGATCGCCGTGCTCGAGTCCGAGTCCGAAGCCGACTTCGACCCCAACATCCGCGCGTTCATCGACCGTGGCTGCGACCTGATCGTCACCGTCGGATTCCTGCTCGGTGACGCGACCGAGGAGGCCGCGGTCGCCAACCCGGACCAGCTGTTCGCGATCGTCGACTTCGCCTACGAGGACACCTACGACAACCTGCGTGAGATCCTGTTCGAAACCGACGAGGCCGGGTTCCTCGCCGGGTACGTCGCGGCCGGCACGACCGAGACCGGCGTGATCGGCACCTACGGTGGCATCAACATCCCGACGGTCTCGATCTTCATGGACGGCTACCTCGCCGGCGCCGAGTACTACAACCAGGAGCACGGCACCGACGTCGTGGTCGAGGGCTGGGACGGCGAGGACGGGCTGTTCACCGGTGACTTCGAGTCCCAGGACGAGGGTCGCCGCGTCACCGACTCGCTGCTCGAGCAGGACGCGGACATCATCATGCCCGTCGCCGGCCCGGTCGGCCTCGGCACCGCCACCGCGCTCGAGGACTTCGGCGAGGGCCTGATGATCTGGGTCGACACCGACGGCTACGTCTCCGTGCCGCAGTTCAGCGACCTGATGCTGACCTCGGTCGAGAAGCGCATGGACGTGGCGACCTTCGCGGTCATCGAGGAGGCGCTCGAGGACCGGTTCGAGGGCGGGCTGTTCCTCGGCACGCTCGACAACGAGGGCGTCGACATCGCCCCGTTCCACGACAACGAGGACGTCGTCCCCCAGGAGGTCAAGGACGCCCTGCCTGAGCTGCGCGAGGGCATCATCGCCGGCGAGATCTCGGTGGACCCCGCCGACTACTGATCCACCACCAGTCCGGACAGCACGCTCGGACGCCGGGGGCGCTGGCAAAGCCAGCTCCCCCGGCAACGACAGCCTGTAGGCTCCGCCGGCGTCACCGGCGCGCGGCCGGGGCACCCGACGGCGGCGATCACCTGGAGGGTGGAAACGTGCGGCTGGAGCTCGAGGGCATCACCAAGCGATTCCCCGGGGTCGTCGCCAACGACCACGTCGACCTCGTCATCGAGGAAGGCGAGGTCCACGGGCTGCTCGGCGAGAACGGCGCCGGCAAATCGACCCTGATGAACATCCTCTACGGCCTGTACTCCGCCGACGAGGGTGAGATCCGCATCGATGGCACGCCGGTGACGTTCGCCGACCCCGGTCAGGCCATCGACGCCGGGATCGGCATGGTGCACCAGCACTTCATGCTGGTCCCGGTCTTCACCGTGGCCGAGAACATCGTGCTGGGTGTCGAGAAGGTCTCCGGGTTCGGCAAGCTGGACCGGGCGCGGGCCTCCCAGGAGGTCCGCGAGCTCGCCGAGCGCAGTGGTCTGCACGTCGATCCCGACGCGAAGGTCGAAGACCTCCCGGTCGGGATCCAGCAGCGGGTCGAGATCCTCAAGGCGCTCTACCGCGACGCCGCCCTGCTCATCCTCGACGAGCCGACGGCCGTGCTCACCCCGCAGGAGAGCGACGACCTGTTCGACGCGATCCGCGCCTTCAAGGCGGAGGGCCGCTCGGTGGTGTTCATCTCGCACAAGCTGCGTGAGCACCGGGCCGTCGCCGACCGCATCAGCGTGCTGCGACGCGGCAGCATCGTGGGCACGGCCGAGCCCGACGAGGTCAGTGAGCAGGACCTGGCCAATCTCATGGTCGGTCGACCGGTCGAGCTGGTGGTCGACAAGCCACAGGCGCACGTGCAGGACTCGGTGCTCAGACTCGACGGGCTGACGGTGCACGACGCGAGGGGCAACCCCGTGGTGCGTGACGTCGACCTCGAGGTCCACCGCGGGGAGATCCTGGCGATCGCCGGTGTGGAGGGCAACGGCCAGTCACCGCTGGTGGAGGCCATCACCGGCCTGCGGTCGGCACACGACGGCAGCGTGACCGTCGGCGGCACGTCGATCGCGCACATGACCCGCAAGCAGGTGCTGCGCTCCGGGGTCGGGCACGTCCCCGAGAACCGGGGACGGGACGGACTGATCGCCCAGTTCTCGATCGCCGAGAACTGCGTGCTCAACCAGTGGGACATGGAGCCCTTCGCGAAGCGCCACACGCTGCAGTTCGGTGCCATCGCAGAGCACGCCCAGCGGCTGGTGAACAGCTACGACATCCGCACCCCGTCGATCACCACGCCCGCGTCGTCGCTGTCGGGCGGGAACCAGCAGAAGCTGGTGATCGCGCGTGAGTTCGACCAGCCGATCGACCTGCTCGTGGCCTCGCAGCCGACCCGCGGGATCGACGTCGGGTCGATCGAGTACATCCACCAGCAACTGGTCGCCAAACGCGACGACGGGACGGCGGTGGTGCTGGTCTCCTCCGAGCTCGACGAGGTCCTCGCTCTGGCCGACCGGGTCGCGGTGATGTTCCGCGGTGAGCTCGTGGGACCGTTCGACATGCCGGTGGCCAAGGAGGCGATGGGCCTGATGATGGCCGGCACCGACCCCGCCGAGGCGATGGCGAAGGGGGCCTGACGATGAGTGACGACACTCCCGGCCCCGACGACCAGACGCCGCCTGAGCAGACCGCGTCGACATCGGGCTCCAGCCACGACCGGCCGACCGACGTGCTCGACTCCGACGAGCTCAGTCAGGCGGAGGTCGAAGCGGCGCGCGAGCGCGAGCGTCGGGAGGTCTCGGTCGAGCTCGGGGCGACGATCGGGCAGCGCTTCGTCGCGGCGGTGACCGGCGTCGGCCTGATCGTCACGTTGCTGGCGATCTTCTCCGCCCTGGTCATCGGGGCGCTGATCATCGCCCTCTCCGATGATGCGACCCGAGAGGCCCTCAGCTACTTCACCGCGCGCCCCAGTGACACCTTCGCCAGTGCCTGGGAGGTGGTCAGCGGCGCCTACGCGTCGATGTTCCGCGGCGCCTTCGCCGGACTGGGGCCGATCTCCGAGACCCTGGTGGCCGCGACACCGCTGATCCTGACCGGACTGGCGGTCGCGGTGCCGCTGCGCACCGGGCTGTTCAACATCGGCGGCGAGGGCCAGATGGTCGCGGGCGGCACCGTCGCCGGGTTCATCGGCTTCTGGATCGTCGGCCTTCCGACGCTCATCCATCTGCCGCTCGCACTGCTCGCCGGCGCGCTGGCCGGCGCGCTCTACGGGTGGATCCCGGGGGTCCTCAAGGCACGCACGGGCGCGCACGAGGTGATCTCGACGATCATGCTCAACAACATCGCGCTGCTGGTGCTGGCCTGGATCCTGACCACGGAGTTCTTCCGGCGACCGGACCGCGCCGATCCCATATCCAAGAGCATGCAGGACTCGGCGATGCTCCCGGAGTTCCTGACCGGCTACCGGGTGAATCTGGGACTGGTGCTCGCACTTGCCATCGCTGCGGCGATCTTCTGGATGATGGAGCGCTCGACGGTCGGGTTCGAGCTCAACGCGGTGGGTCTCAACCCCAATGCGGCGGCGACCGCGGGCATGAGCCCCGGGCGCAGCATCATCACCGCGATGAGCACGGGGGGGATGCTGGCCGGCGCGGCCGGCGCGACGGTGATCCTCGGCGTGCAGGGCCGGATCACCGACGGCTTCTCGGCCGGACTGGGCTTCGAGGGGATCACCGTGGCGCTGCTCGGGCGCGGTCGTGTCGGCGGGACCGTTGCCGCCGGACTGCTGTTCGGTTCGATGCGCTCCGGCGGTCGTCTCATGCAGGCGCAGACGGGGATCGCACTTGACCTGGTCCTGGTGCTGCAGGGGCTGATCATCGTGTTCATCGCGGCGCCGGCGCTCGTCCGTGCGATCTATCGGATCCGAACCGAAGGCTTTGCCAGCGGCCACGTGTCGAAGGGGTGGGGATCGTGACAGCCACCATGACGACCCAGGCACCCGAGGCACTGGCCCGGCGAAACCGCCGGTTCGGCGTGTTCTCCCTGGTGTGCGCAGTAGTGATGGCCGGGGTGTTCGCACGGGTACCGGCCGGAGCGCAGGCGACCTTCGTGCTGACCGACGCACGCGGGGCCGCGGTCACCGTGCCCAACATCGTGGTCAACGTCATGCCCGTCGTCCTGGCGATGACCGCGATCGTCCTTGCGATCGCGGCCATGCAGTTCACCAGGGGCTTCGGTCGCTGGTCGGTGTGGGTGGCCGGCGCCGTGGCAGCGCTGCTCGTCGCGGCGTTCCTGACCTGGGCGGCGGCCGACTCCGCGGTCTCCCTGATCGCGCTGTTCCGGGGGACCATCCGGAGCGCAACCCCGATCGCGCTCGGTGCGATGTGCGGGGTGCTGTGTGAGCGGGCCGGCGTCATCAACATCGCGATCGAGGGCCAGCTCGTCGCCGGAGCCTTCACCGCCGCCGTGGTGTCCACGGTGTTCGCCAGCGCCTGGATCGGGCTCGGGGGCGGCATGCTCGCCGGAATGCTGATCGGCGGGATGCTCGCGATCCTGACCATCAAGTTCCACGCCGATCAGATCGTCTCTGGTGTGGTGCTGTGGGTGCTCTCTGTGGGCTCGACGTCGTTCCTTGCCAGCCAGGTGCTGGCACGCGACGCAGCGGCCTACAACACCCCGGTCCGGTTCCCGTCACTATCGATCCCGGGACTGGCCCAGATCCCGTTCCTCGGGCCGGTGCTGTTCCGCCACACCATCATCGGCTTCGCGATGTTCATCGCGGTCGTGGCGCTGACCTACGCACTGTTCCAGACACGCTGGGGCTTGCGGCTGCGCTCGGTCGGCGAGCACCCCAAGGCCGCCGACACCGTCGGGATCAAGGTGCTGGCCACCCGCTACAAGGCCGTGATCCTCGGCGGCGCGTTCGCGGGGATCGGTGGTGCGTGGTTCACCCTGGATGCGACCGGGCAGTTCTCGCGCGAGATGAGCGGTGGCCGCGGCTTCATCGCGCTGGCCGCCATGCTTGTCGGCCGCTACCACCCGGTCGGCGCGTTCGGTGCGGCGATCCTGTTCGGCTTCGCCTCTGGGCTGGCCACCAGCGTGCAGCGGCTACCGGTGCCGATCCCCTCGACGTTGATGCTGACCGCGCCGTACGTGATCACGATCCTGGTCGTGGCGGGGCTCGTCGGCCGGCTGCGTCCGCCGGCCGCCGGCGGCAAGCCCTACATCAAGGAGTGAGCCCGCTCGCGTCGCCTTCCCGCGTGGCGTGCGCCCGGCCCACCGGCGCGACGACGCGAGAAGCTCGCGCATGGGGGAGCTTTTCGCCCGGGGGACCATCCGTCACGGACCCGATCGGCGCGACAGCGCGAGAAGCTCGCGCATAGGCGAGGTTCTCGCCGGGCAGGGCCGGGCAGGGCAGGGCGCCGGCCGCTGTGCGGTGTCGAACCTGCGCGGCCGGGTCGCGGCTGTCAGCCGCTGAGGAGCTTGGCGATGCGGTCGATGCCCTCGGCGAGGTCGTCGTCGCCGAGCGCGTAGGACAGCCGGGCATACCCCGGTGCACCGAACGCCTCACCGGGCACGACCGCGACCTTGACCTCGTCGAGCAGCAGCTCGGCGAGCTGCAAGGTGTCGTCGACGCGGCGACCGGCGATCTCCCGGCCGAGGACGCCCTCGAACGACGGGAACACGTAGAAGGCGCCTTGCGGCTCTGCGACGGTCACGCCGGGGATGGCCGAGAGCTTGTCCACCGCCGTGCGTCGACGTCGGTCGAAGGCCTCGCGCATGGCCACGACGTCGTCCTGTGGGCCGGTGAGGGCCGCGAGCGCCGCGGCCTGGGCGACGTTGCACACGTTGGAGGTGGCCTGGCTCTGGAGCTTTGCGATGCCCCCGGCCACCTCGCGTGGTGCGACCGCCCAGCCGACCCGCCAGCCGGTCATGGCGTAGGTCTTGGCGACCCCCGAGGCGATGATCGTGCGATCCGCCGCTGCCGGCGCGGCCGCCGGCAGCGAGGTGAAGCTGGCGCCGCCGTAGACCAGGTGCTGGTAGATCTCGTCGGCGATCACCCAGATGCCGTGCTGCGCCGCCCACGCACCGATCCGCGCGACCGCGTCGGGCCCATAGACGGTGCCGGTCGGGTTGGAGGGCGAGACGAACACCAACGCCTTGGTGCGCTCGGTCCTGGCCGCCTCGAGTTGGTCGACGCTGACCTCGAATCCGGTGTCGGTCCCGGTCGGCAGCGCGACGGGGACCCCGTCGGCGAGCTTGATCTGCTCCGGGTAGCTGACCCAGTACGGGGCGGGGACCAGTACCTCGTCACCGGGGTCGAGCAGCGCCAGGAAAATGGCGTAGAGCGCGTGCTTGCCGCCGTTGGTGATCACGACGTTGTCCGGGCCGAGCTCCATGCCGGACGAGGTCGCTGTCTGGTCCGCGACCGCCTCACGCAGTCCGGCGAGGCCGGCGGCGGGGGAGTAGCGGCGGTTGACGGGATCGGCGGCGGCCCGCTGTGCCGCCTCCACGACGTGCGTCGGCGTCGGGAAGTCCGGCTCACCCGCGCCGAAGCCGATGACCGGCTCACCGGCGGCACGCAGCGCCTTGGCCTTGGCCGAGACGGCGAGGGTGGGAGACTCCTCCATGTCCAGGATGCGCTTGGCGAGGCTCATGGGTCGCTCGTCTTCACTCGAAGGGAACGGGACCACGACTCTACACCCGCGGTGTGTCGACTCCCGACCGCGTTGGCGCCGTCAGCGGTCGGCGGGTTGACTGCTCCTCTCGTCCGAGGCCGGTCGCCCGTGCGGACCCGGTCGAGCCGTCGAACCCGTCACCGACCGTTGCCCTGTTGGAGGCCGTGCGTGCCCGAACTGACGATTCCCCGTGAACTGCTCCCGCGCGACGGTCGGTTCGGCTGCGGCCCCAGCAAGGTGCGACCCGAGGCGGTCGCCGGCCTCGCCCGCCAAGCGGACGTCCTGCTCGGGACCTCCCACCGCCAGGCGCCGGTCCGCAACCAGGTCCGACGCCTCCAGCAGGGAGCTGCGACACTGCTCGGTGCCCCGGAGGGGTACGAGGTACTGGTCGCGGTCGGTGGAGCCACGGCGTTCTGGGACGCAGCCGCCTTCGGGCTGGTCGACGAACGCGCCCGCCACTACGTGTTCGGCGAGTTCAGCGGCAAGTTCGCCGCGGCGACCGCCGCCGCACCGTGGTTGGATGCACCCGACGTCGTCGACGCGGAGCCGGGCGCACGCCCGGTGGCCACGCCCGCGCCAGGCTGTGACGTGCAGGCGTTCACCCACAACGAGACCTCGACGGGGGTGATGCAGCCGCCGGTGCGGACCGACGACGCCCTCGTGCTCGTCGACGCGACCTCCGCCGCCGGCGGCCTTGCGGTCGACCTCACGCAGGTGGATGCGTACTACTTCAGCCTCCAGAAGGGGCTCGGATCGGAGGGAGGGCTCACCGTCGCGGTGCTGTCCCCGGCTGCGGTGGAGCGGATCGAGCGCATCGCCGCCTCACAGCGCTACGTCCCGGGTTTCCTCGACCTCGGCAGCGCGCTCGACAACAGTCGCAAGCACCAGACCCTCAACACCCCGGCGATCGCCACGACCTTCCTCGCCGCCGAACAGATCGAGTGGCTGCTGGCAAGCTTCGGGTCACTTGACGCCGTGGTCGCAACGCAGCGAGCCAAGGCCGCGTCGATCTACGACTGGGCCGTGGAACGCGACTGGGCGCAGCCCTTCGTCAGCGACCCGGACGCGCGGTCGCTGGTGGTGGCCACCGTCGACCTGGCCGAGACCGTGAGCGCGGCTGAGATCAACCGCGTCCTTCGTGCCAACGGCATCCTGGACACCGACAGCTACCGCAAGCTCGGCCGCAACCAGCTGCGCATCGGCATGTTCCCGGCCGTCGACGCCGACGACCTGGCCGCCTACACCGCCTGCGTCGACTGGATCGTCGAGCACCTGGCCGACTGAGCCGTCGGTGGGGTCAGGGGCGCGCCGTGGCGTCCAGGATCTGCGGCAGTGAGTCCGGATCGGCCACAACGTCCAGCCCCTGGGCGGTCAGCAGGGCGATGACCGCCGACCAGGCCACGAGGCTGGCGGCGAACCACGCCAGCGTGACGCCGCGGCGCGCCCCGGCCGCGACCGCACCGAAGGCGGCGACGTGCACACCGGTGAGCAGTGGCCCGAGGAGCGCGAGGCCGGGGACGCCGAAACGCCGCATCACCCGCCGGGCGCGTTCGCGCCGCTGCGTGCTTCCGACGCCGTCGACGTCGTGGCCCCGACGAGCGGCCCACCACCGGCGCACGCGGTCGCCGCCGACGATCACGGGCACCACCGTGGTGAAGTTGCCGATCGCGGCGACGAGCGCGGTCGGCACCGGCGCGAGTCCGGCCAGGATGCCCGCGGGGATGACGAACAGGATCTCGAGCGTCGGGATCGCCGACGCCACGAACACCGTGCCGTAGACGAGCAGCCACCGTGCCATCATGACCTCCCCTGCGCTGCGGTGGTGACCGCGACGGCCTGGTCGAGCTGGTCGTGCAGCTCAGCCGCCAGGGTGGCGGCGTCGATCGACACCGGCCCCATCTCCATCGCAGACAGCGCCCACCAGCCGTCGCAGGCGTAGCGCACCGCCGTGGCCAGGCCCTTCGGGACGCCGTCGTCGACCATGCGGGTCTGCCAGCTGGCGACACGCGCGCCGCACTGGCGCACCAGTTCGTGCCCTTCGTCGGGGTCGAGCAGCGAGGCGGTGAGCAGCTCCGGTCGACTGACGCGGGCATCCAGGCTCGCGTCCACGTAGGCGTGGGCCCAGGCGAACGGGCGGGTGTCGTCCGCCGCGCGGGCGTCGACCGCCGCCTCGAAGCGGTCGAAGGTGTGCTCGAGCAGCGCCGCGACCAGGTCGTACTTGGACGGGAAGTGGTAGAGCAACCCACCCTTGCTGGCACCGGTCACCTCGACGAGCCGGTCGTAGGTCAGCTCGGTGACACCGTCGGCGTGGACCAGGTCCGCGGCGGCATCGAGGAAGCGCTCACGTTGGCTCGGACGAGGCATCGGCGCTCCGATCGATCCGATGGCGGCGGCTGCGGCGGCGGGTCCGAGACGGGCACGCGCCGACATTTCTATACCGTCTAGACGGTATAGTAACATGGCCATGCACGCCAGTCGGCCACGCACCTCAGTCGGCCACGCACCTCAGTCGGCCACGCACCTCAGTCGGCCACGCACGCCAGCCGGCTGAGGTAGCGGTCCGGCGGTCGGGAAGCTGCTCGGCTCAGACGCCGAGCTGCTTGCGGACGTCGGCCGCCGCCTCGTCGCCGTAGACCGCACCGAGCCGGTCGGCGAACTCCAGCGGGTCGAGCTCGTACTCCTGGGTGCCCACGTGCTCGAGCACGTAGGTGGCGACCATCGAACCGACCTGCGCGCTGGCCTCGAGCGGCAGCTGCCACGACAGTCCCGCAAGGAATCCGGCCCGGAACGCGTCGCCGACGCCGGTCGGATCGGTCCGCTGCTGCTCGGGCGCGGCCGGTACCTCGGCGACGACGCCGTCACGCGTGTCGATCAGGCAACCCTCGGCGCCGAGCGTGGTGATGCGGTGGCCGACCCGACCCAGCACCTCCTGCGAGCTCCAGCCCGTCTTGGTCTCGAGCAGGGTGCGCTCGTAGTCGTTGGTGATCAGGTAGGTGGCACCGTCGACGAGCTTGCGAACCTGATGGCCGTCCATCCGCGCCAGCTGCTGGCCGGGATCCGCCATGAACGGCACCCCGAGGTGGCGGCACTCGGCGGTGTGGCGGATCATCGCCTCCGGATCGTTGGGGGAGATCACGACCAGATCGAGCGCGCCGCGCCGCTCGGCGATGGGGGCGAGCTCGATGAACCGCGCCTCCTCCATGGCGCCGGTGTAGAACGAGGCCATCTGGTTCTGGTCGAGGTCGGTGGTGCACAGGAACCGCGCGGTGTGGCGCAGCTCGGAGACGTGCACCCCGGAGGTGTCGACACCGTGCCGCCGCAGCCATGCCCGGTAGTCGGTCTCGAAGTCCTGCCCGACCGCACCGACCAGCACCGGAGCGAGCCCGAGCTGCCCCAGGCCGAAGGCGATGTTCGCCGCGACCCCGCCGCGGCGGACCTCGAGCTCGTCCACCAGGAACGACAGGCTGACCCGATCCAACTGATCGGCCACCAGCTGCTCGGAGAACCGACCGGGGAAGGTCATCAGGTAGTCGGTCGCGATCGAACCGGTCACGGCGATGTGCACGGCTGGAGGCCTTTGGACGACGACGGTCAGGGCAGTGAGCGTAGTGTCCGCGGCAGCGGGACACGGTTGCGTCGGGCCGGCCTCCGCTGACTACGTTGGAGCCGTCAGCCACTACGTTCGTCGTGTGCACGGCCCGCATGCCGCTGGCCAGCCGTCGCCGCCACCGAGCGCAACCGACGCGTCACGCAACCACCGGACCGGCAGGGGGAGACGGTGACCACCAGCAGCAGGGCCACCGGGACGCCCACGGCGCAGTCGCCTGCGGCACCGGCCACCGATGATCCGCACGCCGTACGACAGCTACTGTCGGACCATCTGCTGGTCGACGGCCTGGACCTGGTGATCGACCTGGAACGCAGCCAGGGGGCGACGCTCGTCGATGCCCGCTCGGCCGCCGGCTACCTCGACCTGTTCACGTTCTTCGCCTCCAACGCGCTCGGTATGAACCATCCTGCGCTGCTCGACCCGGTGGTCCAGCGCCGACTTGCCAGGGCGGCGACCAACAAGCCCTCGAACTCCGATGTCTACACCACCGAGCTCGCGGCATTCGTGACCACCTTCGAGCGTGTGCTCGGCGACCCTGCACTGCCCTACCTGTTCCTGATCGAGGGCGGGGCAATGGCGGTGGAGAACGCGCTGAAGACCGCCTTCGACTGGAAGTCGCGGCACAACGAGGCGGCCGGCCGCAACCCGGCGCTCGGGACGCAGGCGCTGCACCTGACCGGGGCGTTCCACGGCCGCAGCGGCTACACCATGAGCCTGACCAATACCGATCCGAACAAGACGGCGAGGTTCCCGCGCTTCGACTGGCCGCGCATCGACACCCCGGCCCTGACCTTCCCGCTGGACGGGCATGCGGACGACAACGTGCGTGCGGAGGACCGGGCGCTGGAACAGGCGCACGCCGCGTTCGCCGACGTCCCGCACGACATCGCCTGCGTCATCGCCGAGCCGATCCAGGGTGAGGGGGGCGACCGTCACCTCTCGGCGCGGTTCCTGGGCGAGCTCCAGGCGCTGGCACACGCCCACGATGCGCTGTTCGTGCTCGACGAGGTCCAGACCGGCGTCGGGATGACCGGCAGTCCATGGGCCTACCAACAGCTCGGTCTGACCCCGGACGTGGTCGCCTTCGGCAAGAAGACCCACGTGTGCGGCGTGATGGCCGGGGGTCGGCTCGACGAGATCGACGACCACGTCTTCAAGGTCTCCTCACGGCTGAACTCGACCTTCGGCGGCAGCCTCACCGACATGGTCCGCGCCACGGTGATCCTCGAGACCATCGAACGCGACGGGCTGATCGACCGCGCCGCCGACCTCGGCGCCGGGCTGTCGGCACAGCTCGAGGCATTGGCAGACCGCCAGCCGGCGGTCACCCAGCCGCGAGGGCGGGGGCTGCTGTGCGCGGTCGACCTGCCGGACACCGCCACGCGCGATGAGGTGGTGCGGCGCCTGTTCGCCGACGAGCAGGTCCTCGCGCTCGGCTGCGGCACTCGATCGGTGCGGTTCCGACCGCCGCTGACCATCGAACCGGCTGAGCTCACACGGGGCGTCGAAGCACTCGAGCGCGTCGTCGCCTCGGTGTGCCGCGCGCCGTCCGGAGAGCGGTGAACCCTGCCGTCCACCAAGCTGTCGTCCCACCGCGACGGCAGCCGTCCTGCCAGGAGGTACCACGATGACCGAGCCCGCAGAGCTGTCCTCACTGATCGACGGCGCCCCCGTCGACACCGGGGGGCAGCTGCTCGAGCGCACCGATCCCGCCCACGTGGACCAGGTCGTCAGCCGGGTGCGGCTCGGCGACGAACGCACCTTCGCCCATGCTGCGGCGTTGGCGCACGCGGCACAGCCGGACTGGGCCGCCGTGCCCGCTCCGGTACGGGGAGTCGCGATCCACGACCTCGCCAACATCCTGACCGCCAACAAAGAGGCGCTCTCGCAGCTCGTCACCCGGGAGATCGGCAAGCCCTACACCGAGTCGCTCGGTGAGGTCCAGGAGGCCATCGACACCTGCATCTACTTCGCTGCCGAGGGCCGCCGTCTGCACGGCATGACCGTGCCATCGGAGATGCCCGACAAGGAGCTGTTCACCTACCGCAAGCCGGTCGGCACGATGGCGGTGATCACCGCCGGCAACTTCCCCGTCGCGGTGCCGTCGTGGTACCTGGTGCCGGCGCTGCTGGCCGGCAACACCGTGGTGTGGAAGCCGGCCGAGTACACCCCCGCGATCGCCGATGCGTTCGCACGCTGCGTACGTGCTGCGGGTATCCCGGACTCGGCCCTGCAGTTGGTGTTCTGCGACGGCCCGACGACATCGGAGGGGCTCGAGTCCGCCCTCGCGGCCGGACACCTGCAGAAGGTCGGCTTCACCGGCTCCAGTGAGGTCGGCCGCTCCATCGCGGCCCGGTGCGGCCGGCACCTGGTCTCGCCCACGCTGGAGCTCGGCGGCAAGAACCCGCTGGTGGTCATGCCAGACGCACCGCTCGATGTGGCCGTCGAGGGGGCGCTGTTCTCCGGATTCGGCACCGCCGGACAGCGCTGCACCTCGCTCGGGGTCGCGATCGTCCACAGCTCGGTGCACGAGGAGTTCCTCTCCCGCTTCACCACGGCGGTCGAACAGGCCGCGATCGGTGACCCGACCCAGGACGTGCTCTACGGGCCGATGATCGACGAGCGGTTCGACGCACGCTTCACCGCCTGGCTCGACAAGCTCGAGCCGCATCACCGCACGTCGGGTTCCAGTGCGCTCGGCCGCATCACCTCCTCGAATCCGCGTGAAGGCTTCGTCGGCGATCCCGACGCCGGGCTCTACCAGCACCCGGTCATCGTCGACGGCGTGACGATGGACGACACGATCTACCAGGAGGAGACCTTCGGGCCGATCGCGCCGGTGACCAGCTTCGACACCTTCGACGAGGCGCTGACGCTGGCCAACGGCCACGGCTACGGCCTGTCGGCCTCGATCTACACGACCCGACCCGAGCACGCCTTCAACTTCCGTTCGGGCGTCTCCGCCGGGATGGTCAGCGTCAACAACTCGACCTCCGGGGCCGAGGCGCACCTGCCGTTCGGCGGCAACGGGCGCTCCGGCACCGGCGGTCGGCTGTCCGGCCACTGGGTGCTCGACCAGGTCACGACCTGGCAGTCGATGAACTGGGACTTCTCCGGCAAGCTGCAGAAGGCCCAGATGGACGTCGACGCTCCCGAGGCCGACCACGACTTCCGTCTGTGAGCGGCGGGGCCGCAGCGGGTGATGCCCGCGCTACTCGCTGCGGCCCTGGAGGAAGCGCTCGATCTCCGCGGCGAGGTCGTCGGCCGTCGGCACCTGCTCCTCGGTGATCGACGGGGCCGGGTCGCCCGGCGCTCGCCGCTCGGCCTCGGCCTCCGCGTCGTACATCTGCTCGAGCTGCTCGACGTGCTCGCGGACCTCCTCCGAGCCCTGCGCCGCGACGTCCAGTCGCGCGCGGTTGTCGGCGATCTCCGCGTCGAACTCGCCCAGGTCGACCGGGGTGCCGAGGTGGGAGGAGAACTGCTCGAGCAGGGCGCGTGAGGCCTCCGGGTAGTCGCCGGCCACGTAATGGGGGATGCGGGCCCACAGGCCGAGGGTCTCGAGCCCGGCGTCGCGCAACGCGGCCTCGAGCGCGACCTGGCAGGAGGCGGGAACGACCACCTGCTCGTGCGGGCGACCGATGCGGTCGAGCAGCTCCGGGTCGGACGCGGTGCAGATCACCTGCACCGGACGGGTGTGCGGCAGCGGTCCGGGCACGCTGCCGAGCCCGACGTAGCGTTCCGCGCCGATCCGCCAGGCGAACTCGACGACGTCGGCGGCGAAGGTGCGCCACTTGAGGTCGGGCTCCGGTCCACCGACGAGCACCAGCGACGGTCCGGACGGCGGGGTGAGCAGTTCGACGACCACCTCCGGCCAGTCCGGGGTGTCGAGTCGGCCGCGGTCGATCGCCAGCGCCGGCCGCCGGTCGCGGTAGTCGAACAGCGCATCCGAGGGGAACGACCCCAGGCGCACGGGCTCGTAGGCATCGCGCAGCGTCTGTGCGGCCGTGGTTCCCCCTTCGCCGGCGTCGGTCCAGCCGTCGAATGCGGCGACGAGCACCGGATCGGGTCCGATCCCGTCGAGTGGTTGGTCGAGATGCAGTAGCTCCATGCCTGCACGGTACCGGCCGGCCGACAGCAGCCGCGGCATCCCTCAAGCGGCTCGACTCAAGGTGCCCGACACCGATACCGGCGCCACACACGACAGATGGGGCCGCGCCCGGGAAGGACGACCCCATCTGCTGGATGGTCGGCGCGGCTTACAGGTCCGTCGGACGGACGGTGCCGCGGTTGTTGTCCTTGGCTCGCTGGACGGCCCGGTCGATGGTGGCCTGGATCTCCGCATTCAGCGCTTCGGGGAAGTCGCTGGACATGCGCACGTCCTGGGCCTTGACCGACTCCTTGACCTTGGAGGCGACGACCACGTTGGCCTGCGCCGCCGACTTGCGCGAGGACGTCTTGGACGACTTGCGGGCTGCCTTCTTCGCGCCCTTCTTGGCGGTCTTCTTGGCTGCGGTCTTCTTGGCTGCGGTCTTCTTGGCCGTCTTCTTGGCTGCCGTCTTCTTGGCTGCCGTCTTCTTCGCAGCGGTCTTCTTGGCTGCGGCCTTCTTGGCGGGTGCCATCGTGCCTCCTGCCTCCAGGTCGGGTGCGCTGCCGCCAGCCGGCGGCGAATACAGCAAGACTCTAGGGAAAAGACCGGGAAAGGACCAGCATCTCGGACATGGACCGTTCGACGGGGTGTGTTGGTGTCGTTCACCGACGGCCGTCGGGGGCGGTGCACCGACGAGGGATGGTCCGGCTCAGGGCACGGATTCGTGGCTCGAATCGCCCGAATTCGAGCGATTTCGCGCCCGCACGAGGGATGCCGCCGCTCACGACGGCCGGTCGGTGTCGCAGCCGGACGGCCGCTGCTGCTATCAAGCCTGCTACCAACCCTGACTGACCGGACACCGGCCGCAGCCGCGAGAGGGACGTGTGAGCGAGCTCGACGAAGCCACCGCACGCTGGCTGACCGGTCCGGCCGGACAGGCGGCCGTGGCGGAGCTGACCGCAGCCGTCGACGCGGGCGAGGATCAGCTCAAGCTGGCCGCACGCGCACGGCAACGGTTGGACGAGCCGCGCTGCGCCACGGCGGCAACCGCCGCGGCGCTCGCCCGGGTCCGTGCACGATCGCGGTGGCCGCAGGCCGAAGCGCTGCTGTTCACCCGCCAGGGACTCGAGGAGGCCAGCGACCCGGACGTGGCGGCCTGGCGCGCACGGTCGCTCGTCGCGCGGACCGGGCAGCCGGCCCCCACCGTGGTCGACCTCACGGCCGGCCTCGG
>SKSM01000213.1 GCA_007122985.1 Nitriliruptoraceae bacterium | reverse complement strand
CCGCGGACGCGGGCGACCGTTCGGAACAGCCGGAGCCACACCCGCTGTCGAGCCGCGCCGAGCTCTCCGAGGAGCGGCCGGAGGTGCCGGCTGGCCACCCGACCGCTCCGGGATCGGATCCGCCGCCCGAGCGGCCGGGCGAACGACCGGACGATCGACGGGCCGACCGACGCCGCGTGCGGCGCCGCTGGATCGCCGTGCTGCTCCTGGCGGCGGTCACCGGCGCTGCGGTGGCCGCGATCATGACCGGTGCAGCTGAGCGGGCGACCCAACTGGTGGCGCCCGATGACAGCGAGGAGTCGGGAGCTGCCGGTGGCGAGGACAGCACCGCGGTCGTGGTCGTCACCGGGAGCGACGGCCCCGGAGCGCAAGCGCACGGCATCGCCGTCCTCGCCTACGACGGGGCCCGGCAGGAGGGCTCGATCCTGCTGATCCCGCCGTCGACGATCGCCGACATCCCGGGTTACGGGACGTTCCCGCTGGGGGACGCGTACGCGGCCGGCGGCGGACCGCTGGTCGACGTGAGCCTGGCCAACCTGCTGGGGTTGCGGTTCGACGCGGTGGCCACCATCAGCCCGCAGGGCTGGGCGGAGCTGTTGGCCCGGACCGGCGGCTACGAGGTCGATGTCCGACGCGAGGTCGACGGACACACCCCGGACGGCGAGGTGGCCCGGTTCGTGCCCGGCCCGCAACAGCTCGACGGCCCGGCGCTGGCCGACTACCTGACGCTGCAGGTCGAGGGGGAGTCCGAGCTCGACGCCCTGCCACGTGCGCAGCGGGTGCTGCTCGGCCTGCTCGACCGGCTGGCGCAGGAACCCGAGCAGCTCGACCGGCTGCTGGCCGATGGCGCGACGCCGGTCGAGACCGAGGATCGGGATGCACTGCGGCGTGTGCTCGGCGAGCTGGCGGCGGCGCGTGCGGATGGCGAGGTCACCGCATTGTCCTTGCCGGTGCGTGGCCTCGGGACCGACAGCAGCGACGGCTTCCGCCTCGACGAGGATCGGGCGCAAGCGCTGGCGGAAGGACCGCTGTCGGCATGGGCGCCCGACGGTGACGCGGCGGACGGTCGACGCGTCCAGATCCTCAACGGCAACGGGATCCCGCAGATCGGCCAGCACGTTGCCGGCAAGCTGTCGGGTGGCGGCTATCAGGTTGTGCTCACCGGCAACGCCGACCGCTTCACCTATCAGGAGACCCGGATCATCCTCCACGCCGTCGACGAGGCCCAGCTCGAGGTCGCACAGGACGTGCAGGAGCGGCTCGGCACCGGTGTGATCGAGCGCTCGACCACACCGCAGTCGGTCGTGGACATGACCATCGTCGTCGGTGCGGACATCACACCCGACGGCTGACGTCCAGAGCAGCATCGCGTCCGCCGGCCGGTGCTGTCCACCCGGGGTTCGCTGCGCTGCGGCGGCCCGGTGCGACGCGTCCCGGCCTCAGCTGTGGTTCCCTTCTGATCAGACCCCATCGCCGAGACGAAGATCTGCCCACGTGCCCGCAACCGAAGACGCCGTCATGCTGGCTGTCGCCGCTGCCGATGCGGCCGACGACGTACGTGCCACCGACCTGACGATCCTCGACGTCGCCGACCTGCTGGTCTTCGCCGATGTCTTCCTGCTGGCGACGACCGCCAGCGACCGCCAGCTCAAGGCCGCTGCCGAGCGTGTCGAGCAACGCCTGCGCACACACGACCGCCGACCGCAGCAGCGTGAGGGCACGCCGGAGTCCGGCTGGGTGCTGTTGGACTACGGCGATCTGATCTGCCACCTGTTCTCCGAGGACCAGCGCGAGTTCTACGGCCTCGACCGACTGTGGGCCGACGTGCCACGCCGGGATGCGAGCTCTGGCGAGCCGCTGGCGCCGAACGTGCCCGTCGGCGCTGCCGGCCGTTCGTCCCACGATCGCGGGCTCGGACGGTGAGGCGCCTGGTCCTCGTACGGCACGGCGAGTCACGTTGGAACGCCGAGGGCCGCATCCAGGGGCACGCCTGCGATGGGCTGTCCTCGCTCGGACACGCGCAGGCCCGGGTGACTGCGGCGGCTCTGGCCGGCGCCTACCCGGATGCCGAGGTGGTGTCGTCGGATCTGGCCCGGGCGATTCAGACGACCGAGGCGTTGGCCGCAGAGCTCGATCGGCCGTTCGGCACGGACAAGCGCCTCCGGGAGCGCTCGTTCGGGGCGTGGGAGGAACGGCTCGGCGACGACGTCGCAGCCAGCGAGCCCGACCGCTGGCGGCGTTGGCTTGCCGGTGAGGACGTGATCGGCGAGGTGGGCGGCGAGACCGGCGCACAGCTCGCCGACCGGGTGGCACCGGCCCTGCACGACCTGCTCGGTGCCACCGCGGACGATGGGGTCACGATCGTGGTCACCCACGGTGGCTCGATCTGGCACGGGATCCACCGGATGCTGGACTTGCCCCTGCCGAGCCTCGGCGGCGTGGCCAACACGGCCGTGGCCGAGGTGATCAGCCATGGTGTGCAGGCGGCCGACGGCGACGACATCCGCGCCGCCCGTGCCGTGCTCGACCGGTGGAACGAGGTGGCGCACCTGCCGGTGGAGCTCCGCACGGCCTGGCGTCCGCGCGCCGTGCCGGCGGATCCGCCCCCAGTGGGCAGCTGAGGTCGATCAGGACGGGCGTACGTGCCCGACGGCCAGGGTGTCGTCGTCCTGCTGCGGGTCGTCGGGCCCGGGGGCGTCGATGTCGAGGTCTTCGATGAGGTCGTCGTTGCCGGTGTCGACCTCGTCCGCGGGATCATCGTTCGCATCGTCCGGGTCACCGGTCTCGTCGGGGGGAGCGTCCTCGTTGGCCGGCGGGTCGGGGTCGGCCGGCGGGTCGGGGTCGGCCGGCGGGTCGGAGTCGGCTGGCGGCTCGGGGTCGGCCTCGCCCTCATCCGGGTCCTGCGGCGGTGGTTGCTCGTCGGTGTCGGCGGGTCCGCCCTCGTCCTCAACGGGTGCCGGGTCGTCGCGCAGGACGTCGAGGCCAGGCTGTCCGGCTGCCCACCAGGCGGCGAGCAGCAGGACGATCGCCAGCAGCAGTGTCCAGGGAAAGGCCCGTCGTGGTCTGGCTGCGGGCTCGTCCTCCGAGCCGATCGGCCGACCAGCCGGGGTCACACCCTGCTGCGCGGTGCCCTCCCAGGCCGCGTCGTCCAGCGCCATGGTCCGGGTTGCGGTGGCCGTCCCCGCTGCGCCGGGGTCCCGGCCGGTGGTCGCGCCGGCTGCGGCCGATGCCTCCTCCGGAAGACCCAACAGGGCGGCGCGCATCTGTGCGGCATCGGGGTGGCGCGACCGGGGGTCCTTGGTCAGCGCCCGCCGCAGGACTGTGCGGATCTCCTCGGGCACGTCGGGACGCTTGGACTCGATCGGCGGGACGGGCTGATGGCGGTGGGCGTAGGCGACCGCGACCGGCCCGCCCTCGTGGAAGGGAGGTCGTCCCGCCAGCTGCGCGTAGAGCAGGCAGCCGACGCCGTAGAGATCGGATGCGGGACTGGCCGGCTGACCCTCGACGAGCTCCGGTGCGAGGTAGGTCGGGGTGCCCATCACCGCCCCGGTGGCGGTCAGGCTCAACGAGGTGTCGTCGAGTGCCTTGGCGATGCCGAAGTCGCCGAGCTTGACACCGCCGTCGTCGGGAAGGAAGACGTTGGCGGGCTTGATGTCGCGATGCACCATCCCGGCACGGTGGGCGGCGTCGAGCGCTTCGAGGACACCGGTGGTGATCGCCACGGCCTCCTCGATCTCCAGCGGCCCGTGTTCGCGCAGACGCTCGGAGAGGGTGGTGCCGTGGATCCGCTCCATCACCAGGAAGGGCTGGCCGTCGACCTCGCCGGTGTCGTAGACGGCGACCGCCGCCGGGTGGCGGACACGAGCGGCCGTCCGTCCCTCCTGCAGGAAGCGGGCACGGGCGACCGGATCGTCGCCGGTGGTCAGCAGCTTCACCGCGACGGGGCGGTCGAGCAGTTGGTCGTGGGCGGCCACGACCCGCGCCATGCCGCCGCGACCGAGCTCCTCGCCGAGCTCGTAGCGGCCCGCCAGCAGGGTCATGGGCGATCTCCTCCCCGCTCCGGACGGGGTCCCTGCGGGGCGTGGCGAGACGGGGCGTGGCTGTCACCTCGACGGTAGCTGAGCGTCGTGTGACCGGACGTCTGCACCGACGGCCGCCCGGCCCCCGCCGGGCGTGCACGGCGACGACCCGGCCGCGGGGGGCCGGGTCGTCGCCGCTGAGTGGCGTCAGGGCAGGCGTCGCATCACAGGGTATGACCGCGACGTCGGTGAGCGCCGAGCAGCAACGTGGCACTTCCGAGCGCGGCCAGAACCAGGCCGAGCCCGACCAACAGGTTGGTGTTGGCACCACTGCGTGGCAGTTCCTCGGCTTCCGGTCGATCCTCGACCTCCGCGAGCACCTGGACGATGTCGACCGACTCGTCATCACTGGCGTCCACGGTTGCTTCCTGTGGCGAGATGCCGGTGGTGAACGCCACGTTGTCGACCCCACCTGCCGCGAGGTCGGCGGCCGTCGTGGTGTAGGCAACCTCGACGACCGTGGACTCGCCCGGCGCCAACGTGGCCACGTCGAGCAGGTCGGTCAGGTCACCGATCACGTCGTCCAAGAGCGTGATGTCCGTGAGCGTCGTGTCGCCGGTGTTGGTGATCGTGTAGCGGTAGGTGATGTCCGCGCTGCCGTCCTCGGACACCGTCACGGACTTGCGGCCCTCGTCGTCCGGATCGATCAACGCCTCCTTGACGATGTCGATCGACGGTTCGAAGACCTCGGCCAGGACCTGGGTGATGTCCACGGTGGCCGTGTCGGTGTCGGTGACGGTGCTTCCGGCGCCGATGCCGGACACGGTTGCGATGTTGACAAGCAGCCCCACGTCGTCCACGCCGACCGTCTGGTCCACGCTGAAGGTGACGCTCTCGCCCACGGACATCGAACTGTCGCCGAGCGCCTCCCGGAGCTCGTCGGTCAGATCACCGAGCACGTCGTCGGTGAGTGTGACGCTGTTCAGGGTGACGTCGCCGGAGTTCAGGGCGGTGTAGGTGTAGGTGACGACCGCGGTGGCGTCCTCACCGGCGGGAAGAACGATCGAGGTCGGATCGGCGGTCTTGTCCAGAATGATCTGCGGGGTGTCCGGCGTGGGTGGTGGGCAGATGATGTTGACGTCGACGCTGCCCGTGTGGTCTGGCGCCAGCTCCTCGAAGTCGACCTCGGTGAGGTCTGTGAGTCCTTCGTAGAGTTCTCCGGCGTTGGTGACAACACCGCACACGGTCTGCGACAGTCCGCTGGCCAGGCTCACCGGGATCTCGACCGTGACGGCAGCGCCGGCGGCGATGCTGAGGGGTCCACACACGACCTCGTCGCCGTCGATCTCGCAGTCGATGCCCGCATTCGCGTCATCGAACGCTTCCGTGTCGATCTCGAACACGTCGGGGACGTTGTCCCGGATGACGACACCTGTCGCTCGGGCAGAGCCGTCGTTCGTCGCGGTCAACTCGTAGATCGTGGAGCCGCCAGCCAACGGCAGCGACGACGGCGCACCCTCCGCCAACTGCTTGTCGAAGCCGACCTCGGTGTCGCAGGTGAGTTCGATCTCGGCGTCGTCGTCGGCGAACTCGCCGTCGAGGTAGACCTCGGCGGTGTTGGTGTAGGTGTTGTCGGGGCCGCACTGGTCGG
>SKSM01000347.1 GCA_007122985.1 Nitriliruptoraceae bacterium | reverse complement strand
TCCGCGCCGAGGTGGCGCGCGAGGGCCTTGCCCGCGCCACCCACCTCGCCGACGACCTGCTGGCCGAGGCGGGGGTCCCGGCGCACATCCGCCGGCCGCCCGTGCGGCTGCGCTATCCCCGTCGCGGCTGGCGCGAGGCCATCCGGGTGGCCGTCGAGCGGCGGATGGTCACCCCGCAGTACTGGACGCTGTACCGCCGTGCGGCGTGGTACCGCGTCCACGCCGCGCTGCGGCGCCACCACGTCGACTTCCAGGGCATGGCGTTCACCGGCCGGCGGATCGAGTTCACCGCCCGACCGGGCTTCGGCCGGCTGGTGGTCGGCCCGTGGTGCTGGATCGGCGACGGCAACCGCCTGCGCTCGCACGAGGGGCAGCTGACCCTCGGCGCGAAGGTGGTGATGGGCAGCGCCAACGTCGTCAACAGCTACCTCGACATCGAGATCGGTGACGCGTCGATCCTGGCCGACTGGATCTACGTGTGCGACTTCGACCACCGCATCGAGCGGCTCGACCAGCCGATCAAGGACCAGGGGATCGTCACCGCACCGACCCGGATCGGCGCCGACGTGTGGATCGGCGAGAAGGCCTCGGTGCTGCGCGGCGTCGACGTCGGTCGGGGTGCGGTGATCGGCAGCCACACCCTGGCCATCCGCGACGTGCCGCCGTTCGCCATCGCGGTGGGGGTGCCGGCGCGGCAGGTGCGCTCGCGGCTGCCCGAGGGCATGGACCCGGAGGAGGCCGCGGCGATGCTGCGTGCGGGTCGACCGATCCCGCACGATCCGCTGGAGGTGCCCGGCCCTGGCTGAGCCCGTGCGGCGGCGCGGCTGGACGCCGCCGTGGACGTCAGTCGGGCGGGTCGTCGCGCTGGTCGGTCATGGCCCGGTCGACCGACAGCACCATCGGCGGCGACTGCTGGGTGTCGACCACCACCCAGGTGCCGGGGGTGGCGCCGCCGGGCAGGTCGGCGACGTCGACCCGCAGCGGGGTGCGGCTCGGTCCGACCGCCAGCACGGCCTGGTCGTCCTCGATCCGGCGCAGGAAGGCGCGGTCGTTGTCGATGCCGGAGGGATCGCGTTCCACGGTGGCCCTTGGTGCGGACGGGGTCGGTGGCGGCAGGATACTGCCCGCCGGCCGGACCGAACCGGCCCGGTTGCACCGGCGCGGCTCAGGCGGATGGGTCGCCGTCGTGCTCGAGCGCGCGGATCCGCTCGAGCGTCGCGGCGTCACGCTCGCGCCGGGCCCGCTCGTCGCTGCGCTGCTGGTCGGCGGCCCAGCGCAGGAACAGCGAGGCGATGATCCCCCACAGCACGAAGCCGCCGCCGACGTTCATGACGATGCCGGCGGACTGCTGGTCCTGGAGCGGGTCGAAACCGAGCCACAGTGGTGGTGCGAGCTCGTAGAGCCCGTACAGCGGCAGCGGCGAGAAGGTCAGGAAGGCCGCTGGGACGAACATCAGCACCGACGAGGCGAACAGGTAGAACGCCCGCAGCGGCTCTTCGATGGCGTTGGGCTCCGCCGGGGCGCGGCGCATCGCCGGCCACCACCACGTCAGCGCTGCCGCCAGGTGGAGCACGTCGACACCGAAGGAGCCGAGCTGGGTGGTCTTGAGCGTGTCGATGGTCACCGGCAGGTGGGTGCCGATCAGCACGGCGTTGAAGATCAGCAGCGCGATCGGCCAGTAGGTCAGCGAGCGCAGGACCCGTTCCCGCCGGGTGCCGGCCGGGAACCAGCGCTCCACCAGCCAGTCGGGCAGGCCGGCGATCAGCAGCGGTGCGGCCACGAAGGTGTAGACGATGTAGCGGGCGATGCCGACGGTGGCGAGATAGCCGACCCCCAGCTGTCCGATCGGCCACTCGGAGACCACCACCAGCGCCAGCACCCCCAGCACCCACCGGCGCAGCAGCCGGCGGTCCACCCGGCGGCCGGCGCGCCGATGGGCGAGCACGTAGCCGCCGACCAAGGCCGCCGCGACCGCCCACACCCCCAGGAAGGGCGTGTAGCGCCACGTCCAGATCTGTCCGGGGGTCGACGAGCACCAGAACGCGACGTTCACCGACGGGCCTTTGCACGAGCGGTTGGCACGGTCACGACCACTCGGTGACCACGCGCGGCAGGTCGGCGACCCAGTCGGAGCGCCGGGCACCGAACGGCCAGGTCCGCCGCGCCTGGCCGTCGGCGTCGAACCCGATGACCTGGGCAGGATGGCCGATCAGATCGCCCTCGCCCCGCGGGTCGGGCCCCTCCACGACCGGGCCGCCCAGATCGAGTTGACCGAGTGCGTCCTCGACGACGTCCAGCTCGCCGTGCAGCCCGATCATGCGCTCGTCGAAGTTGGCGAGGAAGTCCTCGATCCGTGCCGGAGTGTCGCGCTCGGGATCGACCGAGACGAACACCACGTCGAGCTCGTCGAAGGTGACGCCGGCGGTGCCCATCGCCGAGCCGATCGCCGCGAGGTGGATGGGGCAGATGTCGGGGCAGCTCGAGTAGCCGAAGAACAGCAGCGTCGGCGTGCCGAGCAGGTCCTTGCCGAGATCGACCTGATCGCCGTCCACGTCTTCGAGGGTGACCTCGGGCAGCGAGCGGTCGTGCTCGACCGGCAGGCCGTGCCAGCCGTCGGGCTGCCGTTCGAGCCCGTCGGCGGCGATCGCGGTGGCGCTGGACGGGCCGCAGGCGGCGGCCAGCAGGCCGACCACGGTCAGCGCCGCCGCGATCCGACCGCGGACCGCGGTGTGCCGGACGCGGCGCGAGCGCTGCTCAGCCATCGGGATCGACGGTCTCCTCGTCTTCGGCGGGATCGGTGAGGTCGAGCAGGTCGACGACCTCGACGGGCACCGTGACCGGGTCGGACCGGTCGAACTCGAGCGTGACGTCGAAGGTACCGCCGAGCTCGATGCTCTCATCCGGACCGATCAGCATCAGGTGCAGTCCACCGGGCCGGAAACGGGTCGTCTCGCCCGCCGGGAGATCGGCCGCCTCGAGCTCGCGCATCGTGGCCTGGCCGTCGTCGATCTCGGTCAGGTGGATCTCCACCGCGATCGCCGTGTCGGTGTCGACGGCGACCAGGGCGTCGTCGCCGTCGCCGTGGTTGGTGATCTCCAGCACGATCTGCGACGCGCCGGAGACCGGCTCGGCCGACTGGGCGTCACCGACCTCGAGCTGGGGTGCTCCGCCGCCGGAGCAGGCGGCGAGCACGGCGACGAGCAGGGGGAGGACGACGGCAGCTGCGCGCACGGATGCGTTCCGGGGAGTCGGGGAGGATCGGCGGGACGGATTGCTTTGGCGGTGACGGTAGCGTCTGCGCGGGTGCGCCCGGTCGTCAGGAGGCCGCATGGACGAGCCGCTCGCCATCGTGCTCGGGGTGGTGCTGATGGTCATCGGTGCCGGCGCCGCCACCTCGACCCAGCGCTGGCTGGAGGCGCAGGGCCGGGCCACGGTCGCGCCGCTGCTCCTCGTGCCGTTCGGGGTGCTGATCGGGGCGGGCGCGTCCATCGCGCGGGGGTGGGACCTGCCGTCGGCGATGCTCGTCGGTGCCGTGCTGGTGCCGGCGGTCGGAGCGGCCGGTCGGTGGGTGGAGGTCCGGCGTGCCCGACGTCGCGGCCGTGGGCGCGACTGACGACGGGTCGGCTGGCAGCGAGCCCACCTCGCATCTCCCCCGGTCGGAGGACACGCGGTTCAGCCCTGCGGAGGATGGACGCCGCTGCCGTCACTTCTAGCGTCACATCCAGTGCCGGCGGGGCGTGAGGTCACCGCCGATCCAGACCCTGACCCTGATCTTCGAGGGGGAGACCCGTGACCGCAGACGACGCGCTCGTCGAAGTGCGCGCACTGACCAAGCGTTTCGGTGACCAGACCGCCGTGGACGAGGTGAGCTTCGACCTGCCGGCCGGGCAGGTCGTGGGCTTCCTCGGCCCCAACGGCGCCGGCAAGTCCACCACGATGCGCATGATGGTCGGCCTCACCACGCCGAGCGGTGGCGCCGCTCGCATCCTCGGCCGTTCGTTCCACCAGCTCGACGACTCGGCACGCACCGTCGGCTCGATCGTCGACGGGGTCGACTACCACCCCGGACGCCGGGCGATCGACGAGCTTCGCATCAGCGCCCACGCCGCGGGGATACCGCGATCACGCTGCGACGAGGTGATCGAGCTCGTCGGCCTCCAGGAGGCGGCGACCAAGCGGGTCGGGCAGTACAGCCTGGGGATGCGGCAGCGTCTGGGCATCGCCCAGGCACTGCTCGGCGACCCCAGGGTGCTGCTGCTCGACGAGCCCGCCAACGGCCTCGACCCTGAGGGCATCACGTGGGTCCGTCGGCTCCTGCGCCACCTGGCCGACGAGGGCCGTGCGGTGTTCGTCTCCTCCCACCTGCTCGGCGAGGTCTCGCGGCTGGCCGACGAGGTGATCGTGATCCGCCGGGGCCGCATCGTGACCCAGTCGACGGTCGCCGAGCTCACCAGCGCCGCCAGCGGCGGCGTGATCGTGGCGGCCGAGGACCTCGACGCGCTGAGCGCTGCGCTGCGGGGCGCCGGGGCCGAGGTGACGCCGACCGACGGGGACCTGGTCGTCAGCGGTCACGACCCGGCGTGGATCGGGCGGGTCGCGCTGGACGCCGGGATCGCACTCAGCGAGCTGCGGCCGATGACAGCCGAGCTCGAGGACGTCTTCATGGAGCTCACCGCCGGGGGAGGGATCGCCTGATGGGACTGCTGACCGCAGAGCTGCGCAAGCTGACCACCGTCCGGACCACGTGGGTGATCACCCTGCTCGGGGTCGCCTTCGCGGCGGTCGGCGCCGGGTTCTTCCTGTTCGAGACCGAGTTCACGGGCCCGTTCACCGGCACCGACGCCCAGATCGCCGCCGCCGTCGACAACGTCGGTGCGATGTCGCCGGTCGTGGTGGTCGTCGGGCTGCTGGCCATGACCACCGAGTTCCGCCACGGCACGGCCGGGCGGACCTTCCAGCTCACGCCGAGCCGCACCCGGGTGATGCTGGCCAAGCTGACCGTCGGCGCCGTCTACGGGGTGGTGTTCGCCGCCGTCGGACTGGCCGCCGTCGCGGCGGTGGTGGCGGTGGCCTCCATCGGGTTGGACAACGGCCTCGAGCCGGGGGCCGACACCTTCGCGGCCGTCTGGCGGACCCCCGTCGGGTTGGCGCTCGCAACGGTCCTGGGTGTCGCGATCGGTGCGCTGCTGCGCAACCAGGTCGTGGCGATCACCGCCACCCTGGTCTATCTGTTCCTCGGCGAGCAGCTGTTCAACCAGTTCTTCCCGGAGGTCGCCCGTTGGCTGCCGTTCCAGGCGCTCCAGGCGCTCTACGCCTCCGAGGAGACGATGGCGGCCGTGCCCGAGGGGATGCTGCAGCCGCTGGACGCACCGGTCGCGCTGGTGGTCTTCCTCGCCTACGTTGCCGTCGCGGCCGTCGCGGCGACCGCGCTGCTGCGCTACCGCGACGTCTGAGCGGCTGCGCCAGGAGGGCTGCCGGGGTCGAGCGCCGCCACCAGGGCGGCCGGGTCGGCGGGGGAGCGGTCCAACGCCGCGAGCGCTCTGACCCGTGACGGGTCCTCGGCGTCGGTCGTGATCGCATCGCACAGCTCGTGCAGCGCGGCGGCGTGGGCCACGACCCGTTGCCGGGCGTAGTCACCGGCTCCGCGGGTGGCCATGAACGGCCAGTCCGAGGCGGCGAGCAGCGCGAGCTCC
>SKSM01000187.1 GCA_007122985.1 Nitriliruptoraceae bacterium | reverse complement strand
CCTCGACCGGTTCGCCCGTCCGAGCGCGACCGCCGTCACACCGTGGGGGCGCACGACCCTGCGGCTGCCGGTCGCCGGCCGCCACCAGGTGGTCAACGCGCTGTTCGCCCTGGCGGTGGCCGGCAAGCTGGGCGTCGACCTCGACGCGGCCGCGGCTGCAATCGCCGAGGCGCCGGTCAGCCCCTGGCGGGGCGAGGTCGTGGACGTCGCCGGCGTCACCGTCCTCAACGACGCCTACAACGCCAACCCGACCGCGGTCCTCGCGGCGCTGGAGACGCTCGTCGCCATCGAGCGCACCGGACGCACGGTCGCGGTGCTCGGTGAGATGGCCGAGCTCGGACCCGACTCGGCCAACGAGCACGCACGGCTCGGACACGCCTGCGCCGATCTCGGCGTCGACCTCGTCGTCGGCGTCGGCGAAGCGGCGCGTCCGATCGTCGGCGCGGCCGGGGACCGCACCGAGGTGGCCCACGTCGCCGATCCCGCCGCCGCGGTCGACCACCTCGACGGCTGGCTCGTCCCCGGGGACGTGGTGCTGGTCAAGGCCTCACGGGTCGTGGGTCTCGAGCATCTCCCAGCGCAGCTGGCGGCCCGCCGTGGCGCGGAGGTGGCCACGTGATCGCCCTGCTGCTCGGCGGTGCCGTCGCCCTGCTCGCCTCCCTGCTGGGGACGCCGGCGGTGATCAGCTACTTCCGTGACCGCGGCTTCGGTCAGCCCATCCGCGAGGAAGGGCCGCAGGCCCACCGCTCGAAGGCCGGAACGCCCACGATGGGGGGGACCGCCATCGTGCTGGCCGCGGTGCTGGCCTTCGTCGTGGCCCATCTGGCCGGCCCGAGCCTGACCGTCGGCGGGCTGCTGGTGATGGGCACGTTCGTCGGGATGGCCGTCGTCGGCTTCTTCGACGACCTGATCAAGCTGCGCATGCGACGCAACCTCGGCCTCAACAAGACCACCAAGATCCTCGGTCAGGCCACCATCGCGGGGCTGTTCGCCTGGATCGGACCGACCTACGCCGGGCTGCCCCAGAACATCTCCGTCGCGGGCGAGATCGCCGTCGACGTGCCGCTGTGGCTGTTCGCGGTGTGGATCTTCCTGCTGCTGACCGGCGCGAGCAACGCGGTCAACCTCACCGACGGGCTCGACGGGCTGGCCGCGGGCTCGGGGACCCTGGTGTTCGGCGCGTACGCGCTGATCGCCTTCTGGCAGTTCCGCAATCCCGCCGACTACGGCCTCGATGCGGCGGACGCGCTGTCCATCGCGATCATCGTCGCCGCGGTCATGGCCGCGTGTGCCGGCTTCCTGTGGCACAACGCGCCGCCGGCACGGATCTTCATGGGCGACACCGGATCGCTCGCGCTCGGCGGGCTGCTCGCCGCCGTTGCGGTCGCCACCAACACCCAGGTGCTGTTGGTGCTGATCGGTGGGCTGTTCGTGCTCGAGACCCTGTCGGTGATCCTGCAGGTGGCGGTGTTTCGGACCACCGGCCGGCGGGTGTTCCGCATGGCGCCGATCCACCACCACTTCGAGCTGCTCGGCTGGCAGGAGACCACGATCATCGTGCGGTTCTGGATCGTGGCCGGCATCGGGATCGCCCTCGGGCTGGGACTGTTCTACGCGGAATGGATCAACCGGGTGGGGCCACTGTGAGCGGACACGGGACCGAGCAGCGCCCGTCCACCCGGGCGCAGCCCACCGGCGGGCGACTCGCGGCGCTGCGCCGACGCTGGCGTCCGGGAGACTGGACCGGTGATGCCAGCGCCCTGACCGTGCTGACCGCGCTGCTGGTGGTCCTCGGGCTGGTGATGAGCTTCTCCGCCTCCTTCGTGCCGGCGGCAGAAGCCGGGGATGCCTTCGCGATCCTGCGCCGGCAGCTGGCGTGGGCGGCACTCGGGGTGCCGGCGTTCTGGCTGGCGGCCAACCTCGACCACCGGATCTGGCGCCGGATCGCCTGGCCGCTGCTGGCCGTCGCCCTGATCGGGCTGGTGCTGGTGCTGGTCCCTGGCGTCGGGGCCGAGCGGTTCGGCTCGACGCGGTGGCTCTCGCTCGGGCCGCTGAGCGTGCAGCCCTCGGAGCTGGCCAAGCTCGCCGCCCTGTTGTGGCTCGCCGACGTCCTGGAACGCAAGCGCCCTGCGGACGGGCGTCCGCACGCGCCCGACCATCTGTTCATCCCGGCCGTGCCGCTGCTGCTGGTGCTCGCCACGCTGACGCTCGCCCAGCCCGACCTCGGAACGACGATCCTCTTCGCCCTGATCATCGGTGCGGTGCTGTGGGTCGAGGGGCTGCCCGGCCGCTACGTCGCCGCAGCCGGGGCGCTCGGGCTGCTCGCCGTCGGGGTGCTCGCGGTGGTCGCCCCCTACCGGGTGGCCCGGATCCGCGGCTGGCTCTGGCCGCAGGACTACCCGCTCGACGAGGGATTCCAGCTGCTGCAGTCGCTCTACGCGCTCGGGTCGGGTGGCTGGTTCGGCCTCGGGCTCGGCTCGTCGCGCGGCAAGTGGCACTTCATCCCGAATCCGGAGACCGACTTCATCTTCGCGGTGATCGGCGAGGAGCTCGGTCTGGTCGGCTCGGTCGGCACGCTGCTGCTGTTCGCCTCGCTGCTCTACCTCGGGCTCAAGACCGCCTACGCGGCCCGCGACGGCTTCGGGCGTACGGTGGCGCTGGCGATCACGGTGTGGCTGGTCGGACAGGCACTGGTCAACATCGGCACGGTGACCGGACTGCTGCCGATCACCGGTGTGACCCTGCCGCTGGTGTCGGTCGGCGGGACCTCGCTGGTCTCGAGCCTGGTCGCACTGGGCATCCTGGTCTCCATCTCCCGCAGCACGTCCACCACCGACCCCTCCACGACGCGCGCCCGGTCCGGCCGGGCGCCGCGGACGCCGACCCGCGGAGGCCGACCGTGAGCCGCACCGTGCTCGTCGCCGGCGGAGGCACCGCCGGTCACGTCTTCCCGGCGATCGCGGTCGCCCGTGAGCTCACGCGGCTCGCCCCCGACGTCGAGCCGGTGTTCGTCGGCGTGGCGGACCGGCTCGAGGCGAGGCTCGTCCCCGAGGCCGGCTTCCGACTGCACCTGGTCGAGGCGGCGTCGATCCCACGACGGCTGTCACCCAAGCTGCTCAAGGTGCCCTCGGCACTGCGTGCCGGCATCGCGCGATGCGAGCAGATCGTGCACGAGGAGGACGCCGTGGGTGTGGTCACCTTCGGCGGCTACGTCTCCTTCCCGCTCGATCGCGCCGCCGTGCGGACCGGCCGACCGCTGGTGGTCCACGAGCAGAACAGCGTGCCCGGCCTCACCAACCGGGTCGCGTCGCGATGGGCCGACCGCACGGCGATCTCGTTCCCAGGGTCCGCCCCGCGATTCCGGCATCGCGAGCGGTGCGTGGTCACCGGCAACCCGGTCCGCTCCGACGTCCTCGGGCTGGACCGCGACGCGGCGCGGCCCGCCGCCCGCGACGCGTTCGGGCTCGACCCGGACCTGCCGACCCTGCTGGTGTTCGGCGGCAGTCAGGGTGCCCGCAGCATCAACGCGGCCGTGGTCGACGCACACGGCCGGTGGGGTGGCACCGACCTGCAGATCCTCCACGCCGCAGGACGCGACGGCTACGGCGCTGCCGCACAGGCCTGGGAGCAGGCCCGGGCCGCCCATCCCGACGGCCCGACGGTGCGGCTGGTGGACTTCATCGACTCCATGGCCGAGGCCTACGCCGCGGCGGACGTGGTCGTCTGCCGCGCGGGTGCCACCTCGATCGCGGAGTTGACGGTGCTGGGGTTGCCGTCGGTCCTCGTGCCCTATCCGCACGCCACGGCCGACCACCAGACCGAGAACGCCCGTGCCCTCGAGCGGGCCGGGGGAGCGGTGGTGATCGCAGACCCCGACCTGGATGGGGCGGCACTCGTCGAGGCGGTCTCGCCCCTGCTCGCCGACCCGGACCGGCATGCGTCGACGGCCCGTGCCGCGCGTGCGTTCGGACGCCCGGATGCCGCCACGAACCTCGCCCGGCTGGTGCTCGAGCTCGTCGAGGCACGCGCGTGATCCCCGCCCTGACCCCAGAGACCCACGTCCACCTCGTCGGCGTCGGCGGCGCGGGCATGTCGGGCATCGCCCGCATCCTGCTCCAGCGCGGCCACACCGTCTCCGGCTCCGATCTGCGCGACGGCCGGACGCTCGAGGAGCTGCGGGTGCTCGGTGCCCGGGTCGAGGTCGGACACGCCGCCGACCACCTCGGTGACGCCGACGTCGTCGTCACCTCGTCCGCGGTCCCCGACCACAACCCGGAGGTCGCGGCCGCCCGCGAGCGCGACGTGCCGCTGCTGCACCGCGCGGAGATGCTCGCCCAGCTCATGACCGACGACCGGGCCGTGCTCATCGCCGGGACCCACGGCAAGACGACCACCACCTCGATGACCGTGGTCGGGCTGCAGGCGGCCGGCGGCGATCCCTCCTTCGCGATCGGCGGTGCCCTCAACGAGAGCGGCACCAACGCCCACGCCGGCTCCGACGGCCGGTTCGTCGCCGAGGCCGACGAGTCCGACCGGTCGCTGCTGGTGTTCCGCCCGGACCTGGCCGTGATCACCAACGTCGAGCACGACCATCCCGAGGAGTTCGACGACGCCGCGGCGGTCGAGCAGCTGTTCGCCGCCTTCCTCGACCGACGCGCCCCCGGGGCACCGGCGATCCTGTGCATCGACGACCCTCCGACCATGCGGCTCGCCGACCGGGTCGACCCGCCGGTGGTGACCTACGGGAGCGATCCGCGCGCCGACGTCCGCACGGTCACCGAGGACGGCCGCCACCGGGTGCGCATCGGCGGCGAGGAGGTCGCACGGCTCGAGCTGGCGGTCCCCGGTTGGCACAACCTGCTCAACGCGACCGCTGCGCTGGCGGTGTGTCACCAGCTCGGCGTCGACCCGGCCGCGGCCGCGGCGGGCATCGCCCGCTTCACCGGCGCGGCCCGGCGATTCCAGCTGATCGGCGAGGCGGCGGGGGTCCGGGTCGTCGACGACTACGCCCACCATCCCACCGAGCTGCGCGCGACGTTGGCCGCGGCCCGCTCCACCGGGCCGCAACGCATCGTGCTGGTCGTCGAGCCGCACCGCTTCTCGCGGACCGCGACCCTTGGCGCGGAACTCGGCCGTGCCGCCGCGGCCGCGGACGTGGTGATCGTCACCGACGTCTACGGCGCCGGTGAGGCGCCGGTCCCGGGCGTCAGCGGTCACACCGTCGCCGACGCGGCCGCCGCCGCTGGGGCCACCGTGGCCTTCCGCCCGCACCTCAACGAGGTCGTCGACGAGCTCGTCGAGGTGGTCCGCCCCGGTGACCTGGTGCTGACCACCGGTGCGGGTGACGTGACCCAGGTGGGATCCCTGGTGCTCTCCCGGCTGACGGGGCGACGGTGAACGTGGGCCCGACGTCGCCCGATCCGCTGGTCGCCGATCTCGTCGCGGCCTGCCGGGGTGAGGTGATCGCGGACGCGTCGCTCGCGGGGTTGACCACCCTGCGTGTCGGTGGGCGGGCGCGGGTGCTGGTGACCGCGGAGCACGACGCCGACCTGGTCGCGGTGTCCCGGGCGGGCCGCGACCACGGCGTGGGCTGGGCGGTGATCGGGCGCGGCTCCAACCTGCTGATCAGCGACGCCGGCTGGCCGGGGATCGCGGTCACGCTGGGCCGGGGGTTCCGCGGGGTGACCATCGAGGGCCCGCGGGT
>SKSM01000057.1 GCA_007122985.1 Nitriliruptoraceae bacterium | reverse complement strand
GAGCCGACCCGCTGGGGAGCCGACCCGCTGGGGTGTCGTCCGGGCGACCGGACGCCGAGCACGTGCCGCCGGCCGTCCCCGACCGGGTCCAGCCAGTAGCGTCGCCACCTTCCGCCCGTCCCTCCCGGGACGGGCCGACCACCTCGACGAGACCACCTCGACGAGACCACCTCGACGACCAGACCCAGGAGTCCGCCGTGCCCCCGTCTGCCGCCTCACGCCCGGGTCGCGCCTACACCGCGCGCACCTACCCGGTGGTCCCGCCGATCTACCAGACGACGACCTTCGAGCTCGACGACCGGGCCTACCAGGACATCCAGGGCACCGGCGGGCTGCACGAGACCTGGTACTCGCGCTTCTCCAACCCCACCGTGCAGGCGGCCGCCGACGCGATCGCGGCGCTGGAGGCCGCCGACCACGGCATGATGACCGCCAGCGGCATGGCGGCGATCGCGACGTCGCTGATCACCCACCTGACCGTCGGGGACACCCTGGTGGCCTCCCGGCAGGTCTACGGCGACACCGGTGACCTGCTCGAGCGCGACCTGCCGCGGCTCGGCATCGAGGTGGTGCGGGTCGACGCGTGGGACACCGACGGCTGGCAGCGCGCGATCGCCGAGCACCGCCCGACGGTGGTCTTCGGCGAGACGCTGTCCAACCCGCAGCTGCGGCTGTGGGACATCCCCACCGTCGCCGCTGCCGCCCACGAGGTCGGCGCCACGGTCATCGTCGACAACACCTTCGCGACGCCGCACTGCACGCGGCCGTTGGAGCTCGGCGCCGACGTGGTGATGAACTCCGCGACCAAGTTCCTGGCCGGACACTCCGACGTCGTCGCCGGGGTGGTCTGCACCAACGACATCGCCGTCATGGAGGCGATGCAGCGGCGGATGATCACCTTCGGCGGGTGCCTCGACCCGCATGCCGCCTACCTCGTCTGGCGCGGGCTGCAGACCTTCCCGGTGCGCCTTGCCGAGGCCTGTCGCACCGCCGTCGAGGTGGCCGACACCATGGCCGAGGAGCCCGGCGTGACCGGCGTGGTCCACCCGGGCCGCGACGACCACCCGGACGCGGCGGGCGTCGTGCCCCGGGTGATGCCCGAGAGCGCCGGTGCGATGGTGACCCTGGTGCTCGAGGGCGGCGACGACCGGGCGCTGACGGTGATCCGCCGGCTCGAGCTCGCCGCCGAGGCGACCAGCCTCGGCGGGGTGGAGACCCTGGCGAGCCTGCCGTTCAACTCCTCCCACTTCAACATGTCGCCCGAAGCACGGTTCGAGGCCGGCATCCTGCCCGGGATGCTGCGGCTGTCGATCGGGCTGGAGGGCGCGGATCGCATCGTGGCCGACCTGCGGCAGGCGCTTCGCGACGGTGATCGCTGAAGCAGCGGGCCGGGGCCGGTCGGCGGCTGATCACGCCGCGCGTGCGCGCAGCACCAGCATCGGCACGGTGGACGGCAGGTCGTCCGACAACGCCGCGAGGGCGCGGGTGCGCAGCCGTGCCCGTACTTCGGGGTCGAGGCCGGCGACGAACGCGATCGTGTGCGGCATGTTCAGCCGCCATGCGACGGCCAGCTCAGGCCGATCCAGGCCCGCTTCGACCTCCTCGCGCACCACCTCGGTGTCGACCAGACCCGCGCGGTCAGCGGCCTGGCCGAGCTGCCGGGCATCCCCGGTGCGGGCGGCGATGCGGTCCTTGAAGGTCCGGTACCAGTCCGGCCGGTGGTAGCCGAACGCCACCAGGACCGACTCCACGATCGACTTGGCCGGGTGGTCCGCATCCGCGGGGAACGTCGAGGCCAGCACGACACCGTCGGCGCGCACGACCCGCCGGCACTCGGCCAGCCCGGCCGCGGGGTCCGGGAGGTGGTTGAGGCTGAACGCGGCCACGACGGCGTCGAACGCGCCGCCCGCGAACGGCAGCAGCTGCGCGTCGGCGACCACGCCCGGCGGTCGCTGCGACTGCCGGTGGCGCAGCATGGACTCGGCGAGATCGACCCCCACCGGGTGCGCGCCGACGTCGAGCAGCGCCTGCGAGGCCACACCCGTGCCGGCGCCCAGATCGAGCACGCTGCGGTCGACCAGCGGTACCGGTGTCGCGCGGACCAACGCCTCGGCCAGGCGGCGGTAGACGGGTGTCGGCCCGGACGCCCATCCGTCGGCGCCGTCCTCGTAGGCGTGCCGGATCGCCGTTACCAGGTGCTGGTCGGACGCGCGGTCGTCCACCTACAGCCACCTCGCACCTTCGAGGGCCCGCGCCTGCCACCAGGCGAGCTCGGTCGCCGCATCGTCGTCGTCGCCCAACGCCTTCTCCCATCCGAACAGCACTAGCATGGCGAGCAGGCACAGCGACAGCTGGCGCTCCCACCACGGGCCGGTGTCGATGCCGTGGCGCTCGAGTGCGTCGCGGTAGGCCACCAGCGCATCCTCCTTGGACTGCGGAAGCCGCGCCCGGTTCAGGCACACGTACCAGGCGATGTCGATGCACGGTGGTGCGACGCCGGGCACGGCCCAGTCGAGCAGGATCGTGCGTCCGTCGGCGTCGCTGCCGAGGTTGCCCGCCTTCAAGTCGCCGTGGACCAGCGTCTGCGGGGTCGTCGCCAGCGCAGCTGCCAGCGGTGTCGGATCGTCCAATAGTGGCAGCACGAGCTCGGCGGCGCGTGGCGCACGGTCTCCGAAGCGGGCCCAACCCTCGGGCACGAACCGGGTGGGCACGGGATCGCTGCCGCCGAGCGCCCGCTCGCACTCGGCCAGCTGCGGTCCGAAGATCACCAGGCGGTGGGGCAGCGTCAGCAGTCCGAGGGTGTCGCGCCGGCCCCAGAAGGCGGCGTGCAGCTGTGCCGTGTGGTCGACGAACCGCAGGTGCTGCTCGAGCGGGATCTCGTGATCGCCCTCGGGCAGCAGCCACCCGCCGACGTCACGCATGAGGATGGCGCCACCGCGGCCCTGGGGGCGGTCGTCCCAGGCGGCGCCGACCATGGCGTGGTCCAGACAGTCGGGCAGCTGATCCAGCCAGCCCTCGCGCCACAGTGCGATCGGCCGGCAGGCGAGGTCGCCGGTCGCCCGCATGCTCCAGTCGTCGCGCACGTGCAGGTACTTCAGCACGTAGCGCTGCCCGTCGACCAGCACCCGCTCGAGCCGTGCGCCCGTCTTGCCGTCGGCGGCTTCCAGGGGCTCGCGTACGGCGTCGGGGCCCACCAGCTCCGCGACCGACGAGGCCACGGGCCGGACGTCCGGCTGCGATCCGACTCCCGGGTTCGGACTCATGTCTCCCCCACCCTGCCTGCGACCAACGCTAGGTCGTGCGACGGCCCACCGTGGCGAGCAGCCGCGTCCGTGCACCCGCATGCAGTGACCTCGACGCCGCATCGGCGATCCGCGCCTGGAGCGCTCGATCCCACACACCGGCGCAGTAGACCAGTTGCTCGGCGATGCGTCCGTCGTCCAGACGCCACCGGTGCAGCTGGCGGACCACCGCCTGCGATCCGTGGGTTCGCCACTCGAACTGCACCAGCAGGCCCTGCTCGGTCGGCTCGGCATCGAAGACGGTGAACCGTCCCGGCCGTGGCAGCACGCACGCGCGTCTCGCTGCCGCCTCAGCGCCCTCGAGCTGGAAACGCCAGTTGGGGACATGGGTGTCGACCAGCACGTCGGGCCGGAACAGCACGGCGAGTGCCGCCGGGTCGTCGGCCTCCGCACCGCTGCGGTACTGCGCCGCCACCCGCTCCCGGGCACCGGGCGCAGCAGGCCGCTGCCCGTCCGACGGGGACCGCGCGGTCGACGACGTGCTCGCAGCCGCGATGGTCGTCAGGCCGTCAGCGCCGGCTGACAGCCGGCTCATGGCCGGGCCTCCAGCACCAGGTTGAACGGGGTCTCGGCGCTGCGACGCACGCGGGTGAACCCGGCCTGCGCCAGCACGTCGCGCAGCGCAGCCTCACCCGCCTGCGCGCCGAGCACCGGTCGGTTGCCCTGGGCGATGCCGTTGGCGGTGCACACCAGGGTCGAGGCCGCGTAGTACAGCCGTCCGACCGGGGTGAGGTTGTCCTCGACCCCGTCGCCGGCGAACGGCTCGATCAGCATGACCGTGCCGTCGCTGGTGAGTGCCTCCCGGGCGCTGACCAGCGCCCCGACGGGATCACCCATGTCGTGCAGCGAGTCGAAGAAGCACACCAGGTCGAAGCCGAGGTCCGGCAGCTTGGTGGCCAGCGCCACCTCGAAGCTGGTGCGGTCGCCCACCCCGGCGTCGGCCGCACGTCGTCGGGCGGTGCTGATCGATGCGTCGTGCGCGTCGTAGCCGTGGAAGTGCGAGGCCGCGAAGCTCCCGGCCATCACCACGGTGGAGACGCCGTGCCCACAGCCGACGTCGGCGACCCGCGCCCCCGCCGTCAGCCTGTCCTCCACGCCCTCGAGCGAGGGAATCCACTCGCTGGTCAGGAACGTCTGGTAGCTCGGACGGAACAGCTCCTCGGTGCCCGAGAACAGCCGCGGATCGTGTTCGTGCCACGGGACGCCCTCGCCGAGCGTGAAATCCGTCGCAACCCGCTCTGCCGCCGCCCAGATCGCCGCCATGCCGTCGCTGGCGCCCGCCAGGTAGGCGGGGCTCATCGGGTCGGCCAGGACGGCCGCGTGCTCGGGCGGCAGCCGGTAGGCGCCACTGGCCGGCTCGTACTCCACATAGCCGCCGGCTGCCTGCGCCCCGAGCCACTCGCGCACATACCTCGGGTGGGCACCGGCTCGGTCGGCGACCTCTTCGGGGGTCAGCGCCCCGCCGTCGGCCATCGCGGTGTACAGCCCGGCGTGATGGCCGATGTAGACCGTGGCCCCGGCGAAGACGGTGCCGATGTCGCCGGCGACCTGCCCGGCGAACGCCTCCACACGGTCCAGGTCCAGGGTGGTCGGTGCATCCGTGTGCTGGTTGGTCGTGTCGATGCTGTCGATGCTCATGGTCGCGATCCTTTCGTGTTCGGCAACGGAGCTGCGCGCCACCGACCGAGGTCGGCTACCGCGAGTCGCGACAGCCTCGCCCGGTCCCGTTGCGCGGCGACCGCAGCTCGGTTGCAGGCCAGCGGCGCCGGCGTGAGCCGTGCCGACGCCGCGGTGAGCTCACTGTCCGTTCGCCGGGAAGGTGGCGACCTGCAGGTCGCTGCACTCACCGGGCTCGAGCTCGTGCGTCGCGCCGGGACTCAGCAGGTCGCGGCAGCCACCGGCGAACGTGCCGCGCTGTGCGGGCACCTCGCCGGGAAGCAGCGGCCCGTGGCTACGCACCACCAGATGAACCTCTGCACCGGCGGGGTTGGTCAGTCCGTGATCCTCGCCCTCGAGCCCCTCGACGAGGCCGACGAAGAAGTCGATGCAGCTGTCGCGACCCTCTCCCACGGGCAGCCGGTCGGCGAACCGGGCATGCCCGTTGCCACCGACGATGCTCCCATCGGCGTACACGCACGACGGTTCCACGCCGGTCGGTCCATCTGGACCGTCGAACAGGTCGCCCTCACCGCAGGCCAGCTCTCCTTCACCGAACTCGCAGTGCTCGGGATGGTTGAACACGACCCACCACAGGGTCATCACCTGCCGGTGGTCGAGTTGGCGGGTGTCGGTCCGTGTGCTCAGCACGTCCTCGCCACGGCTGAGCCGCGCGGTGGCCCCGTCCACCTGACTTCCATCCGCGAACGTGACGACCTCGCCGACCTCCTGCCCGGGTGGGCCGTCCGCGGTCGCGGCCGGACCGGACACCAGCGCGATCGCCGCAACCAGTGCCAGCACCAACCATGCCCGCCCCAGCCCACGTCCGCGCACCGGTGAACGTTGCTGGTCGAATCCCGCATCGTGCTGATCGATACTCATGTGCCCGTCACTCCCTGTGTGCTCGTCAACGGCCGTGGCCCCGGCTGACGCCGGTGGCCTCGAGTGCGGACACCCTGGCCCGGAGTCCTTGCACGCCGGCCACAGCCGGCTTGCGCGGCGCTCGCAGCCTGCTTGCGCGTGCGTGGCACCCACCCGCGCGGGTGAACCGCGACACCTTGTCGGAGGCAGGCCCCCGCCATACGGTGAGGTCTCGTGCGGGGAGGGCGCATGGACTTTCGGGTCCTGGGGCCGCTGGAGGTCGAGCACGCCGGCACCCACGTCCACATCGGCAGCCGCATGCAGCGGCGGCTGCTCGCGCTGCTGTTGCTCAACACCGACGTCTCGCTGCGGGCCGAGCACGCGATCGACGTGCTCTGGGGCGGCGAGCCGCCACCGAGCGCCACCAAGGGCCTGCACACCTACCTCTCCCGGCTTCGACGCGCGCTCGGCGAGGACGGGCTGATCACGTCCGACACGCACGGCTACCGGCTTCGTGTCGAGGACCGGCAGCTCGACGCACGTCGGTTCGAGCGGCTGGTGAGCACCGCCCGCGAGCAGCTGGACAGCGCACCGGCCGACGCTGCGGCTGGCCTGGCCGAGGCGTTGGCGCTGTGGCATGGCCCGGCCTACGGCGAGTTCGCGGACGAGGACTTCGCGCGTGCCGAGGCGATGCGCCTCGACGAACTGCGGCTGACCGCGACCGAGGACGCGTTCGCCGCGCGACTCGCGCTCGGCGACACCGGGCTCGTCGCAGACCTGGCGGCCTTCGCCGACGCCCATCCACTGCGCGAGCGTCCGCACCTGCAGCTGATGACCGCGCTCGCCCACGCCGGGCGGCAGACCGAGGCGCTCGAAGTCTTCCAGCGGGTGCGCCGACGATTGGCCGACGAGTCGGGCCTCGATCCTTCGCCGGCGCTGGAGCGGCTCCAGGCCGAGATCCTGCGCCAGTCCGCGAGCGTGACGACCACCGCCGGCGACGACCACCAGCACGAGCCTGTCGAGCGACCAGGCAATCTGCCGCGACCGATCACCAGCTTCGTGGGACGGCGGCACGAGTCCGACGCGGTGCATCGCCTGCTCGCGCGCGCCCGGCTGGTCACCCTGACGGGCGTCGGCGGTGTGGGCAAGACACGGCTCGCACTCCAGGCGGCCGCGACCAGCGCCGAGCGCTACCCGGACGGGGCGTGGTGCTGCGAGCTCGCCTCCAGCGACAGCGGCGCGGTCGGCCATGCCGTCGCCGACACCTTGGGGCTGCACCAGCAGACGGGCGCCGGCATGGCCGACAGCATCGTCGCTGCACTGGCCGACAAGCAGCTGCTGCTGGTGCTCGACAACTGTGAGCACGTGATCGACGCAGCCGCACAGCTGGCCAGCAGCATCCTGCGAGGCTGCCCGGACGTCACGATCCTGGCCACCAGCCGCGAGCCGCTGGCTGTCGACGGCGAGCAGGTCTGGTGGGTTCCCCCACTGCCGCTGCCCGCCGACCGGCCCGACGATCCGGCCGACGCCCCGGCGGTGCGGCTGTTCTACGACCGGGCGGCGTCCCACCGCAGCGATCTGGACCACGACGCGGCGACGGTGGCCGCCGTCGCCGACATCTGCCGGCAGCTCGACGGCCTGCCGCTGGCCATCGAGCTCGCCGCCGCGCTCGTGCCCGCCCTGGAACCCGCCGAGATCGCCCGCCGCCTCGGACACCGCTTCCGGCTGCTGACCCGCGGCCCCCGCACCGACCGACGACACCGCAGCCTGTCGGCCGTCGTCGCCTGGTCCTACCAGTTGCTCGATCCGCAGGAGCAGCAGCTGTTCGACCGGCTGTCGGTGTTCGCCGGCGGCTTCACGCTCGCGGCGGCCGAGGGCGTCTGCGCCGACGACGAGCTCGCCGCCGACCACCTCGCCGGCCTGCTGGCCGGACTGGTCAGCCGCTCGATGGTCGAGGTCGACCGCAGCTGTGAGCCGGTGCGCTACCACCTGCTGCACACCCTGCGGCACTACGCCGGCCAGCGGCTGGCCGAACGGGCAGAGACACCCGTGCTACAGGCACGCCACGCCGCCTGGTTCGTCGAGCTCGCCGAGCAGGCCGATGCCGACGTGCGGGGTCCCGACGAGGCGCGAGCCGTCACCCTGATCGAGGCGGAGCTCGCCAACCTGCGGGCCGCCCATCGCTGGACGACCGGTCAGGGAGACGCCGACCTCGCACTGCGCCTCGTCGCTGCGCTCTACGTCTACGCGCGCTTCCGGCTGAACGACGAGGTGTTCGTCTGGGCAGAGGAGGCCGCTGCCCTGCCGGCCGCCGCGGGCCACCCACTGCTGCCGACGGTGCTGGGCATCGCCGCGCACGGCAGAAGCAACCGCGGCGACCTCACCAGCGCCCGCGAGCTCGCCGAGCACGCCCTCACGTCCGCAGCCGAGCCCGCCGGGTTGTTCGTTCCCCTGCGGGTGCTGGCGACCACCGCGCTGCACGAAGGGCGGCTCGACGACTGCCACCACTACACCCAACGGGCCATCGCCGCCGCCCGCCACGACGGCGACGTCTACTACCAGCTGTGGATGCAGATGCACGAAGTCCTCGCCCTGGTGTACAGCGGGGAGCAGCAAGGAGGCATCGAACGCGCCCTGGCGCAACAGGCTGCCGGTGAACAGCTCGCCAACCCGACCCAGCGTGCCTGGGCGCTCTACGGCCACGCCGAGGCCTGCGGCGACGAGGACCCCGAAACGGCACTGCGACTCCTCGACGAGGTGATCGCGCTCGCCAAGCCCGTCCGCGGCCGCTTCCTCGAAGCCGTGGCACGGGTGACCTCCACCTCGCTCCTGGCCCGCCACCAGGACGCCCACGAGGCGTTGACCACCTTCCCCGAGCTCATCGAGCAGTGGCGCCGCGTCGGCGACTGGACCCACCAGTGGACGACGCTGCGCAACCTCGTGCCCCTGCTGGTGCGGCTCGGCGCCGACGAGCCGGCGGCGCTGCTCTACGGCGCCCAGAACGCGGCGGACACCGCCGCCCCGGCGTACGGCGACGACGCCGCGCGGCTCGCAACGGCCTGCGACACGCTCCGCGGACGCGTCGGCGCCGCCGAGTTCGAGGCGCTCGTCGCCCGCGGCGGTGAGCTGACCGGCCGGGAAGCCGTCGAACTCGCTCAGGCGAGCATCACCGAGCTGCTGGCCGAGCACGGCGCGGCAGCGGCACCACGACCGTGAACCCGGCGTTCGCGTGGCCGGCCGCGGGGCCGCCGCCGACGGACCGGGCAGCTAGTGATCGAGCTCGCGCTCCACGCCTGCCAGCAGCTCGGTCCAGGAGTGCTCGAACGCGGTGACCCCGTCGGTCTCCAGCTTGGCGACAACGTCGTCGTAGTCGATGCCGACCTCCGCGAGGCGGTCGAGGACGTGCTGCGCGTCGGCGTAGCTGCCCGTCACGGTGTCGCCGCGGATCTCGGCGTGATCGGCCACCGCGTCCAGGGTGGCCTGCGGCATGGTGTTGACCGTGTCCGCGGCGACAAGCTCCACCACGTAGCGGGTGTCGTCGTAGGCGGGGTTCTTGACCCCGGTCGAGGCCCACAGCGGCCGCTGCACCCGTGCTCCTGCCGCGGCCAGCTCCTGCCACCTCGCCGTGGCCGTGAACTGCTCGAAGTGCTGGTAGGCCAGCCGCGCATTGGCGATCGCGGCGCGACCCTGCAGCTCCGCCGCCACCTCGTCGTCCAGCTTGTCCAGGCGGGCATCCACCTCGGTGTCCACCCGGGAGACGAAGAACGAGGCGACCGACCCGATCGACGGCAGGTCGTGCCCGGCCGCGCGCGCCTGTTCGAGGCCGGCCTGGAACGCCTCGGTGACCGCCCGGTAGCGGTCCAGCGAGAAGATCAGGGTGACGTTGACGCTGATGCCCTCCCCCAGGCAGGCGGTGATCGCCGGCAGGCCCTCGAGCGTCGCGGGGATCTTGATGAACAGGTTCGGGCGGTCCACCGCCCACCACAGGGCACGCGCCTCGGCGATCGTCGCGCGGGTGTCGTGCGCCAGCCGCGGATCGACCTCGATCGACACCCGGCCGTCGACGCCGTCGGTCGACTCGTGGACCGGTCGCAGGACATCGCACGCCCAGCGCACGTCGACGGTCGTCAGGGCCCGCACGGCCTCCTCGACGCCGACACCACGCGCCGCGAGGTCGGCCAGCTGCTGCTCGTAGGCCGCGCCGGCGGCAAGTGCCTTCTGGAAGATCGTCGGGTTGGTCGTCACCCCGACGACCCCCTGGTCGCGCAGCTGTGCGAGGCCGCCACCGGCAAGACGCTCGCGACTGAGGTCGTCCAGCCAGACCGCGACCCCCTCATCGGCCAATGCCGCCAGCGGCGCCGGAACGGACGCGGCCGTGCGCGTGGGTGCAGGCGACTGCGGCATGGGCGTACTCCTCCACGAGGGACGGGCGACGAGGGTGCGGCACGGACCAGCGGCCGCGACCGCCTCCCAGCGGTCTCAGGGTGACACGCTAGTGCCGGGCGCCGCCACCGGCCGCGTCCGCACGAGCCAGTACCCTTCGCTGCCGTGACACCCTTGCGCGACACCCTTGCGCGGCACCCTTGCGCGACACCCGTCCGCGACACCCGTCTGTGACACCTCTGACGAAGGCCACACGTGAGCAGCCAGGCGGCCAGCCACCAGTCGGCTGATCAGCTGGCGAGCGACCAGCAGGCGCCCGACCGGCAGGAATCCGACCGCGCACAGCGCCGGGCGGCGGCCGCGTCGCGCTCCCCCGCCGACCGCATCGCCCGCAAGGTGCTGCTCATCGGCGACGCGGATCCGCAGGCGCTGATGAGCCTGAAGGGCTCGCTGGTGCTCTCGGCCATCCGCTGCGTCATCACCTACGCGATCCTGCCGGCGCTGTCGCCGCTGATCGGCTGGTCCGGAGCGGTCGCGCGCCCGGTCTCGATCGCACTGAGCCTGGCCGCGGTCGCGCTGGCGGTGTTCAGCCTGCGGCGGGTGTGGCTGGCCGACTGGGCCTACCGGTGGAGCTACACCGCGTTCATCGCCGTCGTGCTCGGCTTCCTCGGCTGGTTCATCGTGCTCGACACCCGCGCGCTGCTCGCGGGCTGAGTCGCGCGGCCGGCCGCGAGCACCACGCCCATCCGCGAGAAACTCGCCCATCCGCGAGCTTCTCGCACCGATCGGCCACCCCGCTGCACGACCAGCCCCGCCGGCCGCGAGAAACTCGCCCATCCGCGAGCTTCTCGCACCAGCCGGGCTCAGGCGTGCGCGGCCGCGGCAGGCTCGACCGCCGCGGGTCGGGACGTGGCGGGCTCGGTCCGGCCGAAGCGCCGCAGCCGCAGGGCGTTGAGCACAACGCTGATGCTGGAGAAGGCCATCGCCGCCCCGGCGATCATCGGGTTGAGTAGGCCGACCGCGGCCAGCGGGATCGCGGCGACGTTGTAGCCGAACGCCCAGCCGAGGTTCTGCAGGATCGTGCGGTAGGTCCGGCGTGACAGCGAGATCGCCAGCGCCACACCTGGCAGGTCGCCGCGCATCAGGGTCAGGTCGCTGGACTCGATGGCGACGTCGGTGCCGGTCCCGATCGCGATGCCGAGGTCGGCCTGGACCAGCGCCGGCGCGTCGTTGACGCCGTCGCCGACCATCGCCACGACCTCGCCTTCGTCCTGCAGCCGCTGGATCTCGCCCTGCTTGGAGTCAGGCATCACCTCGGCCAGCACACGGTCGATGCCGACCTGGGCGGCGATGGCACCGGCGGTCCGGGCGTTGTCGCCGGTCAGCATCGCAACCTTCATCCCGAGCCGCTGGAGCTCGGCGACCACCTCGGCGGCGTCGTCCTTCAGGGTGTCGGCCACGGCCAGCACCCCGCGGACCCGGCCGTCCCAACCGGCGGCGACCACGGTGCGCCCGTCCTGTTCGAGCGACTCCGCCGCATCGGAGAGGGGCCCGGGCAGCACCAGACCTTCGTCGGCGAGCCAGCCGAGCCGGCCCACCAGCACCTCGGTGTCCCCGACGCTGGCGCGGACGCCGCGGCCGGCCGGCGCGTCGAAGCCGGTGGCGGCCGGCAGCGACCCGACGCGCTCGCGGGCGGCGTCGGCGATCGCCCGCCCGATCGGGTGCTCGCTGTCGGCCTCGACCGCACCCACCCGGGCCAGCAGGTCCTCCTCGGCGACGCCGTCGTCCACGTGGACGTCGGTGAGCGACATCTCGCCGCGGGTGAGGGTGCCGGTCTTGTCGAACACGACCGTGGTGACGTGCCGGGTGGCCTCGAGCGTCTCGATGCGCTTGATCAGCACGCCGAGCTCCGCGCCGCGGCCGGTGCCGACCATGATCGCGATCGGGGTGGCGAGCCCGAGCGCGCACGGGCAGGCGATGATCAGCACGGCGACCGCGGTGATCAGCCCTGCCAGCGGGTCGCCCGCGATCAGCCACCACGCCAGGAAGGTCGCGATCGCGATGACGATCACGATCGGCACGAACACCCCGGAGATGCGGTCGGCCAGCCGCTGCACCGGCGCCTTGCCGCCCTGCGCGTCCTGGACGAGCTTGACGATCTGGGCCAGCGCGGTGTCGGAGCCGACCGCGGTCGCGCGCATGGTCAGCGCGCCGCTGGAGTTGACGGTCGCGCCGGCGACCTGGTCCCCGACGGTCTTCTCCACCGGCATCGACTCGCCGGTGAGCATGGATTCGTCGATGGCGCTGGCGCCGTCGACGACCTCGCCGTCGGTGGGGATCTTCTCGCCGGGGCGCACCCGCAGCAGGTCGCCGACCACGACCTGCTCGATGGGGACCATGACCTCGTCGCCGTCACGGATGACCCGCGCCTCCTTGGCGCCGAGCTCGAGCAGCGCCCGGATCGCGTGTCCGGCGCGGGTCTTGGCCCGGGCCTCGAAGTACCGGCCGAGCGCGAGCAGCGCCACGATCGCTGCGGCCACCTCGAAGTAGAGGAAGCCACCGACCAGCAGCGCCACCGTCGAGTAGAGGAAGGCCGCCAGCGTGCCGATCCCGATCAGGGTGTCCATGTTGGCGCTGAAGCGCACCGCGCGGCGGGCCATCTCGCGCAGGAACGGCCAGCCGACCCAGAACTGCACCGGGACCGTGAGCGCGAACTGGGTCCAGCGCGCGCCGGTGGTCTCGCCGAACTCGCCACCGAACATCGCCAGCCAGATGACCACCAGCGTCGGCGGGATCGCCACGATCACCCGGTTGCGCCACGCGCGCTGCGCGGCGGCCTCGGTGTCACGTGCGACCAGGTCCTCGCCCGATCCCGGGGTGTCGTCGACCGGCACGAGCCGGTAGCCGAGCTTGTCGATGCGCTGCTGCATGCGTTCGACGTCGATCACGCCGGGGTCGTAGTCGACCCGGGCGCGGCCGGTGGCGTAGTTGACCTCGGCGAGCTCGACGCCGTCCTCGCGGTTGAGCACCTTCTGGATCCGGGCCGCGCAGGCCCCACAGGTCATCCCTTCCGCGGTGAACTCGCGCTGTTCCGGGCCGGCAGGTTCGGTGGTGGTGCTCACGTGGGATCCTGAGGTCGGGTGGCGGGCGGCGTCGTCGTGTGGTCGCGTGGTGGGATGGCGGCGCGACGTCGTGTCGTCGCGTGATGGCTCCGGGGCACCAGCATGGTCGTCGAGGTGGCAGGTGACCAGCGTCACCGGCGAACGGCACGTCCCGCGCCCACGGCAGCCGAGTGTACCCCTAGGGGGTAGGGCTAGCGCAAGTGCCCAGGTCCGGCGGCGTGCCGCGCCCGACCCCGCACCGGTCGAGGTGACCGCCAGGCGAGCGTGGCCTCGTGCGGTGGCCGCGCGGGGAAGCGCTCGGTGCCGGCCGATGCAATGAGCCCGGCGCCGGTGTCGTCGTTGGAGGTGTCGGGGAGCGGTCACCACCGGCTTGGAGGGAGCCGGGACCGCCCCCGGGGAAGGGAGCATCATGAGACGGATCACCACGCTGCTCGCCGCCCTGCTGCTGGCCCTCGGCCTCTCGGCCGGACCCGCGCTGGCGATGCAGCCGCCCGGCCAGGGGGCCCAGGACAACTTCGGGTGCCCCAACCCGATCGACGGTCATCCGGGGTCGTACAACAGCGGCGATGACGTCGGCCTCAACGCAGCAACCGACAAGCTGATGGACCAGGAGCACAACCCGACTTCCGGCCACCCCACCGCCTGGAACGCGGTGGAGCGCACCGGCGAGGACGGTCCGATCGTGCTGGGCGAGTGCAAGGACGACGACTGACCGCCGGACGCCGGTCGAAGCGACACAACTCGCCGGTCGACGACGGCCACTCGAGCAGCAACCAACCAAGGAGGGAGCACCATGGCATTCACACAGATCGTCGAGGTCGACGGGGTCAGTGACGAGCAGGCGCTGCACCAACTGATGGTCGACTGGGACAGCGCGCAGTCCGGGGTGGCCCCCGGCTACCTCGGCTGCCGGGTCCTGGCAGACCAGGACACGCCGGGCCGCTACCTCGTGGAGGTCGACTTCTCCTCCGAGGAGGAGGCCAAGCGCAACAACGACCGACCGGAGACCGAGGCCTGGGCCGACAACCTCCGGAAGTTGGCCCAGGGGACACCGACCTACCGCAACCTCGGTCAGGTCTGCTCGACCTACGGATGAGTGCCCGCGTCTCCCCGCGGACGGCGCAGCCCAACAAGGGCTGGACGTCGTCCGCGGGGATGCGCATCCTGGTGGGGCCGGCTCGACGGCGTGCCGCTGGGGACGGCCGGCACCGGAGCCTGGGAGTTCGACGTGCGCCGCACTCGAAGAGCGACATGACAGCAACGGGGAAAGCGGAGTTCAGGGAGGTGGTCCGACCCCACCTCCCGTCGTTGTATGGGCTGGCCTGCCGGCTCGTCGGCGACCGTGCCGAGGACGCGGTGCAGGAGTGCCTGGTCAAGGCCTACCGCAGCTTCGACCAGCTCCGCGACCGCGAGGCGGCCGGCGGCTGGCTGCGGCGGATCCTGGTCAACCTGGTCCGGGACGAGGCCCGGCATGAGGCGCGGCAGGCAGAGGAGGTCCCGGTCGAGCAGGTCGACGAGACTTACTCGCTGTACCGCAAGATCGCCGACGAGGATCCGCTGCCGTACTCGGACTCGCTGCACCTCGACTTCCTCTCCTGCTTCACCGTCCCGGACGTCTGGGCGGTGCTGGACCGCCTGCCGGCCCACTATCGGACACCGCTCGTGCTCGTGCACATGTACGGCGTCCCGACCAAGGAGGTCGCCACGGCCCTCGAGCTACCCGATGGCACACTGCTCTCGCAGCTGCACCGGGGCCGCAAGCTGTTCGAGCGTGAACTGTGGAACTACGCGGTCGAGCACGACCTGCTGACCGAGCGAGAGGGAGCCCTGCCATGATCTCCTGCGCGGACGCCGTACAGCAGCTGTGGGACTACCTGGAGAACGAGGTCACCGCGCAGGACCGCGAGGCCGTCGAGGAGCACCTGGCCTTCTGCCGCCGCTGCTGCGGGGAGGTCGAGTTCGCCGAGGAGCTGCGGACGGTGCTCGGCGAGGCGTCCGAGGTCGAGCTGCCCCCCGATGTCGAGTCACGGCTGATCTCGACCCTCGACGACCTCGACACCACCCAGGAGGACCTCTCGTCAGACGAATCCATCTCGACGAACGGAGAAGGAGACATGACGTGACCCGGGATCTGATGTTCAAAGACGAGACCCAGCAGCTGGTGGCCGACGCCTACACGGCGATCGACCGACCGGACGGTCCGGCCAAGGAGCTGTACTCCTCCGAGCAGCTGGCCCGGCTGCCCGAGGCGGCACACGACTGGCTGCTGGGCGTCGGCAACCCCGTGCCGTCGGCGAACCTGCGCCCGGGCGACGGTGTGGTCGACCTCGGTAGCGGCGCCGGTGTGGATGCCCTGCTCGCGGCGATGGAGGTCGGCGACACCGGCCACGTGACCGGGGTGGACATGCTGCCGTCGATGACCGCGCAGGCACGCAGCCTGGCCGCGCTGGCGGGTCTCGACAACGTCTCGTTCGTGACCTCCGAGATGGAGGACCTGCCCCTGCCGGACGACGCGGCCGACGTGGTCATCAGCAACGGCTCGATCAACCTCTCCGCACGCAAGAGCCGGGTCCTGGCCGAGGCCGCCCGGGTGCTGCGTCCCGGTGGCCGCCTGGCGGTGACCGACCTGACGATCCGCGAGGAGGAGCTGCCGTCCGAGGTGCTGACCCACCCGTCGGCCTGGGCTGGCTGAGTGTCGGGCGCCCTGGCGGAGCGTGTCTTCGCCCACAAGCTCGAGAACGTCGGCTTCACCGACATCAGCATCCATGAGCGTCGCCCCTTCGGCCTGACGGACGCGGCGCGCTACCCGCTGTTCACCCCTGACCTGATTGAACTGATGGACGATGTCCTGCCAGCGGCGCAGAAGCACGAGGTGGCGATCGCGATCACCCTGACCGCGAAGCTGCCGCAGTGACCTGACCGGCCGGCGACGGACCGGACGGGACCGGACGTGGCCGGGCGGGGCCGGTCGGGACGGGCCGGTTGCGCCGGTTGGGACGGGCCGGTCGGGACGGGCCGGTCGGGACGGGCCGGTTGCGCCGGTTGGGACGGGCGTGCCCGACCCCGGCACCTTTTGTCCGGATCAACCGGACAACCCGCCCCGGCGACCCGGACCCCGCAGGCCAGTAGCGTCACCGCGACGTCCGTCCTGGCCCCGTGCAGGACCCCGACGAAGGAGACTGCCATCACCGCGTTGTCCGAGGTGCTCGCACAGGTCGACGCCTGGGAGCCGCCAACGGTCGCCGTCGGCGTCACCGACGCGGCCGCCACCCGCGCCATCCACGGGCCGACCGACCAGGTGCTGCCGTTCACGTCGGTCACCAAGCCGTTGACCGCCTACGCGGTCCTGCTCGCGGTCCAGCACGGTGCCGTCCACCTCGACGAGCCACTGGGCGAGCACGCCCCGGTGCCCGAGGCCACGGTCCGCCACCTGCTGGCGCACGCCGGTGGCCTGCCACCACAGCCGGGCGGCGCGCCGCTCCAGCCGGTCGGGCGCCGCCGTGTCTACTCCGACTGGGGTTTCGAGCTGCTGGGCGGGCTGATCGCCGACCGGGTGGGGCTGCCGTTCGACGAGCACCTGCGGCTCGATGTCCTCGAGCCGCTGGGGATGGACTCGACCAAGCTGACCGGCTCCCCCGGACACGCGGCCCAGGGCAGCGTCGACGACCTGCTGGCTTTCGCCCGCGAGCTGCTCGCGCCCCGGCTGCTGGACGCGGAGCTGCACGCGGCTGCGACCTCGCCTGCCTTCCCGGAGCTCGACGGCGTCGTCCCCGGATTCGGCCGGCAGTCGCCGTGCCCGTGGGGGCTCGGCCCGGAGATCAAGGGCGACAAGGCGCCCCACTGGACCGGCTCACGTCTGCACGCGACGACCTTCGGCCACTTCGGCCAGTCGGGCTCGTTCCTGTGGGTGGACCCGACCCGCGGGGTGGCGGCCGCCGAGCTCGCCGACCGGGACTTCGACACCTGGGCGCAGCAGGCGTGGCCGGCCTTCAACGACGCCGTCGTCGCGGCCGTCGACGCTGCCGTCGACGCATGAGCTGGCTGATCGCCGGGTGTGGGGACCTGGGCACCGAGGTCGGGCTGCGTGCGGCCGCGGCCGGCCACACGGTCTATGGCCTGCGCCGCTCGGCCGACCGGTTGCCCGCCCCGATCCGACCGCTGGCCGGGGACCTCGGCGGTGACCTACCCGACCTACCGGGCGACGTCGAGGTGGTGGTCAGCGCGGCCGCACCCGACACGCGTGATGCGGCGGCCTACCGGCGCAGCTACCTCGACGGCCCCCAGCGGCTGCTCGACGCGCTGGAGCGCGCGGACGCGCCGGTGGCGCGGGTCCTGCTGGTCAGCTCCACGGCCGTCTACGACGTGCACGACGGCTCGTGGGTGGACGAGACGACCCCGACCGGGCCAGGCTCGGCGGCGGGGGCGGGTACAGCGACCCGTCCGGCGTCGCCGAACGCGGCGGTGCTCGTCGAGGCCGAGCAGGCACTGTGGTCGCGACGCCCGGACGCGATCAGCCTGCGGCTGGCCGGGATCTACGGGCCGGGACGCACGCGGCTCGTCGACCAGGTTCGCGCCGGCCGGGCGGTACGGCCGGATCCGCCGGTGCACGCCAATCGCATCCACCGCGACGACGCAGCCGCCGCCGTGGTCCATCTGCTCACCGCGGTCAGCGCTCCGGCAACCTGCTACCTCGGTGTCGACGACGCACCGGTGGACCGCGGCGAGGTGATCGCCTTCCTGGCCGCGGAACTGGGAGTGCCCACGCCGCCGGTCGGGCCAGACCAGCGCTCACGGGGCGGCGACAAGCGCTGCCGCAACAACCGACTGCGCGCCACCGGCTTCACGCTGCGCTACCCGACCTACCGCGAGGGCTACCGGGCGCTGCTGGCCGGCCGCGGCGTGCGACACTCCTGACGGGTCGGGGCGACGGCTGACCGGCACGCCGGCGGCCGCCGCGCCGGAT
>SKSM01000261.1 GCA_007122985.1 Nitriliruptoraceae bacterium | reverse complement strand
CTGCGACCCGCGCGAGGTTGTCGCGGGCGGCGGCGACGGCGCGGGTGTCGCAGTCGGTGGCCACCACCTCGACGCCGGGGACCTCGGCCAGCAGTGCGCAGCTGATGGCCCCACCGCCGGTGCACGGCTCGACCACGCGTGGTCGCGGCCCGGCCCGACGTGCCGCTTCGATCGCGACGCCGGCCACCACCTCGGTCTCCGGCCGCGGCAGGAACACCCCGGGCACACAGGCCAGCTCGACCGTCCGGAATGCCCAGCTGCCGAGCACCAGCTGCAGTGGCTCGCGACCCGCCCGGCGGGCGACCAGCGCCGCGAGCTCCCGTGCAGCGGCCGGGTCGGTGGCCGGGTCGCCGACACCGGCGGTCACGTGCTCGACCAGCCAGCGCGCATCGGCGTGCGGGGAGGCAACCCCTGCCGCGGCGAGCCGGGCGGCGACGGTCGGTCGGGTCGTGGTCATCGACCGTCACCGTCGCTGCCGTCGCCGTGGAGCTCGTCGAGTCGGGCCGCCCGCTCGGCGTGCCGCAGCGCCTCGACGACGTCGTCGAGCTCGCCGGCGAACAGCCCGTCGAGGTCGTGCCAGGAGCGGTTGATGCGGTGGTCGGTCACCCGCGACTGCGGGAAGTTGTAGGTGCGGATCTTCTCCGAGCGGTCGCCGGTCCCGATCTGGCCCTTGCGCGCATCGGCGCGCTCCTGTTGGGCACGCTCCTGCTCGGCCTGCAGCAACCGCGCCCGCAGGATCCGCATGGCCTTGTCCCGGTTCTGGTGCTGGGACTTCTCGTCCTGGCACGACACCACCAGTCCGGTCGGCTCGTGGGTGATGCGCACCGCCGAGTCGGTGGTGTTGACGCTCTGCCCACCGGGACCGGACGAGCGGAAGACGTCCACGCGCAGGTCGTTGTGGTCGACATCGACGTCGACCTCCTCGGCCGCCGGCAGCACCGCGACCGATGCCGTTGAGGTGTGGATACGCCCCTGGGACTCGGTCACCGGCACCCGCTGGACGCGGTGGACGCCGGACTCGTGCTTGAGGTGGGCGTAGGCGCCGCGCCCAGCGATCTCAAGGATCGCCTCCTTGACACCGCCGACCCCCTGCGCGGACTCCGACAGCACCTGGGCGCGCCAGCCCTGCCGGTCGGCGTAGCGCAGGTAGAGCTGCTCGAGCTCACCGGCGAACAGCCCGGCCTCGTCGCCACCGGCGGCCGCCCGGATCTCCACGATCACGTCGCGGTCGTCGTTCGGGTCGCCCGGCACCAGGGCGAGCTCGAGCTGTGCCTGCAGCTCCACGAGCCGCTGCTCGAGCGCGGCCACCTCGGCGTCCATGCTGCCCCGGTCCTCACCGGCGGCTTCGGCGGCCATGTCGCGGGCCGCCTCGAGGTCGTCGCGGGTCGCCCGCCAGGCCCGGAAGCGCTCGACGGTCGGCGCGAGCTCGGCGTGCTGCTTGGCAACGACCGTGTAGCGGGCACCGTCGCCGGCGATCTCCGGGTCGGCGAGCTGCGCCTCGAGGTCGAGGTAGCGCTCCTCGAGCTCGCGGAGTCGGGATTCGAGATCCACGTCAGTCGACGTCCACGTCGCTCGCCTCGTCCGGCGGCGGCGGCGCGACCGACACCTGCGCCGACTCCAACGAGACGTCCAGGCTGTCATGGGCGACGGTGACCGGGGTGTCGAGGGTCGTCGACACCCGGCCGGTGCGGTGCTCGGGCGGAACGACCGCCTCGAACGCCCGGATGGCGACCTCGATCTGGTCGCGGTCGGGCTGCTTGGTGGTGATCAGCTGCAGCCAGAGCCCGGGCTTGGTCGCCGCACGGACCACCAGGTTTCCGCCCTTGGCGGCGCCCAGACGCAGCTGCTCGTAGGCGAGCCCGGCGACGACCGGCAGCAGGATCACCCGCAGCAGTACGTGGTAGATCACCGCACCCCACCAGGAGATGTCCTCCGGCGGCGGGACGAGCAGGCCGCCGACGGTGTAGACCACGATGGCGATGAGCATCACCAGGATCAGGAAGTTGGTCCCGCACCGCACGTGCAGGGTCGAGTACTTGTCGACGTTCTCCGGCTCGAGCACCTCGCCGTGCTCCCACGCCGCGATGGTCTTGTGCTCGGCGCCGTGGTACTCGAAGACCCGACGGATGTCGGCGGCCAGCGACAGCGACCACAGGTAGGCCAGGAAGATCGCGATGCGGATGACCGACTCCACGATGTGGAACCAGACCCCGTCACCCATCACGTTGCCGATGAGCGCGTCGATGCCCTTGGTGCCGGCCGACGGCAGGAAGATGAACACGCCGATGAAGATCGCGCCGGCGAGCACCATCGTGGCGGCCATGCCAGCCCCGCCGAGCTCCTCTTCGTCCTCCTCGAGCGCCTGGTTGCCGGAGATCCCGAGCGCCTTCATGCCGATGGCAAGGGAGTCCACCAGCGCATAGCAGCCACGGATCATGGGCCACTTCAGCCACGGTTTGCGCTGCGGCAGCGTGGAGGTGTGATGGCACTCGAGCCACAGGTCGCCGGCGGGACGCCGCACGGCGACCGCCCAGCGGTCGGCGCCGCGCATCATCACACCCTCGATGACCGCCTGACCCCCGTAGTAGTGCGGGGCCATCTCCATCGGGTCGCCGGACAGCTCCGGCTCACCGGGGTGATGGTCCTGCTCGTCGGTGCTCATCGCTCCTCCTGGCGTGTCGCGCGCAGGGTACGGCCCCGCTCGTCGACCCGGCGCGCCACAGCCCGGCCCCTCCCTGGTGGCGAGCGGGGTGCCTCGTGACCGCGACGCTCGCGGGCGGAGACTGCACAGGATCGACTGCCGGAGCGCGGCAGGTCCGCACGACAGCCCCGCATGGACGAGCCACTGATCACCCACGCCCTCAGCGACAGCCCACCCGCCGAGGACGACACCAACGACTTCCGCCAAGCCGCTCCGACCGGGATGATCTGAGCCACACAGCGAGCACGCCGGCAAACCCGGAGGGACTCACCTCGCCAACCGAGCGACCGGTGCCTGGGGTGACGACGGGGGCATCGAGCGGGTCTGCGAAGTGGCCGCGACCGCGGTGACCCCGAGGCCATGCGCCATAGGGGACCTCCGGCCCGGGTCCGGCGCCGCGGCACGGCGTAGGGTGGAACATGGAACCTGACCGGTGCCGCGATCAGAGACCGCACCGGGAGGGGAGCCTGTTCGGGCTGTCGGCTGCTCCCTCGGGCCTTCGTAGGGATCGTGGGGAACGGCCCACCGCCGGCACGGGATCCGATCCCCCGGTCGCCGCGTCCCCGGCTGGTCCGCAGGCGCCCGGGAGCGAGTCTCGTGAAGACCGTATTCGTGGATCCCGAACGGTGCATCGGCTGCCGGCAGTGCGAGTTCGCCTGTGCGGTCGAGGCCTCGATCAGCAAGGATCCGATCGCGGCGTTGTTCGAGGAACCCCCGCCCCGCACCCGCATCCACGTGGAGGCGGGTCCCACCATGAACACGTCCTATCCCAACCGCTGTCGGCACTGCGACCCGGCACCGTGCCTCCAGGTCTGCCCGACGGGTGCCATCTCCCGTGATGTCGACGAGGACCTGGTGCTCGTCGACCAGACGCGGTGCATCGGGTGCGCCATGTGCGCCATCGTCTGCCCGTTCGACGCCGTCACGTTCCATCCCGCGGCGGCGAGCGGAAACGAGCACCCGGTCGCCATCACGTGCGACGGCTGCGTGCATCTGGTGAAGCAGGGGCTCGAACCCGCGTGCGTCGCGGTGTGCAAGGTCGATGCTCTCGTCTACGGAGAGATCAACGAACTCATCGCCGAGCGCCGGGTGGGGGATGCGGCACGTGCCCTCGAAGCCGTGGCATCGACCCCAGGCGCCTCCGGGAGCGGGAGCGACTCGGTCGATGCATGGCGCGGTTTCGGCACCGAGGTGAAGACGATCGAAAGCAGGGAGCCATGAGCGCGACACCCCCTCCTCCCGAGTCATCCGCGCTGACGATCGGCGCCGACGCCAGGGACATGATCGAGCGGGCGCGTGAAGAACGCGTGACCACGGTCTGGGACCGCCTGCGTGCGCAAGAGCCGCAATGCGGGTACTGCTCGCTGGGCGTGAGCTGCACGAACTGCTCGATGGGGCCCTGTCGGATCGACCCCTTCGGCGAAGGGCCGCAGCGGGGCGTGTGCGGCGCAGACGCCGACATCATCGTCGCCCGAAACCTCGGTCGCGCCATCGCCGCGGGCGCGTCAGCCCACTCCGACCACGGGCGCGACATCCTCGAGGTGTTCGCGGCCACGGCCGAGGGCAAGACCGCCGGTTACGAGATCCGCGACGAAACGAAGCTACACGCGCTCGCCGAGGAGCTCGGGGTCACGACCGAGGCCCGGAGCACCCAGGACATCGCCCGCGACGTCGCCGATGTCATGATGGAGGACTACGGGACCCGCAAGAAGGCCATCGGCATGCTCGACCGGGTCCCCGATGCCCGACGCGCGCTGTGGGAGCAGCTCGGGATCACCCCGCGCGGCATCGACCGCGAGAATGTGGAGATGCTCCACCGGACCCACATGGGGGTGGACAACGACTACACCAACATCCTCCTCCACGGCCTGCGGGCCAGCCTCTCCGACGGATGGGGCGGCTCCCTCATCGCCACCGAGCTCTCCGACGTGCTGTTCGGGACCCCGCAGCCGGGGATCTCGAAGGTCAACCTCGGCGTCCTCGACGAGGCACAGGTGAACATCGCCCTCCACGGGCACAACCCGGTGCTGTCCGATGTGATCGTGCAGGCCGCCCAGGACGAGGAGCTCGTCGCCCTGGCCCGGGAGAAGGGGGCCGCCGGCATCAACCTGGTCGGCTTGTGCTGCACGGGGAACGAGCTCCAGATGCGCCGAGGTATCCCGATGGCCGGGAACCACCTCATGCAGGAGCTGGTCATCATGACCGGTGCCCTGGAGGCGATGGTGGTCGACTACCAGTGCATCATGCCGTCCGTCACCGACGTGGCGAAGTGCTTCCACACCGAGGTGATCTCCACGGCCGACAAGGCGCGGTTCCCCGGGGCGACCCACATCTCCTTCGACCCCGAGCGCGGGGTCGCCATCGGACGCGAGATCGTGCGCCGCGGGATCATGGCCTACGAGCACCGCAACCCCGACCGCGTGCGCCTCTCCACCGCGCCGGTCGAGATGATGGCCGGGTTCTCGGTCGAGGCGATCCTCGGGGCGCTCGGTGGGACACCGCAGCCGCTGGTGGACGCCATCGTCGCCGGCAAGATCCGCGGCGCCGTCGGCGTCGTCGGCTGCAACAACCCGAAGGTCAAGCAGGACTACGGCCACGTGACCCTGACCCGCCGGCTCATCGAGAACGACATCCTCGTCCTCGTCACCGGCTGCTCCGCGGTCGCCAACGGCAAGGCGGGCCAGATGCTGCCGGCGGCGGCCGAGATGGCGGGCTCCGGACTGCGTGAGGTCTGCCAGTCCCTGGGAATCCCGCCGGTGCTCCACCTGGGCTCGTGCGTCGACAACACCCGCATCCTCGTGCTCGCAGCCGCACTGGCCAACCACCTCGGCGTCGACGTCAGCCAGCTGCCGTTGGCCGGTGCTGCACCGGAGTGGTACTCGGAGAAGGCGATCTCGATCGGCGCCTACGTGGTGGCGAGCGGCGTCTCGACGGTGCTGGGGGTGCAGCCGCCCATCTTCGGCAGCATGAACGTCGTGAAGCTCCTGGCCGACGACCTCGATGATGTCGTCGGCGCGAAGTTCGCCGTCGAGCCCGATCCCGAGCGTGCCGCGGTGTGGATCCGCCGGCACATCGAGGCCAAGCGGCAGGAGCTGGGACTGACGGCCCACGACCCTGGGACCATCAAGCTCGAGGATCCGGCCCATGTGTGAGGCGACCCCGTCGGGAGGCGTCGTTGCGGCGGCGCCTGCCGACGGCGGTCGCGACGGCGGCTTCCGGGTCGTGGTCACCGGCAAGGGCGGTGTCGGCAAGACAAGTCTGACCGCGCTCATCGCCCGCCTGCTGGCGCGAGACGGCCACCGGGTGCTCGCCCTGGACGCCGATCCGCAGATGAACCTGCCCCACGCGATCGGGCTCCCGGAGGATCGAGCGCGCGCCCTGGTCCCGATCAGCCAGAACCGCGACTACGTCCAGGAGAAGACCGGGGCGAGCTCCGACGCAGGGTGGGGGCTGTACTTCCGGCTCAACCCCGACGCCACCGACGCCGTGGAGCGCTACGCGGTCGACGGCCCGGACGGGGTGCAGGTCATGGTCATGGGCACCACGGTCCAGCCCGCCGCCGGTTGCCTCTGCCCGGAGAACACGTTGCTCGCCGGCGTCGTCGAGGCGATGAACCTGCGCGAGCGCGAGGTCATCCTGATGGACACCCAGGCCGGGGTCGAGCACTTCGGCCGCGCCCTGGCCAAGGGTTTCCGCCACGCCCTGGTCGTGTGCGACCCGACCTTCAACGCGGTCCAGGTGGCCGTCCATGCCGCCCGGCTCGCGGCCGACCTCGGCATCCCCGCCGTGCACCTGATCGCCAACCGGGTGCGGGACGCACGCGAGGCGGAGCGCCTCGAGGCCCGGATCGCGGCCGAGGGCGGCTTCCCGTTCACCTCGATGCACCTGCTGCCCTACGACGACGCCGTGCTCGCGGCCGAACCGAGCGTGACCCCGCTGCTCGCCGACGGCGGCTCGCCGTTGCTGCGCGCCGTCGACGGGATCCTCGAGGTGCTGGCCCGCAGTGAGGAGGAGGTGCGCCCGTGCGCGTCCTGATCCTCGGCGCCGGGCCCGCCGGCCTGACCGTCGCCGAGCGGCTCAGGGAGCTGAGCCCGGCCGGTGACATCGACATCGACATGGTCTGCGACGAGCCGTTCCCTCCCTACTCGCCGCCCGCGATGGCCTCCTACTTCCTGACCGGACGGGACGCCCCGCTGTACTGGAAGGGCCCGGACGTCCTCGAGCGGCTCGGGGTCACGCTGCACCGCGCCGCCTGCCGCGCCGTCGATCCGGGCGCCAAGCGGGTCGAGCTGACGAGCGGCGGGAGGTGCACCTACGACCGTCTCGTCATCGCCACCGGGAGCCGCCTGCATGCCCAGCTGCCCGGGGTCGACCTCGCCGGGGTCCACGACTTCAAGTCGCTGCACACCGCCAGCACGCTGGTCGACCGCGCCCGCCGCGGCGAGGTGAGCAGTGCCATGATCGTCGGGGCCGGCTTCATCGGCGTCGAGGTGGCACTGCTGCTGCGCGACCTCGGCCTCGACGTGACGATGATCTCGCGCCGGTGGGTGATGCCCCGCGGGCTTGACCCGGAGACGGGCGAGGTCGTGCTCGCCGCCCTGCAGGGGCGCGGCGTCACCGTGCGCATGTACGAGCCCGCCGAGGAGTTCGAGGGCGACACCGAGGTGGAGGCGGTCCGCCTCGCCAGCGGCGAGCGGCTGCGCGGCGACGTCTACGTGGCCGCGACCGGCGTCAAGCCGAACCTCGAATGCCTCACCGGATCGGGATTGACGATGGACTGGGGCGTCATTGTCGACGACGACCTCAGCACGAACGTCACAGGCGTCTACGCGGCCGGAGACGTGGCCGAGACCAGCGACCGCCTCACCGGGGAGCGCTACGTCCACGCCATCTTCCCCAACGCGGTGGACCAGGGGCGGGTCGTCGCGGAGCGCATCCTGGGGTTCGACACCGTCTACGAGGGGGCGGAGTCGATGAACAGCCTGAAGCACCTCGGCGTACCGGTGGTCGCCGCCGGTGTCCCCAGCGGCGAGGAGCTCAGGATGCGCGACGACGGCGTCCTGCGCACGCTGTACCTCGACGACGGACGCATCACCGCCTTCCAGCTCGCCGGCGACATCCGGGGCGCCGGGGTCTACCGACGGCTCATGCTGACCCACGCCGACGTGCGCGGGTACGGCACCCGTCTGCTCGAGCCGTCCTTCGGCGCCGGCGCCATCGCGCTGCGGGCGATGGCCGGTGCCGGCTGAGTCCGGCACCGGTGGCCAGGGCCCGCCGTCAGCCGGACGCGACACCGGGGTCCTGCTCGCCCGCCGTGGCGCCCGCCACCGCATCCGGCCCACCCGGCACCTCGATGACGATGCGCGCACCACGCTGCACCGAGGTGTCGGCATACGCACGGCCGCCGTGGAGCCGGGCGAACTCCGCCACCAGCGACAGTCCCACACCCGTGCCCGGCTGCGGGTGGTCGTCCAACCGGTGGAACGGCTCGAAGATCCGCTCGGCGTCATCGACGGGAACACCGGGCCCCTCGTCGTGGACGGCGAGGACGAACCCGCCGGTCGCGTCGGCCGCCAGCATCACCTCGACCGGCCCCTCGGGCGCGTACTTCTCCACGTTCTCGAGCAGGTTGCGCACCGATCGCTCGACCAGCACCGGATCGGCTGCGACCTCAAGCCACGGCGGCGCATCGAACACCACACGATCGGCGACACCGGACTCGCCGATCACGCCCTCGACCAGCTCGACCAACGACACCTCGCGTCGCTCGGCCCGCAGCACCCCACGCACGAGCCGATCGGTGTCCAGCAGATCGTCCAACAGCTCGCTCAGCCGGCGGGCATTCGCCGCCAGCGAGTCCTCGACCCGCTCGCGTGTCGCGGTGTCCGCACTGCCCCGCAGCCGCACCAGCGTGTCGGCCATCCCGCTGACCACCGTCAAGGGCGTGCGCAGCTCGTGGGACACCGCGGTGATGAAGGCGTTCTTGACGCGGTCGACGCTGCGTAGCTCGTCGGCGGCGTTCGCCTCGGCCGTGGCGACCGCGCGGAGGCGACGTTCCTCACGCACATGTGCGGAGACGTCCCGGAACACCACGGTCAGGCCGCTGTCACTCGGCGAGGCCTGCACGTCGTACCACGCGGCGGTGCTCGCCGCGTGGAACCGCTCGACCTCCACCACCTCGCCCGTGGCGACCGTCCGCCGCAGGGCCCGTTCGATCTCTGTCCCGACCAGTGACGGCAGCGCCTCCCACAGCTGCCGGCCGAGGAGCTGGGAGCGGTCGGCGCGGACCAGCTGCTCCGCGGCCGGGTTGATGTAGGTCACCCGCCAGTCGCGGTCGAGGGTCACGACCCCGTCGGTGATCGTGTGCAGCAGCGCCGCGAGCTGGTCGGCCGCGCGCCGACGCGCCGCGGCAGCCCGCTTGAGCGGGGTGATGTCCTGGATCGTGCCGATGATGCGGCGGAGGTCGCCGGCGGGGTCGTACTGCGGCTCACCGGCCAGTCGCACGTCGATCCGGCCGCCGTCGTCCATCTCGATCTCGGCCTCCAGGTCGAACGGCGTGCCGTCCTGCGCACACCGCTCGACTGCGTCGACGACGCGTCGGCGGGAGTCCGCCAGGTAGTACTCGAGGGCCTGCCGTGGCGACTGGTGGGGCCCGGCCCGCCCCCCGATCAGCTCGAGCAGCTCGTCGGACCAGATGACCTCGTAGCCCGGCAGCTCGACGCTCCAGGCCCCGAGCCCGGCCACGCGTGCGGCCGCCCGGCGCAGCCAGTCCGCTGACGCGAGTCGCTCGGCGGCTGCGCGCTCCTCGGTGATGTCGTGACAGGACAGGACGTGCCGGACCGACGCACCGTTGTCGTCGCGGATCGCGGTGACCACCGACCGGACCCACACCACGTCCCCGACGGCGGTGACGTAGCGCTCCTCCAGCGTGACCTGCTCGGTCCGACCCGCGTTCATCGCGCGAATCTGCTCCGCGGCGGCGGCGTGGTCGTCAGGATGGACCAGCTCGGGGAAGCGGCTGCCGACGAGTTGCTGCTCCTGATAGCCGGTCAGGCGGCAGAAGGCGGGGTTGACCCGTTCGATGCGTCCCTCGTGGCCGGTGATCACCAGCCCCACGCCGACGCCGTCGACCAGCTCGTCGAGCTGCTCGAGGGCGCGGGCGCGCTCACGTTCGGCGTGCACGCGCTGGCTGCGGTCGTGAACGATCGCAAAGACCACGCGCGCCCGCCCGTCGGTGCCGATATCGGGGACCAGGGTCACCTCAATCGGGGATGTCCCGCCGTCCGGACCTGCGACCTCGGTCAGGAACGACTGTCGCTCGCCGTCGAGCGCGCGTTGGAACCGCCGGTCCGCCCGGTCGATGCCCTCGGGGGTGACAAACGAGCGGTAGCTCCACGCGGCGAGGTCGGTGATCCGTTGCCCGAGCAGTACCTCGAACCGCTCGTTGACCTCGACCAGCGAGCCGTCGCGCGCGAACCAAGCGATCCCGTCCGGATGCCGCCGGAACAGCGTCCGGAGGCTGTCGCTGCCGGTGCCGTCAGCCACGGCCGATGCAGCCGCCACGCCGACCAACGCCGACCACCACTGCCCCCTCGCGGACGTGCTCGACTCCCACGTCGCGCTCCTCCGACCGCGCCCGCCCCGCACGACACAGCGATCCACGGCGCTGCGGCGACGGTCCGTGACCGAAACCTAGCGCAGCGTCACCTGGCACAGCCAGCCCCACCGCAGCACCTGCTGCCGTGCGCACGCCGACGTCGCCGGCGTCCATGCGCGCTGCGGCCGCGAACTGGTCGAGCGGCGTCGTTCAGCCGGCGCTGGTCAGCCGGTCGCCTTCTCCATCCGCCGCTTGAAGCGGTCGACCCGGCCACCGGTGTCGACCAGCTTCTGCTTGCCGGTGTAGAAGGGGTGGCACTGGTTGCACAGCTCGACCGAGATGCTGTCGACCGTCGCACGGGTCTGGAACTGGTTCCCGCACGAGCAGGTCACGGTGGCGAGGGTGTACTCGGGGTGGATGCCCTGCTTCATCGAACGTGGTCCTCCCGGCGTGGTCGCAGGTCGTGGAGCGCGAGCCCCGTGGGCGGCGACCGGCCGCTGGATGTCGGTGGCGAGGTGGTGGGTGGCGGACTCGGGTCCGGACCCGCGTCGACGCACCGTCGCGTCGGCCCGTCCGCCTGCGGACGTCGTCGCAGTGACACCCGGCCGGGCTCCCACACGAACGCGCGCCCAGGGCGCGCGGTTGGAAAGAAGGGTACCAGGGGCCCCGGTGGAGGCGCCCAGCCCACCCGCCGGCGCCCGCGGTCGAGCACCGTGCGCACCTCGGACGCCGATCCGCCGCGTCTTGCGACCACCGTCCGCAAGGGCCGGTCCCGCTGCAGACACCGATCAGGCACACTGGTCGGTGGCGCAGCGACGTGGCGCGCCCGAACGCCCCACCCGAGGTCTCTGCCCGAGGCCACTGCCCGACTCCGAGGTCCGACCTCGCCCGCACCAGCAGGAGCACCCGCATGAGCTCGTCCGCCCCACTGCTCGACCGCCCGATCTCCCAACAGCCGGAGCAGGTCAGAACGCAGTTCATGACGCGTGTCTACGTCCGTCTGCTGTTCGGCATCGCCGCGTTCATCCTCGTCCAGTACCTGCTGTTCACCACCGGGCTCGCCGAGGCGATCACCGCGGTGGTCGCCTCCACCAACTGGCTGCTGATCCTCGGCGGCTTCATGCTCGTGTCGTGGATGGCCACCAGCTTCGCCTACAAGGCGAGCTCCCCGGCCGCCGCCTACGGCGGCTACGCGCTGCTGATCGTCGCCAACGCCCTGCTCTTCGCGGCACCACTGTGGCTGGCCGCGAACACCCCGGGGCTCGAGGGCACGATCGAGACCGCCGCGCAGATCTCGCTGATCGCGTTCGCGGTGCTGTCGTTCATCGCGATCCGCTCCGCGAAGGACTTCAGCTTCCTGCGTCCGTTCCTGATGTGGGGCGGCCTGCTGGCTCTCGGCGCGATCGTGGCGTCGGTGCTGTTCGGCTTCAACCTCGGCGTGTGGTTCCCGGTCGCGATGATCGCCTTCGCCGGCGCCGCGATCCTCTACGACACCCACAAGGTCTACCACCGCTACCCGCCGAACATGGAGACCCAGGCAGCGATGAACCTGTTCTCCTCGATCGCGCTGCTGTTCTGGTACGTGCTGCAGCTGGTGATGAGCCGCCAGTAGGCTGCGGGCCTCCGGTCACGTAGCCGGACGCTCGCCGAGCTCCTCCAGCAGGCCGACCAGGCCCTCACGCCAGTGCGGCAGGGGACCGACGCCGATCGCGGCGGCATGGGTGCCGTCCAGCACCGACCACGCCGGACGTGCGGCACGGCGCCCGAGCTGCGCCGAGGTGGTCGCGACGATCGACGCCTCCATCCCGACCTGCTCGAACGCGGCCACGACCAGGTCGAACCAGGAGCACTGCCCGGCGTTGGTCAGGTGCACCGTGCCGGGCCGCCCCGCGACCACCAGCCGCCGCAGCGCGGCCGCGAGGTCGCGCGCGAACGTCGGCGAGCCGACCTGGTCGTCGACCACGGCGACCTCGCCGTGCTCACGCGCCCACCGCAGCATCGTCGTCACGACGTTGTCTCCGCGGGCGCCGCACAGCCACGCGGTGCGCACGATGTGGTGGTCGCGCAGGGTCTCGCGGACCAGCTGCTCCCCAGCCGCCTTGGACCGCCCGTAGGCGTTGACCGGTGCGACGGGATCGAACTCGTTCCACCCCCGTCCGTCAGCCAGCCACTCGCCGGAGAAGACGTAGTCGCTGGAGACCGTGAGCAGGCGGGCGCCGACCGTGGCACAGGCCCGTGCCAGCCACCACGGTCCCAGCGCGTTGACGCGGTGGACGCGCTCCGGATCGTCCTCGCACGCGTCGACGTCGGTGACGGCGGCGGTGTTGACCACCACGTCCGGCGTGACCGACGCGACCATGTCGAACACCGCGGCTTCGTCGGTGACGTCGAGGTGGTGGCGGTCGAGCGCGACCACCTCATCGTCACCGAACGCGTCGACACAGTCGCGTCCGAGCTGACCGGACGCGCCGGTGATCAGGACCTTCATGCCGTCCCCCGCCGCGTCGCCGCACCGCGCTGCTTGAGCGGGCGCCACCAGTGTTCGTTGTCGCGGTACCACGCCACGGTGCGCGCCAGCGCCTCGTCGAACCCGACCGACGGCTGCCATCCGAGGTTCCGGATCCGCGAGCTGTCGACGGCGTAGCGCTGGTCGTGGCCCGGACGGTCGGCGACGTGCTCGATGCGGTCGGTCCCGGCGCCCATCGCCGCGAGGATGGCGTGGGTGAGCTCGTGGTTGGTGCGCTCCTCGCCGGAGCCGACGTTGTAGACGGTTCCGGGCTCACCCTCGGTCAGGGCCAGCCACTGGGCAGCCACGTTGTCCTCCACGTAGGTCCACTCGCGCACGTTGGAGCCGTCGCCGTAGAGCGGGACCGGCTGCCCGTCGATGAGGTTGGTGATGAACAGCGGCACGACCTTCTCCGGGTAGTGGTAGGGACCGAAGTTGTTGGTCGCGCGCGTGACGGTGACCGGATAGTCGTAGGTCTGCCGGTAGGCGTGCGCCAGCAGGTCAGCGGCGGCCTTGGACGCGGCGTAGGGGCTGCTCGGTCGCAGGGGGTCGGACTCCTCGAACCGTCCGGGCGCATCGATCGACCCGTAGACCTCGTCGGTGGAGACGAGCAGCACGCGCTCGATCCCGGCGTGCCGGCAGGCGTCGAGCACGACCCCGGTGCCGACGACGTTGGTGTCCAGGAACGGCGCCGGCCCGTCGATCGAGCGGTCGACGTGGGACTCCGCCGCGAAGTGCACGACCGCGTCCGCCTCGGCGGCCAGTGACGCCGTCAACGACGCGTCGCGGACGTCCCCGTGGACGAAGCGGTACCGGGGATCGTCGGCGAGGTCCGCCAGGGAGGCGGGGTTGCCGGCGTAGGTCAGGGCGTCGAGGTTGACCACCTCGACGCCCGTGGTGGTGCGCAGCACGTAGCGGACGAAGTTGACACCGATGAACCCGGCGCCGCCGGTGACCAGCACCCGCATCAGCCGCCCTCCGCGATCTCGACCTGGGCGTGGTCGCCGAGCAGCAGACGGTGGGCGGCGGGGCGCCGCTCGGTGCGGGTCACGTGGACGTCACGCCCGAGCAACGAACCCTCCAGCCTCGGCACGTCGCAGATCACACAGCGGTCGAGCACCACCGAGTACTCCAGCTCACAGCGGGTCAGCCGGCAGTCGTCGGCGATGGAGGTGAACGGCCCGACGAACACCTCCTCGAGCACGGTGCCGGCGCCGATCACCGCCGGACCCCGCACGATCGACCGGATCAGCCGGGCCCCGGCTTCGACGACCACGTTGCCGACCACCTGCGAGTCGCCGTCGACCTCACCGTCGATCCGCCGCCCCAGGCTTGCGAGCACGGTGCGGTTGGCCTCGAGCAGCTCGTCCTTCTTGCCGGTGTCCAGCCACCAACCCTCGACGATCGAGGCGGTGACGGTCGCCCCGTGGTCCAACAGCTGCTGGATCGCATCGGTGATCTCGAGCTCACCGCGCCAGGAGGGCTCGATCCGGCGGGCCGCATCGAGGATCGCCGGCGTGAACAGATACACCCCGACGAGCGCGAGGTCGGACGGCGGGTCGGTCGGCTTCTCCTCGAGCCGTTCGACCGACCCGTCGCTGCCGAGCACCGCCACCCCGAACCGCGACGGGTCCTCGACCCGCTTGAGCAGCAGCTGCGCGGCCGGCCGGTCCCGCCGGAAGCACTCGACCAGCTCGGTGATGCCCCCCTCGATGAGGTTGTCGCCCAGGAACATCACGAAGTCGTCGCCGCCGAGCGCATCGGCCGCCGTGAGCACCGCGTGCGCCAGGCCGAGCGGCTGCGCCTGGTGGACGTAGGTGACGTCGATCCCCAGGGCGGTGCCGTCGCCGACGGCGGCCTCGATCTCCGGGAAGGTGTCGCCGACGACCAGCACGACCTCGGTGATGCCCGCGTCACGGATCTGCTCGAGCCCGTAGAACAGGATCGGCTTGTTGGCGACCGGCACCAGCTGCTTGGCCGAGGTGTGGGTGATCGGCCGCAGCCGCGTGCCCGCACCGCCAGCGAGGACCAGGGCCTTCATCATCCGTCCCGACATCGGTGTCGGCCGGAGGATACGGCCCCCGGATGCCGGAAACCCAGCGTCCGTCCGCCGCCGCACCCGCGTACGCTGCGCCGGGCTGCTGCCCACCGGAGGTGGAAGGTGACCGCCCGCATCTGGTGGTTGGTGGCGCTCGCCGCCGTGTCGGCAGCGGTGGTGGCCGCGACGGCGTTCCTGGTGCCGCGCGACGACGTGCCCGGACAGCCGGACGCGGTCGTGGTGCTCGGCGGTGGCAGCCCGGCGCGGGCCGAGCTCGGGATCCGGCTGGCCGACGAGCACGACGCGGAGCTGGTGCTGTTCTCCACGGCCGGCCGACACGCCGAAGCAGCGGGCTACCGCTGCGGGCTGGACGCCCGCTGCCTCGAACCCGACCCGTTGAGCACCGCCGGCGAGGCCCGCGAGGTCCGCGACCTGGTGTCCACGACCGGCTGGGACGAACTGGTGGTGATCACCACCGACTTCCACACCAGCCGCTCCCGGCTGCTGTTCGAGCAGTGCCTCGGTGACCAGCCGGTGCGCGTGGTGGGCTCCGAGCACACCGCGTCGTGGCCGGCCCGGGTCTACAGCTACGCCCGTGAGGCGGTGGCCACGCTCGCCGGCGTCACCGTCCGACGCGCCTGCTGAGCCCGGCACGGACACCGACCCCAACGGCGCTCACTGCAGGTTGGACTTGGCCACCATCTGCAGGAACTGCTCGTTGGACCGGGTCGCCTTGAGCTTGTCCATCAGCAGCTGCAGTCCGGCCTCGATCTCCATGGTCGACAGCACCCGGCGCAGCCGCCACACGATCTCGAGCTCGCCCTTCGAGAGCAGCAGCTCCTCGCGGCGGGTGCCGGAGGCCGCGATGTCGAGCGCCGGGAAGACCCGCTTCTGCTCCATGCGCCGATCGAGACGTAGCTCCATGTTCCCGGTGCCCTTGAACTCCTCGAAGATCACCTCGTCCATCTTGGAGCCGGTCTCGATCAGCGCCGTGGCGACGATCGTCAGCGAGCCGCCCTCCTCGAGGTTGCGGGCCGCGCCGAAGAACCGCTTCGGCGGGTAGAGCGCCGCGGAGTCGATCCCCCCGGACAGGATCCGACCCGACGCCGGAGCGGTGAGGTTGTAAGCCCGGCCGAGCCGGGTGATCGAGTCCAGCAGCACGACCACGTCACGGCCGCGCTCGACGAGGCGCTTTGCGCGCTCGATCGTCAGCTCCGCGACCTGGGTGTGATCGTCCGCCGGCCGGTCGAAGGTGGAGGACACGACCTCGCCCCTGATCGACCGTTCGAAGTCGGTGACCTCCTCGGGTCGTTCGTCCACCAACAGCACCAGCAGGTGGGTGTCGGGATGGTTGGTCTCGATGGCGTTGGCCAGCTGCTTGAGCACGGTGGTCTTGCCCGCCTTCGGCGGTGAGACGAGCAGCCCGCGCTGTCCCTTGCCGACCGGCGCCATGAGGTCGACCAGCCGCATCGCCATGGGCGAGCCCTCGCCGGTCTCGAGATGGAACCGCTCCTGTGGGAACAGCGGGGTGAGGTCGGAGAACTGGGGCCGCCGCCGCTCGGCCGGGTCCTTCGGCAGCCGCGCGCCCTCGACGGTGTCGACGTGGGCCAGCGCCGGGAACTTGTCGTTGTTGCGGTTGCGGCGGATCGGTCCGGAGATCAGGTCGCCGCGCCGCAGATCGAGCCGACGGACGAACGACTGCGAGACGTAGACGTCCTTCGGGCCGGCGAGGTAACCGGTGCACCGCAGGAACCCGTAGCCCTCCGGCAGCAGATCGAGGACGCCGGTGCGGACCTCTGCGTCGCGGCGGTCGTCATCGCCGTCGCCGCCGTCGCGGCGGGCGTCCGCGCGGTCGTCGCCACCGGCCGTCGCCTCGTCCGACGACGGCGCCGCCACCTCGCCGTTGCTGCCCGCCGTGGCATCCGAGGACCCATTGCCGGTGTCGGCGCCCCCGGTCGCGGTCTCGATGATCAGATCGACCAGCTCGGCCTTGCGCAGGCGGTGAACACCACGAAGCTCCAGCGCGGCGGCGATCTCTCGCAGCTCCGGAAGTGCCTTGCGCTCGAGGATGCTGCGGTCCATGCGGATTCCTCCATGACGCCGTCAGAGCGGCGCCCGGCGTGGGGGCACGACAGACGTCTGGCACGTCGGGAGCCCGACGGCAGACAACAGATGATCGACGACAGGCAAGCAGCAACGCCGGTGACGGCGGAAACGACGACGCCGGGCTGTCCTCACCACTCCCAGCGCCGGCGGGAACCGGCCCGCCCGTGGGCGCCTGCCGGACGGACAGAAACAGGGCCGTCGAGCGCCAACCCGTGCGACACCACGTCGGATCGACGCGGCGTCGCAGCAGTCTACTGGGTCACCCACCGCGGTCGTGCGCCCACCCGTCGGCCAGCGGACGACCACCGCACGCCGCCGGGCCGTCCACCTTCGCGGCCGGGCACTGCGGGCACCCGCGGCGACCCGCCAGGCCACAGCCGTCGTCCGGGCAGCACAGCGCACCAGCCAGGTCGACCTGCAGGTCGACGGCGGTGAACCCGTGCGCCCCGGCGAGCTGCACGACCGCCGCCGAGGTCGATGCATCCGCGCTCGGCACGGCCGCCACGACGCTCGGCCCGGCACCCGACAGCCACGCATGGACCCCGTCGGCGCGCAGGGTCGCGAGCACCTTGCCGCTCGGGCCCATCTCGGCCAACCGCACCGGTTCGTGCAGCCGGTCGCCGATCAGCGCGGCGGACACCGGCCACGTCCCGGTCAGCGCCGCCAGGACGTGACCGGCACGGCCGACCTGGGTGGTCACGTCCGCCCGGGACAGCGCCTCCGGCAGGGTCTCACGGGTGGTAGCGGTCAGCGACCGGACCTCCGGCACCAGGGCGACCGGCCGCAGCACCGGGGTCGGGTTGACGCGGCGGACCACCAGGTCACCCGCATCGTCACGCGCACAGGCCACCAGCCCACCGAGCAGCGCCGGCGCGACGTTGTCCGGGTGCCCCTCCAGCCGATCGGCCAGCCGCACCAGGTCCGGGTCGCCGACCGGCACGCCGGTCAGCGCCCGGCCGAGCGTCAATCCCGCGACGATCGCCGCCGACGACGACCCGAGCCCCCGTTCGGCCGGGATGGCGCAGCGCGTGGTGATCGCGACGTCGGGAACCTCGACTCCGTGCTCCTCGCAGAAGGCCACCAACGAGGTCCAGATCAGGTTGTCGTCACCGGTGGGCAGCCCCGACGGGTGGTCGTCGAGGTGGCGCACCCGCTCCGGCTGGCTGTCGACCGGCACCGTGCGCGCTGCCAGGTGCCGATCGAGCGCGAGCCCGAACGCGTCGAACCCGGCACCGAGGTTGGCGGTGGTGGCCGGGACCTGGACGGCGTGGTGACGGGGCACGCGGACTCCGGGTCGGGGTGGGCCGGGACGGTGTGGGGGACTTGGACGCCGTCGGGTCGGCGACGGCCGGGGAAGCGTAG